>CAYHJO010000006.1:14712-48287 GCA_964356715.1 uncultured Turneriella sp. | reverse complement strand
GCTTTGTTTTTTCCAAAGGATCAGGCTCTCTTACTTGTTGACATGGTTTTCTGCTTCTATTGGCTGCCGCGCATGGGGCGGCATCCTAAGGTCCTCACGGATTCCGTACTGAATCTCGATATCCGCGACTACGGTTATTATTCCACTCCGGAATTTGTTGCGGATTTTATTTCCGGGACAATTTTGGATCTGCATCCGCAAGGTGAGCACGTCCTTGATCCTGCTGTTGGCAAAGAAGAGCTGCTGCGGAATTTTTTGGTAGCCGGAAAAACGGTGGATGCATTCGATATACACTGCTATAAAGATTCATACAAAAGTAATTTTCAGCAGCTGAACTTTCTGGATTTCTATATGCAGTGGAAAACCGGACAAAATTCAGCCGATCGCCAGGGTGCGCCCTATGACTATTACGTCATGAATCCGCCTTACAATTGCCATGAGGTGAATTACATAAGAAAGAACAAGGCGCAGCTTCAGCGGTTGTTTGCCGAAGTCGGTGTGCTGAATATGTATTCGATGTTTCTGGCTGCGACGATTGATATGGCGAAAGACGGCGCACTCATCGGTGCGATTGTCAGCGATTCATTCATGCATAATTCCATGCACCGCGCTCTGCGGCACAAAATATTGCAGAACTGTAGTCTGCATTATCTGTTGCTTTGCCCGAATGAATTATTCTGGCAGCAAAAGGCCGATATTCGCACGGCCATTATTATTTTGCAGAAAGGTGTGCAATACCAGAAGAAGGTTTTTTGTCTGCAGCGGTCAAACAATGCGCGCGAATTTCAGGCATGCCTCGAAGCGCGGCGGTTTACCGAATACGAAAGAAATGATCTGATTCTGGAATCGGCAGGAAATCCGTCGACCCTGGTTGTGGATGTTGTACCTTCAGTCAGCGAAATTTTTCGCGCAGCGCCAGCCTTGGGCACAGTTTATCCCTGTCTTACCGGAATTTCAACCGGGAACGACAGAAAATACCTGTCAAAAACGCCGGATGCATATTTCACTATGCCGTTCTATAAGAACCCTGGCAAACGGAAATTCTTCGCAGCGCCCGACGGATATTTACCACAACAATTTTCAGAAATCGCCGGCCGCGAAAAAACTTTCATCGTGCGTAACCGGGCATACCTGTCTTCCGAGGCAATTTCCTGTTCGTCGATGGGCGTGGATTTTTCGGTGGCGTACCGCCCGGCCGGTACAACCTTCGGGGTGAATGCCAACATTTTCCCGGGCGCCGAAAATTTGTGGTGGCTGATGGCATATCTCAACAGCGCGCTGGTGCTCTACATGGTGCGCGCGGTCATCATTCGTTCGAACATGATTACCTCGGGCTATGTTTCGCGCATTCCGCTGATCTCTTTATCGGCGCAGACCAAAACCGCTCTTGCGGCATTGGCACGCGCGGCGTTTGACGCTGCAGCAGCAGGGAGAAGTACGGGGCACTATCTCGGCCAGATCGATGCGCTGGTGTTTGCCGAGTGCAATCTGCCGGAGGCCGACGAAGTCAGAATCCGCGAGTTTCGGCAGAATTTGTTAAAAAGAGTGTAGATATTTGTCGCCTGCCTCTTCGCGGCATCGCCTCGAAAAGGCAGGCACTGGCCCCGATATTTTGCGATATTAAGCCGCGACCATCACGCTGGCAAGGCCGCCATGTTCGGTGCGGAAGTTTGTGGTCTGCCCCTGGTAATAGCGTGCCATGATGCCCAGAATTTCGTCGCCATACGTGTACACACGAATATCGTATTTGAGCGATAGATCCGCCGTGATCTGGCGTGTCTGCGCAGGCACATATTTCTGTGCGATGTATTCGCCATTCGCAATTTCAGACCAGACGCGCGCGGTGAGTTTGTCGCCGCGGTAGACGGCTTTGCCGCCGAAGCCGCTAATGGGCTTGAAGAACCAGTTCTTGCGCGTGCGCCAGAGTTCGTCGCGGTTCGCGTCGGTGACAAACAGCGTTTCGGGAATATGCCGGCGTATCAGATCGATTTCTACCGCGCTGTCGAACGCGGGCGACCAGACTTCGGCGAGTTTCGATTTGCGCGCATAGAGTGCATGCACTGTCGGGTTGGGGCTCACTGTCGCAAGCCCGCGTTCATAAATATCTTTCAGCGACTGCGAACCCGGTTTTTCGAAATAAAAGTCGGTCAGCCGGTTATAGATAAAATCGAGGGGGATGGCCTTTGCATAAGGAATATTGTCGCGGATGGTAATCTCTTCGGGTGCTGCGATGACTGCACCGATATTGTGTGTGCGCAGCAGTTTCTGCACCAGCAGAAACTCCGGGTGGAAAAACTGCTGCTCGGGGTTCTCATCCACGATCGCCACTGTCGTAAGCTCCCTCTCGGGAAAACGCAGAGCCGCTTCCCGGCGAAACATTTCAACGAGTTGATTGGCGTCGAAGCGTACGGTTGTGGGTAACAGGTTAAATGCGGCATTGAGCAGAGGCAACGAGCGTAATTCCTTCAGATATGACTGATCGCAGCATTCGTGAAGGGATTCTGTCGCGTAGAGCCCCAGCACGGCACCTGCGGCATTGGTATTGATTTCTATCAGCTGCGGGCCGTTTTCAGAGATATGAAAATCGTAGGAGTTGAAGATGCCTTTTTCAAGGTTTCTGTTAGCCCCGGGTTTTGGTTCGACAGGCTCACCAGCAAACCCGGGGCTGACAGAAGAATAACCTGCGGGTTGAGTTTTCAGTGCGGTTTCATAAGCAATAATGAATTTTTCAATCTGCGCAAGATCGCCCCTTGAAATAAAATGCGGCTGTTCACTGAAGTACTGAGGGTACGCCAGTTGTTCTTTATCGAGTGCCTTGCAGTGGCAGTGTGCGTTGAGGTAATCGGCCTTCAGCAGCATCCGATGGATTTCCTTATGGAGTGTATTTCAGAAAACATCGAATCGAGATCTTCTTTGAATTGCGTCAGCGTAGCATAATCGATGCAATAACACACTTTGGGGCCGTCTACTTCGCCCTTAATTAAACCTGCTTCTTTGAGCTGTTTTAGGTGTTGTGAAACTGTCGACTGTGCGAGTGGCAATTCTTCGACGATGTCGCCGCACATGCAGCCGTCGAGGCCCGCGAGAATTTTGAGTATGGCGATGCGCGCCGGGTGCGCCAGTGCCTTTGCCATGGCAGCGATCTGTTGTTCGTCGCGGCTGAACTCTACACTTTTGCTGATCATGCTATTTTTCCGGCGTTGCAAGAAACATTGTCATAGAAGCCATGGCCGAAAAGAGTGCGAGCGGGACGCGGGTGGGTTGAATCCTCATAGCTTCATAATCGTGTTTTTACGATGAATCGACCACAAAAGGTGTTCAAAGAACCGTATTGAATAGGCAACGAAAGCCGATTTGCGCAGGGTGTCGTTGATCACGAGCCCCGGAGTCGCGAGTACGTTGTAGCGCATAATCGTTTACATGCGCTTTCTGTAGCGCAGTGCGAAGCCGACAAGCAATATCAGCGCGGGTACCTCGATCAGCGGACCAATCACCGCGGCGAAGGCGGCACCCGAATGGATGCCAAAGACAGCGATCGCGACGGCGATGCCGAGTTCAAAATTGTTGCCGGCAGCGGTGAAGGCGAGCGAAACCGATTTTGGGTAATCGACCCGGGCTCTGCGTGCGAGAAAAAATGCGCTGAAAAACATGATGCCGAAATACAGAAGCAGCGGCAGAGCAATACGCAGCACATCCGCCGGAATGCGGACAATGAGTTCGCCCTTGTAACTGAACATCACCACGATCGTGAAAAGCAGCGCTATGAGTGTGATGGGACTAACTTTTGGCAGATAGGTCTGCTCAAACCAGTCGCGGCCTTTGAAACGCACGAGCAGCACACGGCTCAGCATACCGGCCGCAAACGGAATTCCCAGATAGACCAAAACACTCTCGGCAATCTGGCTCATGGTAATATTTACCGTGACGGCTTTGAGACCAAAGAGCGGCGGCAGCACGGTGACGAACACCCATGCATAGACGCTGTAGAACAGAATCTGGAAAATGCTGTTGAACGCGACGAGGCCAGCGACGTATTCGTTGTCACCGCGCGCGAGATCGTTCCATACAATCACCATCGCAATGCAGCGGGCAATGCCGATTAGGATCAGCCCCGTCATGTATTCGGGTTTGTCGGGCAAAAACACTACCGCGAGACCGAACATGAGTAATGGGCCGATAATCCAGTTTTGCACGAGAGACAAGCCCAGCACTTTACCGTTGCGAAATACCTGTGGCAGTTTTGCGGGGTTCACCTTTGCGAGCGGTGGATACATCATCAGAATGAGCCCGACGGCGATCAGGTAGTTCGTCGAGCCGCTTTGAAAGACATTGAGCGCCTGCGGCGCGGCGGGAAAAAAATAACCAATACCGATGCCGATGGCCATCGCGAGGAAAATCCACAGCGTGAGAAAACGGTCCAAGAAGGTGAGTGTTTTGTGCCCACCAGCGTTTGGCGAATTAGTCATTGGCGAGATTGTCTTTCACAAATTTTTCGCAGTACTCTTTTATCATCTGCCGCACACGCGCGAACTCGGCGGTGATCTCTGCCTCGCTTCCCGTTGCCTTTGCCGGGTCGGGAAAGTTGTGGTGGAATTTGGCGGCCTTCGAAGGGAAAACCGGGCAGCGCTCTTTGGCGTTGTCGCACACGGTGATGATCAGATCGAAATCGACACCCGCGTATTCGCTGACGTTGTTCGATGTGTGGTGAGAAATGTCGATGCCGTCAGCCTTCATCGTGGCAATCGCGCGCGGGTTCACGCCGTGGGTTTCGACACCCGCACTGTAGATTTCAGCTTTGCCGCGCGCGAAGTGGTTGAGGTAGCCGTGCGCAATCTGGCTGCGGCAGCTATTGCCGGTGCACAAAACGAGGATCTTCTTCATGCGGGCGTGTGCGGGTAGTTAGTCATATTGTATATCGTAAATATACGATTAAAAAAGGCGTCTTTTCGACTTTGGATCAGCGGCAGGCCGTTCGCGAATTTAGCCTTCATTTGTGAGGCCGCTGGCCATTACCGGCGCTGTCTGCGCGTCGGCCGAGTGCTGGCAGCAAGCAGCTATGGATTGCCAGAATGATTGCCGCGCCGCCGATCGCGATAGCGAAAACCAGAAGCGAGGCCGATAAGGTCTCCAAAAGCTTCGGGCGCATCAGCAGAACCCCTGCAAGCGTGCACATGAGCGTACCACCGAAGAGTTTGAGAATGCGGCCCTCTTTTTCCTGAAAACGCCCGATGTGCAGCGTCAGCACGACGGTGGCAAAAATGATCATCTCGTCCAATTGGTAGATCAGCATATAAAAGACGAGCAGCAGCGCAAAATCTCCGGGGGCAACATTCTGTGCGGCGAGCAGATTGACCCATAAAACAGGGAATCCGGCAGTGCATGAAAACTCGGCGAGCGAGACGCCCCCCGCGAGAAATACCGTAGCGAGTAGCATCGGCCACACAGAACCCGAAGCCGCGAGAATATCGCGCATGCGCGCCAGAATGCCCGGTTTCTTTTCGGCGGCGATTGTGAGAGAAACGCCGCGCCCGAACCAGAAATAGTCTTTGATGTTGATGATTCCCATACCGAGGGTTAATACCGCCATCGCTGTCCTGACCCACGTGACGAGGCCGACGAGCTGCATGATGCTGAAAATGCCCGCGATGAATGCGACGTAGACGAGCGACGACACGGTTAGAAACACGAAACCGACAAGAAAAATCTTTCCGCGCGAACCCGTATGGATGATGAGCGCCAACAGCATCGTCAGCACCCAAAGCGAGCAGGGATTAAATCCGTCGGCAAAAGCAATGAGCGCCGTATTCGTCCATAACGTCCCCTTCGCAAGCATCAGGCGACCGAATAACGGCACTTCGAGATACACGGTTGTCTCGCTGGCTTTCGGTTCGGGTGCCGCGACAGGTTTGCCCTCATCGGTAGTCACTGTTTTCGGTTTCGGTAGTTTGTCTTGTGCGGTGTAGCTTGCTGCGTCTGGACACCGTGATGCGTTGCAGGCGAGAAGGTATTTCTCAATTTCAGCGCCAATCTCTGCGGTGTACCCGACCCAATGCCGGTTGCCAACAAAAGTTGCCGGCGCGGAACGGGCTTTGTAGTCAAACCGTTGCGCAAAGTCCAGAAGCAGGCGCGCGTTATCCCTGCTGTGCAGCAATTCAAATGCGCGCAGCTCGGCGTTGTCGGTTCGCGCCAAAAGAGAATCCAGAAACGCCCTCTCTTCTGCGCAGTGCGGGCAGCCTTCAGCCCAGAAGAAATAGATGACTGTCTTTGCGGGTGGGGATGAGGCCGCGGCGCCTAGCGCGGTCGCATCCATGGAAAATATGCAGCCCAGAAAAAGTGCGGCAACGAACCCCCGTAGTATACATTTCTCTCGTTTCATGCCATTGCTGCGTCAAGCCCCGTCAATGGGATCGGCTGTAGGCGGCAGCGGGTATTGCTGCTCCCAAGGCCACATGCGCGCTTCGGGGCTGTATGGATATTTCTCCACAATCTCTTCCATCGCGGCATGGAAAGCGTCTTTATCGCCAAAGCGCAGATAATATGCCATGCCGCGAATAAACACGAGCTGTGCTGCGCGTACGTCGGCAGCGGCTTCTGCGAGGCGTGCATCCATCAGGTCGATGACCTCTGCGTAACGGCCCTTGTGTAACAGAAACCGCGCGCGGCCAATGGTGCAGACTGTGAAAAAATCCGTCTTGGTGAGCGCGCCTTCGGAAAACCACAACAGCTTGCCGTCAGAATGGAGAAAGTACAAAGATGGCGTCCAGATCGCAGCATAGCGCGAACGCACCGCGCGGTGGGCGAGGATATTCTGCCGCAGGGGGACAAAGTCTTCGGTGATTTGCTGCTGCACTGCCGCGTCGTTGAACACGCCATGTTCCATCTTGAGACAGCCCGCGCAGTTGGGACGGATGAACTCGAGTATTATGGGTTTGTGCGATTCGCCCGCTGCTGCTAAAGCACTGTCAAAATTTTCGAGCCATAGCGCGCTCATCGCTTCGTGGGCTACTTTAAGCCCATGCCGTTGCGCATCACAAACGCAGCGAGTTTTGCCGTGACGGCATTCGGTGTCGCACCGCCGGGTGCAGTGATGGTTTTGTTGATGGCGCCCTGGGGGATTTCGTCGACGCCCTGTTCGAGTTCGGCAAATTCGGGCATTTTGGGTGCTTTGCTGAGTTAGTTAGTCCTTATACTTCTTTTCGTAATCCTGAACTTTCCAGAACGAGATGCCGTTTTTGCGGATTTCAGGCAGATTCATCTTTCCGTCCTTTAATGGTACGGCGATATTCCACACAAACATGGTTCCGTTGATGCGTTCATGCGCGATCAGCATTCTTTGGTATTTTGTTTCGCTCGCAGAGAACCTCCCGGATTTCAGATACTGCGCTTCGCAGAACTCCGCTATCTTCTGCATTTGGGCGGTTACTTCGGTCTCTCCTGACTTGCGCGGCACAGGAACGGAGTAAGCGACGTAGCCCATCGTGTCAGAGCTGATTTCTTTGACCCCCGGGTATGCGGGGACCTGTTCGCCACTCGCCGTCGACGCGGTGCCATTTTTTACCTTGGTCGTTACGGCATCGTCGCCGGCCAGCAGTGATTGGGTTGATAATCCCAGAAAGCAGAGCAGCGTGAAATATGCAGCAATCTTCCTGGCGCTTAATTTCGTATTCATGGTGCCCCGTTTGCGCCACCGCGCAACTTGTGAAGCACAAATTGCGCGGCGTCAAAGTTCTATTGAATTCTGTCCGCAGCGACCATCGCTGCCGCATCCTTTATTTCACGCCCATCCCGAGCCGCATCACGAGAGCTGAGAGCTTTGCTGTCAGCGCATTGGGCGCGGCTCCGCCGAGTGCCGTGATGGTTTTGTTAATTGCACCGGGAACGCAGACGGTCTGCCCGCGATCCATGGCGGCGAGTGAGTCGCGGACGACGTCAGACGATTCCATCCACATGAAACCGGGTATGCCGCCTTTTGCGATGTCGGCCTTTTCGTGGAACTCGGTGTGCGTGAAGCCGGGGCAGAGCACCTGCAGATACACACCTTTGCCGCGCACTTCTTCGGCGACGGCCTCGGTGAAGTAGCGCACGAAAGTCTTGGTCGCCGAATATGTTGCAGAATAAGGCGCGGGCTGGTAACCGGCAACCGAAGCAACATTGATCACCGCGCCGCCGCCACGGCTGGTCATGCCCGCGAGTGCGGCGTGCGTGAGTCTGACCAGAGTGTTGATGTTAAGCTGCACCTGATCGGCTTCGCCCTGGCGCGGCAACTCGGCAAATGCGCCATAGGTACCGAAACCGGCGTTGTTGACGAGCAAGCCGATGTCGCTCTGCGCTGCGCGCGCTTCGACCTTGGCGACGTCGTCGGTCTTGAGCAGATCGGCGGCTATTGTTTCACACTGCGCGCCCTTCGCGGCGCACTGGTGTGCGAGATCTTGCAATAGCTCGGCGCGGCGCGCGACGAGAATCAGGTTGTAGCGTTCTGCGAGTTGCAGCGCAAATTCTTTGCCGAGACCGGCAGAAGCCCCGGTGATGAGGGCGTATTCTTTATGTGCCATAAATGCCTTTTGTGGTTTGTGCTGAGGCCGCAAATCACAAAAGGAATTTCGGCTCTGGCTATGCGATGACCCGCACCGTCGCGCAATATGACCAGCACATTCATAAATCCGTCTCGGCCATACGCGAAGTCTGTACGGCCATTGTGCCTGGCGCGTGTGTTTATAGCGATGGCCGTCTTTCTCACATGCTCGAAGACAGTGTTACAGCGGATGTCTGTGCCTGAGAAAGACATTTTTCCCGACCACGCAGGATTCACCTCGTACGACAGCCTCTACCGCGCGCGCGATATTTTTGGTGTTAAGGACTGCGTTATCGTGACGCGGCGCTTTCACCTGTTGCTCTCGGTCTACACTGCGCGCAAGTTGGGTTTCGATTGTGCAGGTAAATGTAACGCGGCCAAAACCGAAATTTCCGGCTGAGAAGATTCCGATTACCCTTCGATTCGCAGATGACAGCATGAGCGCAAATGGAAAATACCGCCGGCCCGGAGATACTACACACACATGAATTACCGTTCAATCTTTCACCCGGAACTCTTCAAAGAAAAGGTCATTGTTGTGACTGGTGGCGGCAGCGGCATAGGCCGTTGCACGGCGCACGAGTTGGCCGCATTGGGTGCCAAAGTAATCATCATCGGCCGTAAACAGGAAAAACTGGATGCGGTTGTCGCTGAGATTTCAGCCGATGAGGGACAATGCTCTGCAAAGGTCTGCGACATCCGCGAGGAAGCGCAGGTTCAAGATACCATTGCTTCCGTGCTTGCCGAGTTTGGCCCGATTTATGGCTTAGTCAATAACGCCGGCGGGCAGTTTCCGTCGAATCTGGAAAATATATCCGGAAATGGTTTTAATGCCGTGGTGCGCAATAATTTGCACGGCACGTTCTTAATGATGCGCGAAGTCTATAACCAAAGCATGGCAGGTCAGGGCGGCAGTGTGGTCAATATGACGGCAGATATGTGGGGTGGTATGCCGGGCATGGGGCATTCGGGCGCTGCACGCGCCGGCGTTGATAACCTTACTAAAACAGCGGCGGTTGAATGGGCGAAAAGTGGCGTCCGCGTGAACGCAGTAGCGCCGGGTTGGATCATGTCTTCAGGTATGGATACCTATCAGGGAAGTTTTCGTGCGCAGATTCCGAAAATGGCCGAAAAAGTGCCGCTCAAACGCATGGGTACAGAATCAGAGGTCAGTGCGGTGGTTTGTTTTCTGCTCTCGGAAGCCGCTGCGTTTGTTTCGGGTGTCACTATCCGTATTGACGGCGCCGCGTCTCTGGGTACACGCCTTTGGGATCTGCCGGATCACGAGAATTCTGAACCCTTTAATGGTTTCCATCGCGCATTTCTTCCGGACGTTTTGTCAGAATAAGCGGCGCGTTGTTTTTTGGACGTTTGCGCAAGCACCCGTCATTTCACAAACTCAATATCTTCCGGTACTGGATAAATCCCGAACGCGCGGCGACCTTTTCGTAGAGTTTCTGCGCGGTGGTGTTCGTTTCATGCGTCAGCCAGTGTACACGCGAAGCTCCGTCGGCTTTGGCGCGTGCATAGACCGCTTCGATGAGCGCGGTGCCGATACCCTGGCCGCGGGCCTGCTCGGCTGTGAAGAGATCCTGCAAATAGCAGTAATTGCCGGTTGTCCAGCACGAGCGGTGGTAAATGATGTGCGCGATGCCCGCGAGCCTGCCCTCTGTTCGCGCGCCGGGTAATTTTGCCCCGCGCGCCGCACCGTCGCTTTCGTGCGAATCGACAAACGCCCCCAGAGCAAACATCGGCTCGTTCGCGTCGGTCAGGCGATGCCATGTGGTCAGCGTCGTGTCTTCGGGCACGGTACTTTCGTAAAACTTGAGATAGCCGTGCCACAGCGGCAGCCAGCCCGCGAAATCGGCCGCAGTTAATTCCCGGATTTCCATTGTGCCGGCCATTTTTCGCTCACGGTGATGCGGTAAAGCTTTGGGCGTTCGGGAACGCCGCGGAAATTGTTGGTGACCATCACCGCCGTTGCCCACCGAAGCATGCATGTCGGCTTTGAGTTCTGAGGATTGCCCGGGTTTGAGCTCGGTATCTGCACTGTTTCATTTTGCGTTGAGAGTTTCTGGACTTCTTTCGCGGTTCAAACCTGCAAGGCAAAAGAGAAAATCTGCCGCGGGAAACAGGCTTTTCGCTGCGAAATCAGGTGTCTATCGCAGTCCGTAACAGGGGAATTTCCGAAGGATGCGATCCGCCTCGCTGCTTGAAGTGAAGGAAAACGGTCAGAAGACGGGCTTCTTTCTCGACCAGCGGGATAACCGTGAGTATGTCCTGTCCCGCGTCAGCCGTACTTTGCTGTCGCGTCAGCCGGTGGTTTCTGTGCAGCATGGCGACTGCGCAGCACGAGATACACGAGCGGCAGCAGACCACCCCAGAGAAAGATCGCGCCCCCGACAATGCGCGCCCACGTCAGCGCCTGGAATGGATTATCTTTGACAAAAGCCTGAGAGCGCGCGAACCAGAAGCCCTTTTCCATGACGGTCTGCAGCTGCAGAATGCCGGCGGGTAACGTGTCGAGAAGAACCATGAGCAAGAGTCCCGCATTCACTGACCAGAAAATTGTTCGTGCGGTGCGGCCGTTCCAGCGCCTGCGGTCGCCCAGGAGGCTCATGCAGAAAAAGACCGCCGCTAGCGAGAGATTGCCATAGACCCCCATCAGCGCAGCATGCCCATGGTTGACCGTCAGGTAGGTGCCGTGTTCGTAGTAATTCACGATGGGCAAATTGATGATCAGCCCGAAAACTCCGGCACCAAGAAAATTCCAGAAGTTGACGGCGATCAGAAACAGGAATGTCACCGGCAGACCAAAACCCCGCAACGTTGCATCTTTACCCCCGGCGGACCGCGTCAGGTTGCGGAAGCGCCACGCCTCAATCGTCAGCAAGATCAGTGGAATAACCTGCAATGTGGAGAACACACTGCCGAGAGCCAGCGTGCCGACGGGCTTTGCGTTCCAGTAGAAATTGTGCGCAATTCCCAGGAGTCCAGACCCGAGAAACAGCAGCGTCGCGAGATACACGACGCGCACGACCGCCGCTGAACTGACGAGCCCCATGATCACCATCAGATAGCCCGCGACAATTGTGGTGAATACTTCAAAGAAGGCTTCTGCCCACATGTGTATGACACACCAGCGCCAGAAATCCGACACGACAAAATTGCCTTCGGGTCTGATCATAAAGCCCGACAAAAGCAGCAGCGTCACGGCCACGACGCTGTAGAGCAGCCAGTTCGGCAGAGCCCAAATGTTTTTGCGCACCAGCACGCCTTTGACGCCGCGGAAAATGATCACGCACCACAGCGCAAGGGCGACCCACAGCAGCGCCTGCCATGCCCTGCCCATCTCGACAAATTCCCAGCCCTGGTGGCCCAACAGATTCCACCAGTGGCCGAGAAGGCCTTTGGGGCCGGCGTAGAGTCCCGCGATCGCGCCGGCGGCGATCGCAGCCAGCATGGTAAAGAGTATGTTGCTCAGCACCTTCTGGCCGCGCGGCTGCTGCGGCTGGATGATGGGCAGAATGAAAATGGATACGCCGGTCCAGCAGGCGGCGATCCACAGCAGCGAAAGCTGCACGTGCCAGCTGCGTGTGACAGTCACGGGCAGATCCTGCGAAATATTGTAAGAGCCGAATTGCACCAGCCCCACAAAATCATGGATAGTCATTACACCCGCCAACACCTGCAGCAAAAACAGCAGCATCGCGGCCGCGAAAATCTTGTATGTGCTGCGCTGCAACGCAGAGGCGTTGAAGTTCGTAGCTTCAGCGGCGCCCAGCAGGTTCGGCCTGTCGGCGATCGCTAATTCGGTATTGAGCCGATCGAAATGCCCGTAGAAATACAGGCACAACCCCAGCGTGAGTGCCAGCGCCAAAAGGCCAATCATACTCCACATCAGCACCGCCGGCGGCGCGGTGTTGCCGGCCTCGGGGTCAAATGGCCAGTTATGAGTATAGCTCGCTGTCTCGCCGGGGCGTGCCGTCGCACAGACCCATGCACCCCAGAAAAAGAACGCCGATAAATTGCGGATCGCGGCCGGATCGCGAATGTAGCCCGACGGTTTGAATCCTTCTTTGCTGTCAGAGCCGTCAAAGAAGGATTGATAACGTTGCTCAAGACGGGAAAAAGCGTAGCTCCGTGCCTCGCTGATTTGAATGCGATTCTCCTGCGCATTGTAGTTATTTCGCTTGAGCTCGGCGGAAACTCTGGCCAGCGCCGCCGACTCGCGTGTCTCTGCCGTACTTTGCGACTGATCGCGAATGAGGTAGAACTCTTTCATCGCCAGGGCGAGATAATGCAATGCATCTGCGGTGTAATCGGGGCCGCGGCCAGCCCCGTCGCCAAACATGCTGCCATATTCCATCAGCGCATATTGCTGGAAGATTTTCTGGCCTGCGATAATGGTGTCGCGCGTAATCACCATACGCCCAGAGGTATCTGTGAAATCCGCGACGGGAGGCGCATCGGTGTACGTTGCGCGCCCGGTGTAAATGAGTCCGGCGCCACTGAACGCGGCAATCAGCGCAAGAAAAATCCACCAGTGGCGTGGATTCATGAAATAATGCATGGGACTGTGGTTCATAGGCAGATTTCGACAGTCTATTGTTAATCAAATGGGGACAGGATGCCCTTGATATGGATCAAGAAGATCGTCCGGGGACTGCCAGGCTTGAAACCTATCCGAACGCTTCGCGTTTGGATAGGTTTCCGGCTATTACCCCCAATGGTTGACGGCCGATCGTAAATACACAAGTAACGAATTTCCGGCAGGCGACCATGAGTACCTTTATTGCGACACTGAAGAATTCTGTGATGAACGGCGTCGATCTTTTTCCCGATGAGTTCGCCCGCAAGCGCAGAAAAACGCAGAATATGGTGATTCTGGTTATCAATTTCGCGAACGCTATCGTCGTCGCGTATATCATCGCACTGGTAACGCTCGTTTTCTATCTCGATGCGAAGCAGGCGCTCGATTGGCATCGCGCAATACCTGCGATCGCGGGCTATTCATCCATCGTGCTCGTCAGTATCGTGGTCAGTCTCTACGTGTTACGCCGCCACAGAGTGTCTGCTTCTGCAAATCCATTTTTTGCCTGCCTGATCATAAACATTACGTATATCTTCCTCTACGCGATATTTCTGGAGCCAGAGACCTATTTCTTTCTTTTTCTGTTCACAACAATTCCCGTGAGCTACATCAGCCTCGGTTCGACCAGGCACATTCGCATTGCGCTCGTGTTCTCAATCTCTTTTGCGATAGCGGCAATCACCCTGCAGGAAACTGTGGGCCCCTTGTTGCCGATGCGGACTCCGTTTCCTGCGGGCGCAATCCCCGTTGTTTATCTGACTGTCATTTATATCACTAAAACTTTCGCAATTCTGACGAATATTGCGTTTCTCGTCGCGATTTTGTCCAACAGCCACGCGTTTGCACACCAAACAGAAAGCGAACTGCAGACCGAGAGAAAAAAATCTGAATCGTTGCTGGCGAATATTCTTCCGGCGCCGATCATTGCAGAACTGAAAGAGAAGGGCTTTAACACGCCGGTGCGTTTCGATTCGGCATCGGTTGTTTTCACGGATTTTGTCGGTTTCACGCGAATCGCCGAGCGTCTGCCGGCAGAAGAGGTCGTGGCCGAATTGGATAAATGTTTCACGTATTTCGATCAGGTGACAGAGAAGTACAAGCTGGAAAAACTGAAAACTATCGGCGACGCTTTCATGTGCGCCGGTGGTTTGCCGACGCGCAACAACACGCACGCGATCGATTGCTGTCTCGCCGCGCTTGAAATACAGGCATTCATGAACCAGATGCAGCAAATCAAAGAAGCACAGGGAGCGCCCTATTGGACGCTGCGTTTGGGAATCCACAGCGGTCCGCTCGTCGCCGGTGTTGTCGGCACGCGCAAATTTGCGTACGATGTCTGGGGAGATACGGTTAATACGGCATCGCGACTCGAATCATCGGGAGAGCCGGGGCGCATCAATATTTCAGGCAGCACGTACGCAGCGGTATCAACGTTATTTGAGTGTCAGCCACGCGGCAAGGTTGCGGCGAAGAACAAGGGTGAAATCGATATGTACTTTCTTCTTAGCATTAAAAAACAGTTTTCCGTCGATGGCGCCGGTCGGGTCCCGAATCAGGAATTTTTTGCCTACTATGACAAGGTATAAGTTGCCAGAGAAATAGGTTTACACCCCAAAGATCGCAATGTTCTGAGGAGCAGATGAGAAAGGTACTGTCTGCCAGGGTGAGAGTTCGTTAGTGCTCGATTACCACTCTGAAATCACGAAGAAAGAACGCTCTTCAAGATATATCCGTACCGCGCTCGATTATCTCGCGAAACAAAAGGGTGACGCCGCGCTCGAAGAGTTTTTGCGCGAAATCAAGATCCCCAGGAGTGGTTCGATTTTTCAGCATATTTATGACGATGAAAACTGGAACTCATACGCCCTCGAGGTGTTCATCTATGATCGTCTGAAAGATAAATTTGACGATCCGTATAACGCGATATGGGAATTCGGCGTCGCTTCCGGGTCAGGTAAGCTCGATCAGAAAGATAACCTGTTCACATTCAAGATCAAAATAGCACCGGTCACCCTCCTGTTCAAGAAGTTTTCTGAGATGGCATCGAAGGTCAGCCTGATTTCGAACACGAAAGCCGTCATGGTGAAAAGATACTGGTCCGAAGGAAGAATGTGGCAGCAGGCCAATCTGTTTTTCGAATACGTCCACCTGCCGGAAGGTTTCAAATTTCCTCACTGGAGTAGTATTACTGCCGGCTTCGGCATCATCTATGGTATTGTACGCCACAGGAAAGGGCTGGCGACACAAATGAAGATTACGCATTTCCCGAATCTGCCGTCCGATCTGCCGCACGTGAATGGCAGGAAATACCGTTATGATAAGAGTACGAAAAATATTATTGAAATTGAAACGGGTGCCGTTGTGGGCAACTCAGCAAACGGGCCTTTCGAGGTCGATGGCATTGTCTTCAATAACGGTACAACCGGCATTGCGTCTTTTCAATGGCCGAGCGAGTCGTTCTTCAAAAAACTGCTGAACGCAACAATTTACCGCCGCAAGCTGAAACGTGAAGAAGAAAATAAAATTCTTCAGGAAAAAATCACCAACGAGCTATTGTCAGAGCACCAGCAGGTACTCTCAAAATACCAGAAAGAAGTCATGGATAAAGCGCGGATAATCGAAGAAAAAATGGTCGAAATCAAAGCGTTAAAAATCCAGCAAGACGGCGACTATTATCTGACTAGTCTTTTGACGAAGCCGCTGATTGTGAATCGTAACAAGAGCCTCACGATTCACACCGAAATTTTCGTGCGCCAGAAAAAGAAATTTCGCTTTAGGACGCACAAGTCAGACATTGGCGGAGATAGTTGCGTTACGGATAACATTCTGCTACAGGACAGGGCCTATACCGTCTTCGTGAACGGCGATGCAATGGGAAAATCCATGCAAGGTGCGGGCGGTGCTCTTGTGATGGGTGTCGTCTTTAATGCCTACCTCACGCGCACCAAATATTCACAGCACCAAAAAGGCAAAAGCCCGCAACAATGGCTAATTGACGGGTTTCTGGACCTGCAAAATGTGTTTCTTTCGTTTGACGGCAGTATGATGATTTCTCTGGTCATGGGACTCGTTGACGAAGAGACAGGCATGCTGCACTATATCAACGCAGAACATCCATGGCTGGTACTGTTCAGGAATGGCGAGGCCAGGTTCCTGGAGACAAAGTATTTTCTGAGGAAAATCGGTACTCCGCTTGAAATGGAAATGATACGTCCCGAAAGTTTTCAAATGGAAGACGGGGACGTGATTATCTCCGGGTCGGACGGTCGCGACGACATTGAGACCGTTTCTGGCAACGAATATGACCGCGTGATTAACGAAGATGAATTTGCCTTCTTACGGCGCATCGAAGAGACCGGGGCAAATCTCAGGGCGACCGTGATCGCACTCAGGCGATTTGGCAAACTGACCGACGATTTGTCGCTGTTAAAAATACAGTTCCACAAAGACAAGCGCGTTCTTGACGAATATAAAATCGTGTTTTCCTCGGATGCCTTCAAGTACGCGGCAAAACTGTACGACGAAGGCAAAGTCAACGAGTCGATACAGACGCTGATCGAGCTTTGCTCTGAGAACAGTCAGAATTTTGAACTGCATTATTTTCTCGGACGGCGTCTGGCTAAGCTCAAACGCTACGAATTGGCCAAGTTCTATCTCGCCGCGTGCTATGGCCGCATTCGGGGCAACTCAGACCCGGATTACCTTTTGGCGGTCGCGAATAAGAAAACGGGTAACTATCTTGTCGCCATCGAAATCGGGGAAAAAGTATGGCAGAACGATGAGAAGCATGTCAATAATCTCGTGAATCTTGCAGATTCGTACAGGCTGTTGGGCCGCTTCAGCGAGGCAAAAATCGCCTTAAAAAAGGCGCAGGCGCTATCGTCTGAAAATCCGAATTTGAAGAGGCTCGAGAAGCTGCTTCAACACACAGAGGTTGCCACATCTGTGCGCGGTAGCTATCCCGAAACCGACTAACCCAGCTTCAACAGCTGCCCGAGTACAGTTGTGTAACTCTCAGGCATCGTGCGTGCCATGACGTCGATCGCCACGGCGTCGGCGCCGATGAGCACGCGCGGAGTTTTCTTTTCGATGCCTTTCACAATCGTCGCTGCGGCTTCTTCGGGCGTCGTGCGCGCGAGTTTTGCAAACTTATCCGCTGCGCTCGCGTGGTTCGTGTCGCCGTTGGGTCCGGTCTTGTAGCGCGCGTAGGCGGCGATATTGGTCTTGATGCCGCCTGGGTGCACGCAGCTCACGCCGATATGCGTGTCCACGAGTTCCTGGCGCAGCGATTCGGTAAAGCCGCGCACGGCAAATTTCGCCGCATTATACGCCGACTGCGTGGGCACGCCGATAATGCCAAACACGCTCGAAATATTCACGATGTGCGCTTCATCCGCCTTCTGTAAATATGGCAGAAAGAATTTCGTGCCATAGAGCACACCCCACCAGTTGATGCCCATCAGCCACTCATAGTCTTCGATGCTGGTGTCTTCGACGGTCGCCGCGACAGCGACGCCGGCATTATTGATAACGACATTTACTCCGCCGAATTTTTGGATGACCTTTTCGGGATATGCCTGCATCGCCTCCTTGTCGGCGACGTCGAGCTCGTCTGCCATCACATCGCGCGTGAAGCGTTCGCACAGTTTTGCCGTTTCGGCCACGCTTTCGGCGCGAATGTCGGAGAGCGCGAGTTTACAGCCTTTTTCAGCGAGATTGAGCGCCAATGCCCGGCCGATGCCTGAACCGGCCCCGGTGATGACCGCGACGCGGTCTTGAAAGTTTTTCATGGCGGATAGTTAGTCAGCATGCGACAGGCGGCAAAGTAAAAAGTGACGCGTTGTTCATGTTTGAAATTCGCCTCTGTTACCTTTCCAGGCCGCTGCCAGGAGCCTAGTCCGAGTGTTTCTGCCGTAAGGCAGAAATGTACCGAGGACTAGGCTGGCTCACCAATTCAAACTCCCGTCAGAATTCACCGACGACATGTACAATGCCTGCCCGCCGCTTAACGTAGCGAAAACACCGGCGATATAGACGGTGGGGCCGCTGGCCAGTAGCGCTTTGACCTGGCCGTTGGCATTCGGGTTCCAGGTTTTGAAGCATGACGCTGCCGTGTACGCAGTGAGACATGCCGTCGAGATATCAGCCGCGGCGAGGCGGTTTCGCGTCTGACCGCCGGCGGTCGTGAAACTGCCGCCTGCGTAAAGGGTCTGACCGCTGAAGGCGAGAGCCGTGACAGATCCGTCTGCGTCGGGGTTCCATGTCTGCACGGCACCGGCCGAGTCAATCGCCGCGAGCCGGTTGCGCGACCATTTATCGACGCCTTCGCTGCCGCCGCCACAGTTCCCGAAGCAGGTAAAATCGCCGCCAGCAAAAACGGTCGAACCGCTGATTGTCAGCGCCTTGACCATGCCGTTCGCGGCGGGATTCCACGCCAGCACAGTGCCGGCCGTGTCAATGGCTGCGAGATTATTTCTGGTACTGGCGCCAATCATACTGAAATTGCCGCCCACGTATACCGTCGAACCGCTCACCGCCAGCGTTTGCACAGTGCCGCCGCCTCCGGGGTTCCATGCCTGTACAGCACCGCTGGTGTCGATGGCCGCCAGTTGATTTCTGGCGTTGCCGCCGATATTCGTAAAAGCACCCCCCACGTAGAAGGTTGTGCCGCTCAGCGCCAGCGTATAGACACTATCGGTGGCGTCCGGATTCCAGGTCTGCAGTGCGCCCGTGATGTCGATCGCGGCAAGGCGGTTTCGGGCAATGCTGCTGATGCTCAAAAAATCGCCTCCCGCATAGATCGTCGAACCATTCGCCACCAGCGTGCGAACTACGGAACCCGCATTGGGGTTCCATGGCTGTAGCACCCCCGCCGTGTCGACCGACGCCAGGCGGTTTCTCGTCGTGTTATTGATCGTCGAAAATTGTCCACCCGCATAGACTGTCTGCCCGCTGAGAGCCAGTGCTACTGCGTAGTCACCGGCATTGGGATCCCAGCTTTGCACGGCTCCGGAGGAATTGATGGCGGCCAGATTGTTGCGCGGAGTTCCCCCACCCATCGCGGTGAAACTACCCGCTGCGTAGACCATGAGATTATCGGGGTTTACTGCCAGCGCGAAAACAACGCCATCTGAATTGGGATTCCAGGTTTGCATGACCCCCGCAGTGCTCATCGCCGCGAGGCGATTGCGCGACCATTTATCCACACCTTCAGTGCCGGCGGCACAATTGCCCAGACAGGTAAAATTTCCCCCTATATAGAGCGTCGAAGCATTGATCGTCAACGCATAGACCCCTGCACCCGACGGCTGGGGGATTACTGCTTGTATGGCCCCGGCGGTGCTGACGGCGGCGAGTCGCTTGCGGTACCATCGGGTGACGTCAGTTGTGCCGCCGATGCAAATGCCAAAACAATCAAAGGTGCCGCCGACGAAAACGGTCGAGCCACTCATGGCCAGCGCAAAGACCTGGCCGTTCGCGTTCGGATTCCATGCCTGCACAACCCCGGCTGTGTCGATCGCGGCAAGGCGATTGCGCGACCATTTATCGGTGTCTTCAGTGCCGGTGGTGCAATTTCCGAGGCAGGTAAAATCCCCACCGGCGTACAAAGTCGAGGCATTGAGAATCAGCGCGCGTACGAAATTATTCGCCGAGGGATTCCATGCCTGTACGGCCCCCGCAGTGTCGACGGCTGCGAGATATTTTCTTGCCTGGCCGCCGACCGAGGTAAACTCTCCGCCCATATAAATCGTCGAGCCGTCGCGCACGAGCACAAGCACTGCGCCATTGGCATTGGGATTCCACGGCAAAAGTTCGCCACTCGCGCCGATGTGCGCGAGACCATTGCGTGTTACCTCGCCGACTTTGGTGAACAGGCCGCCGATGTACCAACCGCCATTGTTATCAGAAATGACTGCCGTGACTCGGCCGTTGATGGACTCGTAACGAAAATTCGAAGGCGGTTGCCCGCTTGCGGTATTGATCGGAGTGCCAAAAGCATTGGCGGTGCCCACGGCCGTAAATTCACCGCCGAGAAAAAACTGGCAACCGATCTTGGCCATTGCCCACACCGGGGCATTGAGCGCGACGTTACTCGCCCTCGCTTTCGGGCAGACATCGGTCGTAAACGTGCTCGTCATACCGGCGAACGCATTGCCGGCCTTATCTTTCATACCGCTCGTCAACGTCACTGTGTAAGTTGCATTCGTGAACAGCTTCTGACTGGTCGCAAATATCAGCACATTTTGCGTGTCGTCATAACTAAAAGAGCCGACGGCTGCGGCCCCCGCTGCGCTCTTCACGGTCATGGTCGAACTGTTGAGTGTCGCGACGTCCATCGCTTCGTTGAACACGACTGTGATCGTCGGTTTGTCACTCACCTCAGTCGCGTTGTGCGCGGGCGTAACCCCGAGCACCTGCGGTGCGGTAAGGTCTTTCGCCGTCAGCTCAACCTCGAGTCTGGGGCGGGTGTTGCAGGCAACTGTTGCGATTACGACGATCATCAATAACCTAGGCAGGGGTTTAAACCCCTGCCTAGGTGAAATTACCCTACCTATGCCAGTCCTATCATTCATTTGCCGTTTTTTCATAATGTATCCCCTGCGATTGGTCGTCGTATCAAACCTGTTGAATACTGCGTAGCCTTTCATAAATATTTCCTTTAGGCAGGGGTTTAAACCCCTGCCTAAAGGCGAAACCCCACGCCCAATTCGGTGAACAGACTCTGGCCGTTTGCGCCCGAATAAAAGGAAAATGAATATTGCGCGCCAGCTTCGATCGCGAGCCAGGTATTGATCGCATAACCTACACGCAGGCCGCCGAGCGCGTACGGCGAGAAAAGTTTGTATTCGCCCTGGCTCACCGTTTGTCCGGTGGAGGTGGTGACTGCCACCGTTTTGTTGTCATAGATGAATTTCATGATGTCGTATTGTCCGCCGCCGCCCACAAAGGGTTGCAGATAGAACTTTGCGCCGAGTTTTTGCCGCCAACCCAGACCGGCCTGGCCCGCGAAGCTCTGCAGAGCTGCCGGTGCGGTCGAACCATCGATGCTATAGGTGAACTGGTCATTGGAGACGCGCACGATGCCGCCGACAAATACCGCGAGTTGTTCCTTGAAAACGCCAAAATGCTGAAAGTCTATGCCAGCTCCCAAAGTGTTTTTGAAATCCGTACCCGCGTACTGCCCTGTCGGCGACAACGTACGGTTTGCACCGAACGCCATGGGAGCAATTTGCCCGCGCAGAGAGAGCTGGTTAAAAGAGGGGATGTCTTCTTTAAAACGGCCTTGGGCGGCATCTACCTGGCTCGGCAGCACCGCAGAAGCCTCTTTGACGATGCGATCGGCAATCTTCTCGACGGCGTCGAAAATCGACGCATCGACAATGTTCTTCATTTCAAAATCCGCGATTTCTTTTTTCTTTGCGAGATCAAGAATGCGCACGCGCGTGCGGATTTCCTGCTGCGCCGAACCTCTTTTATTCTCGATGACATAACCGCCATAGATGACGACATCCTGCCTGCCGAGCAAGCCGAGATTCATCGCCGCAGAATAAGTATACAGATCTTCTTCGATGATAAAATTTTCTTTGGCGACTTCGAGCCATTTTTCGCGCGCAATCTCCTGATAGGCGAATTTCTCTTTCAGTTTACCGCGCACAGCGTCGGTGATACTGCCTTCAAGATAGTTAAAATCCGATTTTTTGAGAATGTTCTTGAAGTCGAGCACCATGACTTTTTTTAACCCGGCGGCATTCCCCGCCGTCGTGGCGCATAGGAACATAAAAGTAGTGAGGAAAGAGGTGCGAAAATAATTTTGACGCATTGCGCTTTAGAGCCCGCGCCAGACAAAAGTCAATTACTTTGCGGCACCGATACCCCCCCCGTTCAGGGGGCCCGTACCGGCCCGCGTTGGCCGCGCGCCTGAAGGATTACCGCTTTGCGGTTTTGTTCGTTATCCTCATCGATCATCTCGCCCATAATGACGAGGTGTTGCGCATTGCGAAACGTATTCAGAGCGAAATCGCAGTCCCGTTCTTTCTCTATACGCACGAAGTATTTACTTCGATGAGTCAGGGTGTTACTTTCGGCGATCGCGAGTACCAAAACGCCGAAGATATTCTGCGCGACGCCGACACGGCTCTGTTAGCGTCGGGCCCGACATTTGCGCAGTCGCAACGCGAAACGCATCATGCCCCGGTGCGTTCCATCGGCGGCGCGATGCCCAGGCAACCGCCAGCGCCTGTGACGCTTGTCGTAAATGAAATTCTGCCGCTGCCATTCTCGGGTAATATGGGCACCGAATAGCAAATTGGCAGAAACGCCCGATACACCCTTGAGCAGGTACTGCGCATCATATTCCAAAACGCATCTTTCTGGTTGATTACCGTGCAAGAAGCGAAAAACGTAAGGATCAGAGTTTTTACCAAAAAGCGCTTCATACTATTGCTGGCAAGTCAGCTTTACCTGGTCAACCGTGCATTGGACTCCGCCTGTGAGCCAGTTCGCGTCAATACAGCGGAATTGCAGGGTATTTGCAGCGGTGTCCTCAAAGGCTGTCAGATAAACATCCACATTGCCCGTAATGGTCCCGCCAGCAGTTTTTGCCCATATGCTCTTGCTGTTCCATTCGAGACTCATGGAGCCTGCCGCATCATTGGAATTGTATCCGTAGTAAAATACCAGCAGGCATCCAAAACGATTTGCTAAATTGACCGTCAGTGAATAGGTTGCATACGATGTGTATGTCGCGCCACCGTTCCAAGGAGCATTTAGGCTCGTAGAGCCACCTACGCCCGAGCCTGCATTCAACGCCCATGGCGATTGCAAAGACCAGTTGGCTGCCGAAACCTCAAAATTTTCGTCGACCAAAGTCGTCGCCGTTGTCACAGTCCCATCGCATTTCACGACTACATTATCGACGCGCAAATCTGCATAGCCTGTCGTGTTGTTGGTGACAGTGGTCACGAACGATATGCGACCGCTCCCGTTGGCCGGCAGCGCGGCTTTTCTGTGCACAAAGGCAGTGGCGCTCGAGATATCCGAGAGTCCGGTCGCATCTTTGAGAGTACCGATTTTCTGTGTACCAAACAGGACATTTGCCGATACTCCCGATACCCCTTTAAGCAGATACCGGGCATCATATTCGAGGAAACATCCGGATTTTCCGGACAAATCTATCATTGCGGCCGTGGCGATGCTGAACGTATCAACGCCCGTACTTGTAGGACTCTGCAGCGCCAGTCCGCCACTTCCCGGGGAAGAAGTTATCCAGCTTCCCGATCCGACACTCCACTTGCTAAGGCCGCTTTCAAAATCGTCGGAAAAAACAATATTACTCGGCCGAGGTAAACTATCAAGGAACGCGTCTTTCTGGTCGATCGCCGTGCACGAAGCAAAGAGTGCGACCAAAAATATAGCACGGAATTTTTTTATCACAATCTCACTCCTGCATAAACCGAAAAATCATGCTGCATGAATGCCTGGCTCTGCGAAAAAAAAGCCGCCTGGGCGCGGTAGCTGAGGCCCAGACTCCAGAATGAAAAATGCCAGGCTGCCGAAGTGCCCACGATCGCGCTTGGCTGCACGCTCATAAAAATTTTTGTGCCGCTATTTGTGACATTCGTGTACACGGCGCCTGAACCAAAATCTGCGAATGCGGCAAATTTTCGCCACTGAAAATAGGGCACACCGAACATCAGATGGCTGGAGACAAATACGGCATTGAGCGGCGCATTTGAAACTATCACCGTCCCGTTTGTGTCGACGGCGTCGGCCGCGCCCGAAATCAGCGACAGCTTTGTCTGCAGGCCAAAGCGCGATTCTTTTGGCAGAAAATAGATTTTGCGCGCCAGCGAACTGTTCCAAAGGGTCGCGCCCATAGAATAGCCGGTGAGTTTCTGTACTGGAAATCCTTTTGCATAAGTAATCGTACCATCGCTGCTGTAGAGCGGGTGCAAAAGCGGCATACCCGCAAAGAGTTGAAACTCCCAATCGCGCTCTTCGATTTTGTCGGCCGTGAGCGCCGCACGGCGGCGTGCGGCTTCTGCAGCATCAAACATCGGCAACTCTCGCGCCATCGATTCGGCGATTTTTGCCGCGAGAATGTTGATGCCGTTGAACATGTCGCTGTCTGATTTGGTGAGAATTTCTTCAGATACCTTGAGCTGTCGCGTATCGGCCTCGAAGGCCTGCGCGCTCATAAGAATCACCCCGTTTAGTTCGCTAAATTTCCCCAATACCACGACATCCGCGCCGGCTTCGACACCGCGCTTAATCGCATCTTTGCGCGCAACCTTCACGTTCATGATGAGAACTGTGCTCGGGTTGCCAGTATTCTCTTTCGTCGTTTTGTTGGCTGTGTTGGGCTCGGCGGTGGCTGACGGTGAAGAAGTTGCCGCAGACGGTGGCGAGGCGGCAGGAGGCGCAGAGCCCGCAGGTGCCGCAGGCTCGGTGGACGCCGCGGGTGTCGGGTTCATTGGATCTGTAACAGAATTCATCCGCGCATCTTCGCGCAGCATCAGCCGAAATTTGCCTGTCTTCTTTATCGAATCGGCAAGTGCATCGGAAATGCTGCCCGAGAGATAATCGAAATCGATCTTGCCGGTTTGGTTTTCAAAATCGAAGATGAGTACCTTGCGCTGTACGGTTCCCCCCGTATAACCGCTGGACTGAGGAGGAGTCGCTGTTGTTGCGGGGGCTGTTACAGGCGCCGGGGCAGTTGTCGGAGCAGGGGGCGCAGTTTGTGCCACGAGTAGCTGGCTACTCCCCAAAACCGCCAAGACCAGCAATCGACCAAATTCAGCAAAAACGCGCATATCCGCCGCAGTATCTTCATTTTGGCCGCGGCGGGTCAATTTTGATTCTGCAGGAACTCCCCCCTGTTCAGGGGGGTACGGCGTCGGCCATGAATGAACGCATGGGCTACGCCAACTTCACATGAAAAACCGGCTTTACACCTGAGCTAGTGGCAAATCTGATTCGTTGATGTTTAGTGGTGTTTTGCGTATTTGAGCCGGTCTGTCATGAAGAGCCTCCGCTATTTTCTCATTTTTCCTTTCGCAGCTTCGCTCCTTTGCAGTTCAAGCCAGAAAAAACAGGGCGCCTCACACAAGCAGACCTATCTGCGGGGCCTTTACCTTCCCGTGCGCAAAGGGCCGGGTGACGCGCGCAATCTCGATTTCGTGAAATCTATCGTTGCGCGGGGCAAGCCGCTCGGCATCAATGCTTTTGTGCTCGATGTGCAGGCTTTCCAGGGGCATAAGAACAAGGTGAATCCCGAAGTCGTGGCTTATCTCAAGTCAGAGAACATCTACACTGTTGCACGTGTTGTCTGCTTCGAAGGCGGTATCCGGAAATTTCCGGTGCCGCAGGCGCACATAGATCACCTGGCAGCGCACGTCGAAGAGGTTGCGCAGCAGGGCTTCGACGAGGTGCAGCTCGACTACATTCGTTTTGCCGATTCGGGAGTCCGCGTGGCGCTCAAGCGCAAGTATGAGTATCTCGATCAATTCATCGGCAGCATGCGCGAGATCACCAACCGCCACGGCGTCAAATTATCTGCCGATATCTTTGGCCGCATCGTGTATAACACAAACGATTCGATCGGCCAAAATCTGGAAAATTTTGCCAAGCACACCGATGCCATTTATCCGATGCTCTACCCAAGCCATTTTACCGCCGACAAAAAGCGCCTGTCTGATCCTGGATTCACCATGAAAGAAGGCACCGAGAAGGCGCTGGAACGTTTGCAGGGAGGCAATACGGCAATCATGCCCTGGGTGCAGTGCTTCGTTTATAATATTCAGTACGCCCGGGTAAACCTGACGCAATATGTCGTCTTGCAGGTTGAAGCCGTCGAAAAGACCGGCGCGCGCGGCTGGGTGGCGTGGAACGCAAAGGGTGATTTCAAAGAAGTTTTCCAGGCGCTCGAAAAAATCGAGGGCATTATGGCTCCTGCCGCATCCAGCGTTCAGGCGGCGAACACCACAAAGCGACCCGACCCGCGATAAGGGTAACACGCACAATATGTCCGGAAAAATGACCATCAGTACGATTCTACAGAATGGAATCCTGCGTATCACCGCTCAGGGGGCGATGACCTTTGCAAGTGCTATAGAGTACAAGGCGCTGCTCAAAGAATGGCTCGCTTCTGACATTCAACAAATTATTTTCGATATGAAAGGAATAACGCAGATCGATTCTGCGGGCCTCGGTCTGCTGGCGCAGACATTGAATCAGGCGGCGACGCGCGGCCTGAAGTTTCGCGTCGAAAACACCGCCGCATCGATATCAAAAATTTTTGAACTCAGTGGCCTGGCGTCGCTGCTAGAGAAGCACGCGGGAAAAAAAACCAAATAGAAGTGATTACGCCGATTTGGCGCGCCGTTGGTTCTCAAGCGTGATCAGCAAAATATCAATATCAGAAGGATCAACCCCGCTGATGCGCGCGGCCTGCCCCAGCGTGCGCGGGCGAATTTTTTTGAGTTTGGCGCGCGCCTCTGCCTTGATGCTGTCGAGCAGGTCGTAATCGAAGTCTTCGGGTATCGGGCGCTCTTCGCTGCCGAGCCGGCGTTCGATGCGATTCGACTCGCGTTCGTTATAGCCGTCGTACTTGACTTCCATCGCGATTTTGATTTCTTCTTCGGCAGAGATTTCCGGCAAAGGCTTCGTAGCCCCGGAATTAATTCCGGGGCCACGAAGATCGTCAAAAATCAGGCGGATGGATTCTTCGTTCAGCTGCGGCCGCCGTAGCAGCGACTCATACGCGGAACCCTTCTGCACGCTCACGCCCTGCGTTTCGAGTTTTTCAATCAATGGCACGCTGATCTTCATCTTCCGGATTACTTCTTTATAAGTCGCGTAACGATCATACTTCTCAGTGCACTCTGCCATCAGGCCGTTATCAATCCCCAGTTCGGCCGCGAAGTGCATTAGGCGAAAATCCGCATTGTCTTGTCTCAGAGTGAGGCGGTGCTCGGCGCGAGAGGTGAACATGCGGTACGGTTCGTCGACACCCTTATTGACGAGATCGTCGATCAGAACGCCGATATACGCTTCGTCGCGTTTGAGAATAAATTCGCCGCGGCCCTGCGCGCGGTAGATGATATTGTAGCCCGCAACAAGCCCTTGCGCGGCTGCTTCCTCATAGCCCGTCGTGCCATTGATCTGGCCCGCAAGATAGAGACCGCGTACCTTTTTGGTTTCGAGCGTCGGGTAGAGCTCTGTCGGTTGAATAAAATCATATTCGACCGCATAACCTGGGCGCATGATCTGCGCATTCTCGAGGCCCTTGATCGAGCGCACAATCTGCCACTGCACGTCTTCGGGCAGGCTCGTCGAAATACCGTTCACATAAACTTCATGCGTGCGCAGCCCCTCGCGCTCGAGAAAAATCTGGTGGCGTTCTTTTTCGGCAAAGCGCACGACCTTGTCTTCGATCGACGGGCAATAGCGCGGGCCGACCGATTTGATTTTGCCCGAGTAGAGTGGCGAACGGTCGAGTGCGCCGCGAATAATATTATGCGTTTCGTTGGATGTATAGGTCAAATGGCAGTCAATCTGCTTCTGCCAGAGTTTTTCTTTTTTGTACTCGAATGAAAAACTGAAGGGTTGCGGCGTCTCGTCCGGTTCCTGCAGTTGCATCACCGAGTAGTCAATCGTCTCACCGTGTATGCGCGGCGGTGTGCCGGTCTTGAGGCGACCGAGCTCGAAGCCGATGCGTGTGAGAGATGGTGAAAGCTCCTGCGAGCTCTTATCGCCGTAGCGGCCCGCCTGTGTCTGAAAGTCGCCGACGTGTATCAGGCCACGGAGAAATGTTCCGGTGGTGATGACGACTGCCGGTGCGAGGATTTCTAATTTGCGCTGGGTAATGATTCCGAGCACGCGTTTCCGCGGTGGTTCGGCTCCGCTCACCAACCGCTCCGCCGTTCCCCGAGCGGAGTCGAGGGGCACGGTGGATTCATCCACGAGCAAATCCGCCACACTGTCTTGCAGAATGTCGAGGTTCGGCGTCGATTCGAGAATAAACTTCACTTCATTCTGGTAGAGCTTCTTGTCAGCCTGCGCACGCGGGCCCCAAACCGCCGGGCCCTTCGAACGATTGAGCATCTTGTAGTGAATACCGGTGCGGTCGGTGGCGATACCCATGAGGCCGCCCAATGCATCGACTTCGCGCACCATGTGGCCTTTCGCGACACCACCGATCGACGGGTTGCAGCTCATCTGGCCGATGGTGTCGAGCGACATCGTCACAAGCAGCGTCTTGAGGCCGGCCTTCGCGCAGATGTGCGCGGCGTCGCAGCCGGCATGGCCCGCGCCGACGATGATCGCGTCATAGTGCTTGGGGTATGAAAAATTTTCCATGCGCGTCTAGTGTTTTCCCACGGGCCAGCGCTGGTAATTGAGACAAGCCGAAAAGCGAAGGCCGCTCTGCGCTACTGTGCGGCCTTGCTGTCCTTAAAACCCTGCAATTGCCGCAGAAATTTATGGGCAAAAAATTTGCCGGCGCGCCGACTCGTCTCAGTATTCACCTTATCGGCGAAGCGCACCGGCCCGAAGTTATGGAATTTGTCTGCTTTAATATCGCCGATTTGACCCTGAAAAGTAGCGGCATGCACCTGTTTTTCGATGTCGAAAACCAAAGACAAAAGTTCGATGCGAATTACGTAGCGCGCGCCTGTTTTGGCGGCGGTTTCTTTGCAGCGTGCCGCAAAACGCTCGAAATCTTCTTTGGCTTCTTCGCTCTGCCCGCCGCCATCGATGCGGTTGCGCAAATCGACCTGGTAAGTTACCAGATCGTCTTCGAGCGTCGTTTGCGCGAGCTTCACGGTCGAGAGTGAATCTTTCTCGGGAGAGCGGCTTATCGGACGTAAAATTGCCACGGCCGGCTTTGCAATCTGCGGTCGCAGCAGGCTGTCATCAATGCTTTTGCCGCGCGCATCGCGTGCGAAGTCATTTTCGAAGATTTCCGCTTGTTTAACCGGTTCAATATCCTGCGCCTTGTATCCGGTCTGCCCCGACAAGTCTGTTACAAACGGTGTGACGAGCAGGTTTACCGGAATCGTGAGCCACGAATAATACGTTGTATCCCGGTAGACATAGGTATATTTCTTAATTTCATTGTTAGTCCTGCGATCGCGCAGCGAAAAATCGGTTTTCCGCTCGATTTCTTCCACCGAAGGAAAAATGCCTAAAGTTAATATGCAGAAAAGTGCGGTCCAGCCATAACTCGGCTGGTGGTATGAGGATTTCATGTCGAGATGAAGGGGAGCGTGTTCCTGTCGTTCGATAACTCTTGACCCCGTGAGGTGATTGTGCGTGGCCTCGGCAAAGCCGACCGTTCCCGACTTTCCCTGTTTGAGAAAATTCTCCCAAAAAACTGCATCGTACGAGCCTGTTTCATGGAAAACCCAGACCATCGGAACTTTTTCTGCGCTCGCATCAGGTTTGGCCGCCGCTGCTACGCCATTGGGCCTGATGATGCGGTTGTGACGGACAACGCAATGGCTGGTGAAAATGCAAACGATAAGCAGGATATATCTGAACATCGTACAATGCGTCTGTTGTGAAATATTGTGTCAACGGAAAGCTAAACCGGCGCCCGGAAAATCGGGCGCGGAATTTAAATCGTGGGTCTGGCTAACTATGCAATAACTCTTTCTCAATTTCTGCCGTGATGAGATCGGCCTGGCCAATACAAATTGTATACGATTCAATCAGCGCAGCGGTGGCCTGTTCGACGAAGCCGAGTCTGGTGCGCATGCGCGGGTCGCTGAACTGGTGTGCTTTCAGATTCGATTCGCCGACAAGTTCGATAATTTCGACGCCCTTTTTGTTCCTGAACTGTTCCGTTTGGTCGAGCGAAGGCATGCTCTCCTGATAGTAGGCCAGAATTGCATTCTTCAATCCTTTATTCTTTATATACCCGATTTTCCCGCTCGACTTAAACCCCTCGTAGTTGCCGCTGAAAGTCTTGCGGTTGATGAGGTGTACTGTCAGCTCCATCGATTGGATGTTTGCCAGTTTTGCCGGCGTCAGCGAGCGGATGTGCGCAAATGCCTGCATCGCCCTGTCGAGCCTGATCTTTTCGTCGCTGAGATTCTTCCTGTCTTTGTTCAGGTCTTCTTTCAGATCGGCAAGAAATTCTCTCATTTCGGTACGCTGCTGTCTGTTGGTGTTCCAGGTGTGAAACGATATGGAAACGCTGACCGCGAAGACGATGATTGCCACCTCGGTGAGAATTTCGCGGCCTTTTATCCACAGACTGGAGTTAGGATCATTGACCACGGCGACCGCACGTTTCATATGCTTGATTATGTCTTCCTGCATGCCGCCGCATCCGGCGGTCCCTACTTCGCGGCGAGCGGAATCGAATCTGCGACGACGGCATTGGTCAAAGGCGATAACGGCAAAGCGATTTCGCCGAACTTTTCCGGAATCGGCACATCGCTGCTTATTAACTACCGACGCAGGGTTATAAAGAATTTGGCGTGGCGACACGATTAAGCGCCATGACAACCTATGTGCAGCAGCGGGGGGCACCATGAATAGCGGTGAGCAGCGCAGACTCGAAACGTTGCACTCGCTGCGACTGCTCGACACGGCCGCAGAAGAATCTTTCGACAGCTACACTCGCCTGGCGGCCATTATCTGCGAGGTGCCAATCGCGCTCATTTCTCTCGTCGACGCCAACAGGCAGTGGTTCAAGAGCAAAGTCGGTCTGGCTGCGACCGAAACGCCGCGCGACATCGCCTTTTGTGACCAGGCGATTCGGCAAGACCGGTTATTCGAAGTCGCAGACGCAACCGCGGATGTGCGGTTCAGCAATAACCCGTTAGTCACCCGGGACCCGAAAATACGCGCGTACGCCGGTATGCCGCTCATCACATCCAACGGTGAGGCTATTGGCACCCTCTGCGTCATCGACCGCGTGCCACGAATGTTCACGCCGCAGCAGCGCGAGGCGCTCAAAATTCTCGCCGCGCAGCTCATGCAGATGATCGAACTCAGGCGCGAGAGTTTTCGCCTGCAGGAATTCGAGAATTTCGAACGCGCAATTCTGAACAGCGCCGGGGTAGGCATCGTCACAACCGATACCGAAGGAGTCATCAGTCATTTCAGCCCGGCGGCCGAACGCATGCTGGGTTACGCTGCGGACGAAGTCATTGGAAAAATGACCACCGCCGCATTTCATGACGTCGACGAAATTATTGCCCGCGCAGTCGAATTAAGTAAAACACAGGGCACACAAATAGAACCAGGGTTTGAGGTGTTCGTCCGCCGAGCGCGGGCTGGAACCGTAGAAACGCGCGAATGGACGTGGGTCAGAAAAGATGGTTCCACGTTTCCGATACTGTTGTCGGTTTCGGCCATCAAGCAATTAACCGGCGAAATTGAAGGTTTTCTCGGAGTGGCGCGCGATATCACCGAAGTGAAAAAGGCTCAACAGGATCTCAGTCACAGCGAAGAGATGCTTAATCGCGCGCAGTCGCTCGCCAAAGTCGGCAGCTGGGAATTTGATCTGCGAACCCATGAATTAACCTGGTCGCGCGAACATTATCGCATTTTCGAGCTCACTGAGCTGCCCTCTGCGCAGCTATACGCCGCGTACCGTTCAAAAATCCACCCGGACGACATCGCAGAACTCGATCGGGTTGTGCAGATCGCTACGGAAAAAGGCACTGGTTTTATCTATCAGCATCGCGTCATGTGCAACGACGGCAAAATCAAGCAGGTCGTCGGTATCGGCGAAGTGATCAAAGATGCTGACGGGAAACCGGCGATTTTGCGCGGCACGGTTCAGGACGTCTCGCACGAACGCGCTGTCCAGCAGCAGATTATCGAAGCCCGCAACGCTGCCGAAGCGGCCAACATGGCAAAATCCGAATTCCTATCGCGCATGAGCCATGAACTGCGGACGCCGTTAAATGCCATCGTGGGTTTCGGCCGCCTGCTGACCGACGGGGCGAAGTTGACGGCAAACCTGCGCAATGAGTATCTGAATTACATTAACCATGCCGGCATGCATCTGCTGCAACTGATCAATGAAATTCTTGATCTGAGCGCGGTCGAATCCGGTGCCATAGCCTATAATCTCGCCGATTTTCCCGCGTCGCAGCTGATCGGCGAGGTGATTGCTCTGGTCAAACCCATCGTTACTGAAAAACAGCAGCGCATCGATGCGCGCAATTCGGTGTTTGTTTTGCGCGCGGATTTCTTCAGACTCAAGCAGGTTCTGCTGAATCTTGTGTCGAACGCACTTAAATACAGCGAACCCGGCAGCGCGGTATCGATCGGGTGCGAGCAGGTTGATGCGGGATTTGTACGCATATCGGTGACAGACCAGGGTCACGGGATTCCCGCGGAAAAGCAATCACAGCTGTTCAAGCCGTTCAACAGGCTCGGCGCCGCTCCCGATCTCGAGGGCACCGGAATAGGTCTGACGATCGCGCGAAAGCTGATGGAGCACATGGGCGGAAAGATCGGTTTCAGGAATAATGAAACCGCCGGCGCGACCTTCTGGATGGATGTCCCGGCGGGTAACAGCGCCGCTGCGTCTGCATTCACTGCGGTAAAAAAGCAAGCTGCTAACAGCGGCAATGCGCAGGGCCCGGCGCGAGCGTTGCGCATTTTGCTGGTCGAAGATAATCCTGTGAATGTTGCTCTTATGGAAGCCTATTTTTCCGATTACAAACATTATGATCTCGACATCAGCGAAACTGGTGCCGAGGCGATCGGCAAACTGGACAAAAATGCCTACGATGTCGCACTGCTCGATATTAATTTGCCTGACATGAGCGGACACGATATACTGCGCTTTATGCGGCAGAGCGAGCGCCTCAAATCGATACCGGCCTTTGCTCTCAGTGCCGATGCGATGGTTGACCAGATCGAAAAAGGCCTGGCGGCGGGGTTCGATCAGTATTTCACGAAGCCCATTGATTTCGGAGCTTTGGTTTCAGCCATTGATGAAATCGCCTTAAGACGCTGATTTTCCCGTGTCGTCAGAATAAATTGCGTTACAGCTTTCTGATTTGCAGTATCGTCAGATCGTCTTCGTGCGACCGCGGTCCGTGGAACGACGCGAGCTCGCGCACGACACGCCTTTCGCGCGGCCCCGGATTCAGCGTCCGTGTGCTGTCGAGCAGCTCGCGCAGCCTGTGCGCGCCGAATTCGTAGCCCGCGGCGTCGGTTGCTTCGAGCAGCCCATCGGTGTAAAAAAACAGTGTGTCACCGCGTTCAAAGCGAAACTTTGCAGCCCGGAAGTTATTGCCGCTCGTGACGCCGAGCAAACGACCGCTGCCCGGTAATTCGGTGAGGCAGTTTTCTGAGATGCAATACGCGGGGGGATGTCCGGCGTTGATAATCGTGGCGTCGCCCGAAGAAACATCGTATTCGGCTATCAGCGCACTG
>CAYHJO010000006.1:0-14702 GCA_964356715.1 uncultured Turneriella sp. | reverse complement strand
ACCGAATAGTTCGTGAGCTGGTCGTTCAGAAAACCCGCGACGTCGGCGAGCGAACGTGTGGCATCTGACCAGACCGATCGCAACAGCAACGACGACATGGCGGAGAATAAGCCGGCCGCAACGCCGTGCCCGCTGACATCGGCGACGATGAGGCGGAACTTGTCACCGGCGCGGGTGAGATCATAAAAATCGCCGCCGACTTTCTCAATTGGTTCGTAAAATAATGTGCATTCAAACTCTTTGCCGGCCAATAGCAGATCGGGAAGCACTTTGCGGTGGATTGCGCGTGCGAGATCGAGATCTTTTTCGATCAGGCGGTTACGTTCGCTGAGCTGCGTCTCACGGAGCCGCAGCTTTTCAGTCAGGACTTCCATGCGCCAGGCGCGGTGGCGCAGCAGCGTCCACGCATAGGCGACCACCGATGCCATCAGCGCCAGACTGCCCGTCAGGGGCGATTGCGGCCGGCCGAATATCGGCGGCAGTGCCAAAGCAAGCACGGCCAGCGCAACGCTTGCAGAAAAGATCCACAATATCAAACGCGCGAGCGCACGCATTTCTCTGGCTTCCCGCGTTGGCGCCCTGACCGCGCGCACGAGTTTCACCCCGGCATAAACAACGGGAGCGACCAGATACAGCATATAGACCGCATACACCGGCTCGCGGGTGTATGCGCGATACAATACGTGGCCAACAACTTTTGAGGTGGCTCGTAGCTCTTCATACGCCGGCGGATACAGGAGTTTATAGAGGACGTACGCGGAAAAAAATAAGCCTGCGAAAAAGTAGATGCGCTCGGCGCGCATGAACAAACGGCCCGCACCCAGCACCGCTTTTACAAACACATGAAAAATCAGACCAAGGTAGCAGAGTACGGGCATGAGCAGAATACTCCAGTGTGCGGCGACGGCCTGGAATGAAATCACCAGAACGCTCAAGGATCCGAAATATGCGAGTACAAACAACAGCAGCGAGAACGCCTGATTCACCGGATTTCTGCGGTTGAGAAAATAAAAAATTCCCGAGAGCACGATCAATAAAAGACTAAAAAAAATCCAGACCAAATCGATCCATAGCAAAGTTACAGTCTCGTGTAATAGCTGTTGCATGGGGCGCCCAGAGTATCTTTACGCTGCGCTTCTTTTCGGCAAGAGGAATTTCTGAATGTGTCGCGCAAATACGGAGGTCGTGACCGAAATGTGATCGCTGCCTGTAATCTGCTGGACAGACGTTCGGGCGCGATCACGTTGCCGTCGGCGCCGGCGCGCAACGGGAGGATCATTTTGGAACTGACCAGTACGGCCTTTAAACACCATGCCGCGATTCCGCAGGCCTACACTTGCGATGGGCATAATACCTCGATTCCGCTGGCGTGGCATCATGCGCCGGCGCACGCTTTATCGTTCGCGCTGATCTGCGATGACCCCGATGCCTCAAACGGCGATTGGGTGCATTGGCTGGTGTATAATATTCCGCCGCAACTGCAGTCTTTACCCGAAGATGTTGACCGCCAGGCAGTGGTTGAAATCGGCGGGGCCAAGGTTACGCAGGGGATCAACAGCTGGCCGCGCATTGGCTATGGCGGGCCATGCCCGCCCTCGGGCACGCACCGCTATTTTTTCAGACTTTACGCGCTCGATCTGCCGCCGCAACTTCCTGCGGATCTGACCAAGCCGAAATTACTCGAAAAGCTGCAGGGGCACATCCTCGCTGAAGCGCAGCTGATGGGTACCTACCACCGCCGGCGATGAGTCAACTCTTGCGTGCCACGCGGCGATCCGCTGTGATTTCGACGGCCAGCCTCGGCAACATTGGCGGCAGCTTTTCCCCAAGCGCAGGCAGATACATATCGTACGCGGGTAAAAACCGTTCAATATAAGCTTTGATGCGCTCTTCGCTCATTGCCGTTTTCCCCTGCGCGCGCATGTTCTGCTCGGCCTCAATGCGCCAGTGCACCGTATCGCGGATATCCTGCGCCTTGAATTGGATGAATGCGTCAAAAAAGCGGTGCCAATCTTTATAGCGCGCCAGCAACCGGTTAATCTCGATAAGATGCGGATCAGAAATTCCACTTTCTTCCACCGGGGTAAATCCGACACACCAGCCTTCGAGGATCACAAAATCAACTGGCGGTGCGATTTTGGGCCAGCTCGCTTCAGGCAGCCGATCACCCTCGCCATCGTGCAGTGATTTATCGTAGCGAGGCAGCGCCACGGGCTGCTTCACCCTGTTAATCGTCTTGAGTTTGCTCAAGACCTCGCTACCCAGGCGGATGTCATGGGTACCGGGATAGCCGCGCTGCTGCAAATACGGATTTTCCGCGTGCGCTTGCGCGAGTGCAAGCTGTTCGGTGCGGGTGAGGTAGAAATCGTCGATGGAGATGGCGATGCCGGGCAGCTGATGTTCCGAACGTAATAGCGCGACTGCGGCAGAGGTCGCCGTCGTTTTTCCGCATCCCTGCGGTCCATTGAGACCGAAAATGACCGGCCGGGCCGTCGTAGATTCGCGTAGAATTTTGCGAATAAAGGCGGTGAGGAGGTCAGCGGCGCCTGCGGTCATTGGCACCACCACGGACGATACTGCGGTCACGGAGAAAAGCAATGTCGTCTGCGCGATGGGCCTTGACTGAATCAGGGATTCTGATCGACCCCTCACCCTCGTGTCGGGAGAATCCCGGGATGGCATTCGCGGAACGTCGGCGGTTATTCGTGATGGTGATCGTGATGCTCATTATTTCGCTCATCGTTGGCGCGGTGTTTTCCTTAATCCTCTATAACGCTTCCACGAAACGCGAAGAGCAACAACTCGATAGTCTGGTAAAGAATAACGTGCAGATGATTGAGGCCATGATCCGCTCTCATCTCTTACACATTAATAACGCCTCAGCTCCTGACGCTGTTCCGGCTATCCTGCGCAACGCACTCGGAGCTCATATCGAGAACATTACCTTTGGCGAAAGCGGCGAATTCATGCTTGGGACCAGATCGGGCGAAAATATCGTTTTCCTCACTAAGTTAAGGAAAACGACTACGGGAGAAAATCCCGCGATTCCGTGGCACAATCACCTCTCGACACCGATGCGCCGGGCGATCTCCGGCGAATCGGGTATATCCACAGGAATCGACTACAGAGGAGAAAGCGTGCTCGCTGCGTTCACGCCGATACGCGGGACTTCATGGGGAGCGGTCGTAAAAATCGACCTGGCAGAAATACGGAAACCATTTATCAGGGCCATGTTGCTCGGCGCGGCGATTTCCATCGTGATTATCTTTGCCGGCGCCGTGCTATTGAAGCGCATCGGCGACCCGATTTTGCGGCAGCTGCAAAAATTGTGGCTTGCTGTGGAGCAAAGCGCCAGCCTGATTATGATCACCGACGCTGCCGGCGGCATCGAATACGTCAACCCGACGTTCACCGAGATAACAGGATACACGATCGGGGAAATCGCCGGCAGGCAACCGGCGCTCTTCAAATCAGGCCAAACGACAAACGAAGAATACGCCGCGCTCTGGCGCACAATTCTCGAAGGCCACAAGTGGCGGGGGGAATTCTGCAACCGGAAAAAGAGCGGCGACCTCTTCTGGGTCTGGACTTCGATAATACCCCTGAAGGACGACGACGGCCGGATTACGCATTTTCTGACGATTCAGGAAGATATCACCGAGTTGAAAAGGATCCAGTATGAATTAACACGCTCAAACACGGAACTCGAACACTTTGCCTACATCGTTTCGCACGATCTTCAGGAACCGCTGCGCATGGTGGCAAGCTATACGCAACTTCTCGCGCGGCGTTATACCGATCGTCTCGATCAAACGGCCAACGAATTCATCGAATTCGCCGTCAATGGCGCAAACCGAATGCAGATGCTGATCGATAACCTGCTGCAATATGCGCGCATTGCGCGGACAGACCAGAAATTCGAAAAAGTCGATCTGAATTCCGTTCTTGAAGACGTCAAAACGAACCTGAAACTTGCCATCGAAGAAAGCCGGGCAGAAATATTTTCTGAAAATCTGCCGGTGGTCAATGCCGACAAGCCGCAGATTTCGCGGCTGTTTCAGAACCTGATTTCGAACGCGATAAAATTCCGCGGCGACAGGACACCCCTGGTTAAAATCGAGGCGCAAAAAAGGGGCTACGAATGGTTGTTCTCGGTCGAAGACAACGGGATCGGCATGGAAAGTACCGATAAAATCTTCGTTATTTTTCAACGATCAAAGAACAGTGAAAAATACCCTGGCAGCGGCATCGGCCTGGCAGTCTGCAAGAAGATTGTTGAACGGCACGGCGGAAAAATATGGGTCGAATCGGTCCCGGACCACGGTTCGAAGTTTTATTTCACGTTGCCCGAAAAAACGTGAAGGGGAAGAGCTGATATGTGCGATACCTTTGTAGCAACACCGGTTTTTACGAAAAACCGGACGATGATCCTGGCGAAGAATTCCGACCGCGAACCCAATGAAGCCCAGACGCTCGTGCGTTATCCGCACCAGAAGCATAAAGATAAAAAACTCAAAGCCACCTACATCGAAATACCGCAAGTGAAAGAAACGTACGAGGTGATTTTGTCGAAGCCTTTCCAGATGTGGGGGGCTGAGATGGGCGCCAATGCCCACGGTGTCGCGATTGGTAACGAAGCCGTGTTCACGAAGATTGCGCTGGCGGAAAAAAACAGCGGCCTCACCGGCATGGACATGCTGCGCGCGGCATTGGAGCGCAGCAAGAGTGCACAGGCGGCGCTCGAATGCGTTACTGATCTGCTTGCCGAATTTGGCCAGGATGCCTGTGGTGGTTACGAAGACCGCGGCTTTTTCTACCACAATAGCTTCATCATTGCCGACCCACGCGAGGCGTGGGTGCTCGAAACCGTCGACCGGCATTGGGTGGCCGAAAAGGTAAAGGATTTTCGCTCGATTTCGAACGGGCTGACGATTGAAACCGAATTTGATCTCTCGAGTCCAGGCCTCAAAGATTTTGCCCAGCAACGGGGACTCACAAAAGGAAAGGATTTCAATTTCCGTAAGACATTCTCCGACCTGTTTTTCACCTATTTCTCGCGCTGCAAGGTGCGCCAGGCATTGTCGACAGAACTGGGACGAAAAAGCAGCGCCGGCTACGACGCGCAAACCGCGATGCGCATTTTGCGCTCGCACTACCACAATGAAACCGACGCAGCCCGCACGGGTATGCAGTCGCTCTGCGTGCATGCCGCGGGCATGACGACGCCCAGCCAGACGACGGGCAGCATGGTTGCGGAACTCAGGCCCGGCAACAAATCGACGTACTGGTTTACCGGCACGGCCGCACCCTGCCTTTCCACGTTCAAACCGTTTTTTATTCCGGGAAAAATCCTCAGCCATGGCAAATATAGCGAGCCCGGTGCGAAACCCGATGGCTCGCTGTGGTGGCGGCACGAACGGTTGCACCGCAAGGCGCTGACGAATCTCAAGGCCGCGGGCCGGAAATTTTTTACCGAGCGTGACGACTTCGAGACTAAGCTCGTACAGAAAGAAAAAAAGATGTTCGGTAAGAGCGCCGCTGAGCGCGAAAAATTCTCTATTGCTTCACTGGCGAAGGCAGATGAGCTTTTGGCCTGGGCGACAAATCGGGTAGACGAGCTTGAACCCGTGCGGCGGTTTCATCCGCTTTACCGCAGGTATTGGGTTAAGCAGAACCGGAAGGTGGGGCTAAAAATCTGATCAGGGGCCGGAAACACAGCGGACATAAAACCGGTTTGTTTTTTGAAAATGGTCATAAAGGCCATTGTAGAAATAAACCACCCAGGCATTATTTAAATCCTCTCCGTGACTTTTGGCTGTCCAGTAATGACCCGCCTGTGTTGCAGGAAATATTTTTTTGTCGATAACTGGACCGGTTCGATCGCCTTTGCAATTTATTTCGCCGTTCGGCACTGGTTTTCCGTCGTTACACATTACGAGGGATTTCAGCTCATCACCCAATGGTACACGCCAGTTCTTTCGTCCGGCGAAAGATTCCCGGTTTAGACCGTCGCACGCTTCAAAAAGTGGGCCGTTATCCACTTGCCCTCCGAGATTGTTGCCGTTGCAGGTATTATCAGCGGCCGGACAGAAGGCATACCCTTGCGCGATCCCATTGCAAGTCGGATCGTTATTCTGGCCTTCACTGCATTTCTTCCATAGCAGACCGGTCTTGCTATCAAAAATTGTGCCATCCTTATTGTCAGTCAGCGACCCGCTGGTCTTCTTTGCCTGGATCGGTTCCGGTTTCTTTGCCGGTATTTTGACCTGCGGCTTTTTGGGCAACGGTATATGGACGGCATCACCAGGTTGCACCCAGTTCTGATTTTTTCCCACGACACGGCAGTTGAGTTTAGTGTGAAACGTTTCTGTAACGACGACCAGTACTTCGCCCTTCTGCGTTTGTACAGCCAGGCGCGTTCCTTTTCGGAGTTTTTGTATGCCGTCACCTGTGATTTCTATGTGGTTTGCGTGGGCCGCGAAAACTTTGCCCACATGAGCTCCGGTTTCCGCCAATAATGCGGCACCGGTGAGAGCCATGACCATAGAAGTCGTAAATGCTTTGTACACAAATCCTTGCGCAAGAAGACAGCATGGCGGGCAAGTATGTTTCCGTGATATATGTGATGATTTGTCTTGACGCACGCTCAATCCGCCACCTGCCTAACTTATGACCCCGGCATCAGCCAGAGCCCTCGACGGCATGCGCAACCTCGCCACTTTACAGTGGTATGTAATTCCTTTGCTGGCGATAGTGTTTTACATCTACGCAAAGGAGATACACAAGGCGCGCAGAAAAGGCAACTGGGACGCCGTGATTGCCGGTGTGACATTGTTCGGCATGGATTTTCTCAACGAGACTATCAACGGCTGGATCTTCCATCTTACGAAATATTCTGCGCTGTGGACTACACCCGGCAATTCGGCGCTCAAGACTATGATTGGCTGGAATATTGAAATCATGTTTATGTTCGCGCTGTCCGGGATCATTTATTATTACACGCTGTCGCGCAAACAAGACCAGGTCATTTTGGGTCTGCCCGAAAAATGGTTCTGGGCGATTGGCTACGCCGCGTTCTGCGTGTTTGTCGAGATATTGCTCAATATTGGCGGCCACCTTGTGTGGGAATACCCATTCTGGAACCGATCATTTGGCGGTGTCTGGCTGATATTCCTGTTCGGCTATTTCCACTTCTACGTCGCGATCATATTCGTGCTCAGCCTCAAAACGCTGCGGCAGAGACTGCAGGCGATCGGTGCGATATTCGGATTAGCAATTCTCATGAATATTTTCGGCCTTGGTATCATGCGCTGGACTTACTGAAGATTTCACCCTGTGGCAGTATTGACTGGAAGTTGCGGCTGATCGCCATGGCCAGCGGCTGCCTGCCATCGAGGCCGAGCAGTTTCAGATTGCGCTGCATGTGGTGTTCTTTTTCACCCACCGTCAGTTTCATGCCGGGACGCAGCGAATAATAAGCACTGCCGCGCACGGTAACGTGCGTGCGTATCAGGTCACTCTTCAGATTTGACCACGTGACGAGATCAAAATTGGGCAAGCTGACTGTTTCGGAAAAACTGCCTTCCAGCGTGACAATATTGTCCTGGGGGAAATCGGGATTTTTCACCTGCATTTTCATGCTGTCGTCTTCAAAGGCGATGGGAATCTGTGTCACGAATTTCGGGTAACCCCAGATCTCGCGGCCTGCAGCATTGGCGGCGGCGGTCGTGACGGGCAGATCTGCGACGTAGAAACCGAGTTTGCGCATGCGGCCTGGCAGAAATAAATCGACCAGCGAGAGCAGGGGCATGCGCTGGCTTTCCGGCAGGCATACGAGCGCGAGGCCTACTTCGTTATAGACGCCGACCGTGGTTGCGCGGTATTCATAGACAGCAATGCCGACGAGTGAGCGGCCACCGGGCAATTCCAGCGGCTTAAGCCCGGTGCCAGTGAGAATCGTTCTGCATGCGTCAGTCGCTGCGTCAAAGAATGCGTACGCGGCAGTCGTGTCGTAGTACAAAATCGGCAGATCGACGCGTCCCTGGCTTGAGGGGAATTGGCTACTCTGTGGCGGAAAAAATTGTTGGTTCATGGAAATCCTCCTTTAAAGTGACATGGCTTTGAGTTACGATTTGAATCCGGCGCTTTCCAGTTCTTCCCATTGATCTTCGATCACGGCAAGTCGATTAATCTGGTTGGTACCTTCGTAGATCTGTGTCAGTCGTGCGTCGCGCCAGGCTTTGTCGGCGAGTGCGGCGGCGGTGCTGCCGTCATTGCCGACAAGCTGCATCGCCTGCCGGCAAACATCAACGGCCGTATCTGAACAAAACACTTTGGTTGCGGAGGCACGGTATTGCCGCGCGGTCCAGTTGCGTGCAGACTCCCACACCATCGCGCGCATGGCGGAAGTCTGTATCATCATCTGCGCGAGCGTGAGCTGTACTTCCTGATGCTCGATCAGGCGTTTGTTTCCCAAACGCTTGCCGCTGGCGAAGACCATCGCCACTTCCAGCGCGCCGCGCGCAATACCGAGTGCGATGGCCCCGACGGGAATGCGGCTGTAGTTCAGTACCGCGCGGTTGATCGCCCAGCCGTTGCGCAGACCGCCGATCACATGGTCATCGGGCACGAACACATTTTCAAAAATCAGTTCACAGGCGCTCGAAGCGCGCTGCCCCATCTTCTTTTCGCTGCGGCCGAGCGTAAAACCGGCAAACTGCTTTTCGACCAGAAACAGCGTCCATGACTCCATGCCTTCATTCTCAAGCGCGGCGAAGGTGGATATATACTGTGCTATGTCCGCGCCGCTGATGAAGACTTTTCTGCCGTTGAGCAACCAGCCGCCGGGCACGCGCCGGGCGACGGTGCCGGGTCTATAGGTGCTGGCACCATGCGACTCTTCGACGTCTGAGCCGGCCGCGGGTTCGGTGATGGCATAGGCCGCGATGGCCGGCATGTCGTTTCCCGTCGGGCGGCGCAGAATGCGCGGCAGAAACCGCATCGCCGCGGCCATATCGCCGCTGAGTACGATCGGCGCGATTCCGAGTCCATGCGCCAGCATGGCGAGGCCGATACCACCGCAGCCGGCGCAGAGTTCTTCTGCCTTGAGCGAGAAGAACAGCGGCAGCGGATGCACGGCGACATCGAGTCTGCCATTGCCGAAGGGCAGCGGCAGAAAATCCGCGAAGATGTCTTCGTGCGCCGCGGCCTTGAATATATTATCCAGCAATTCCGGGTCTTTTTTTTGGTCCAGCGTCAGCGCATGCGGTTTGATATGTTTCTGCGCAAAATTGCGCATGCGTGTGCGGTATTCTGCCAATGGCGCCGGTAATGTCGCGGTATCCATATCCCACACGTCTGAGTTCTCGTAGTTCACGAGCTTGCGCGCCAGCAGGTCGAGGTGACCCATCGCCCGCCGTGGATTGAGTTGTGCCAGGCGCTCGCCAGGTGACAACGCGGTCGTCGCGTGCGCTGAACCATTCTTGCTGGCAGTTGTGTTCATGGCTGCTGCTCCTTGTCTTAAGATTCTGCAAGTTCGAGCGCCGCGAGAAACAGGCGTAAATCCCCGGCACTGCCGCCGAGCCGTGCCAGATGGTTCTGGTCACGCAGCAGCTTTTCCATGCCGTAATCCTGCATATAGCCATAGCCGCCAAACACCTGTAGCGCGTCGGTGACAGCGGAGTAAAGCAACGGTTCGAGCGTCGAGCGCTTCGCCATGGTGTCGGCGAGCTCCGTGAGCCCCCCAGGACATTGCAGCGTGCGCAACAAACCTTCGCCGCTGCGCCAGACGGCATAACAATTCAGCAGCAAGCGTTGCACTGCCGGGTGGTCCTTGATCAGGCAGCCACCTTGTGCGCGGTTGAACGCATAGTTTTTAGCCTTGCGCCAGGCGTGCCCGGCGAGACCCGCTTGAATGGCAAACAGCGCCGCCTCGTGCAAGGTCAACACGCGCAGAAAATTCGCCGCATTCTCAGCGTTTGCCGCGATTGTACACAATGGTTGTGATCCTGCTCGCAGGCGGGCGCGGTAACGGGCCAGTTCGTTCAGGCCGTGGGAGGGTATTTCACTGAGTTCAAGGTTTTCGCGCGCGTAGAGCCGCCACTCTAAACCGTCAACTCCCTGCCAGAACGGCAACAAAATGGTTGCGACGTTAAATGCCTGTACGTGGAATAGGCCTGCGCTGCCCGGGAAATATTGTGCCAGTATGGCTTCGTCATTTTCGTCAAGCGGATTGCCTTTCAGATATTTAGCAAGACTATAGCGGCCGAGGCCCGGCTGGCCATCGAGCGCAATGGTCACCAATGCGTCGGTGGCTTCGTCTGCACTATTGAGAACGCTGTGCGCCAATGAGCGCAGATGCATTTCGAGGGCGGTGGCGGCATTGTGGCGCGCAAGGGAGAGTAGCGTGCTGAGGTGCAGTTGAAATCCGGCCTGCTTTTCGGCGAGTTCCCAAAGGGCGAAACCTGTCTGCCCGGGTGCGGGCAAAATTCCCATACTGTGTGCCGTCTGAAAAACGCTTTCGAGTGCGGCGGGCTCGGGAGGTCGGTCCGCGATTTCAAACAACGGTGCGACTGTGCGCGCGGCGAACCGGTCAGTTTCCTGCAGTATTGCTGTGTATTCCTCGGTGTTCAGCATAGCGCCTCATAGCTTAAGGGCGTGGAACTGTCAACAGTATATAAAAAGACCGATTTATCCACAATAGACAAGCGTGTCTTTTTTTTCGCCGCGGTCGCTACGGGTTGCTGCCGGCAATCGTGACCGCAAAAGGACTCGCGCCTGTGGCGTAGGTGCCGTTCGGTGTCAGCACGCCCGAAGAGCTGTTGACGGTGAAGGCCCCGACCGTCCCTGAAGGCGTATTCGCGGCGTACGCATAGCTGACGGTCTCATCGATGGCAAAGCCAATGGGCTGATTGCCGCCGGAAGAATATGGCGAACCAGGCATAGCGGATAGAACACCCGTGGCAGAATCGACGGTAAAGCCTGAGACGCCCGCCAGGCCTGTTGTGTCGCCGCTGTTGGCCACGTAGACAAAACGGCCAGTCACATCGCCGGTGATGAAACCAGGTGCAAGCCCGGCCGAAAACGGCGAACCAGAGATCAGTGCCAACGCGCCGCTCGTCAGATCGCGCTGATAGCCCACCGCACCGGTGGGTGCAAAATATTGCGCGTAGTAAACGTACTTGCCGGACGGGTGACCAAATACCGAAATCGCATCCTGTATGGTACCAAACGGAGATCCCGAAAGCTGCGAAAGGGCGCCGGTTGTCTGGTTGATAGAAAAGCCATGCGCATTGAGTCCGCTCTGGCTCGAGCCGACATAAAGAAACTTTCCCTGCGGCTCGACGTACACCGAAACGGGAGTCGAACCCGCAGCGACGGCAAACGGCGATCCGCTGATCTGCGTCAGTGATCCGCTTGTTCTGTCCACTGTGTAAGCTGAAACTGCCGCGACGCCGGCATTCTCATGACCGACATAGAGGAAACGTCCCAGTGGATCCATGGCCACAGAATAGGGATTTGCGCTGGTCGCAAACGGCGATCCGCTGATCTGGGCAAGTGCTCCGCTGGTTGCATTAATGGAAAATACGGAAATAGTGGCAGCGCCATGGTTGGGTGCGTAGAGAAAACGCCCAAAAGGATCAACTAATACAAAGCGCGGATTTGTGCCTGTTCCGAAAGTCGTGCCACCGGATAAGCTTCCGCCGGCGTTGATGGTGAAGAGCGAAATATTCGCCGAACCGGTATTCGCTACATATAAGAATCGTGGCTGAAAGAGTACCCTGATCGAGATATTCCCGCTAGCCGTGTCTGAACCGATGTCGGCGGATATTCGGTAGTCTAGCGCCGGTTGTCCCTGTGTCGGTGTTCCCGTCAGGGTGCATGTCGTTGCATCGAGAGCCAGGCCGGCCGGTAGAGGCGGCGTCGCGGTGCATGACCTGGGGCTACCGGGCAGATTCGGCGTCACCGGTGTCATTGTCACATTTTGCGTGAGTGCCAGAGTTGCCGGCGAATAATTGATCTCTGTAAGCCAAAACTTGCCCCAGCTCTTGCAGCCGGATATGCTCACGATAGAAAAGAAGAGAATTAGCTTTCTGGCAAGCATTGTAAATATACACATTGGGGGTATGTTGATTTTACCTGACGAAATGGCGCTGTTGAGCGTAAAGCGGGAATCAGATCCAAATAAAAAGGGCCATTTTGTGCCAGGAGCGCTTTCCCTGCCCGGTAAAACCAAGCGCCCGCTTGGCCGGGTGCAGCGCATCTCTGCCACGTAGGGCCGCGACCCGGCTTCCGGTCTCCCCTTCGGGAGCACGCGTGACCGCTCCGGTGGTCTCCGTCATCGGTGGAGCCACGGCACCGCAGTGACCGCAGCAGGTAAATTTTGTTCTGCGCTGTTGCGATTGGGATTAGTTCTCGTGAAAAATGTCCTTTTCTTTGAGCCGAATCTCTTTCAATTGGGGTTTGAGGGCGGGAAGTTTATTGGTAGCCGCATCCCAGACTATCCTATAATCTACGATGAAGTAACCGTGGATCAACTTGTCGCGGGTGCCAGCAATAAGCCTCCATGGAATCTCCGGGTACTTGGATTTTATACCTGAAGACAGGGTTTTTACTGCTTCCCCAACGATCTCAAGGCTCCTTGCGGTAGCTCTCTTATGGATCTCAGAGGCCAAAAACTCAATTTCTGAAATGTCTTTCAATTCCTTCTCAAGAAAATCTATTTCCCCGAGAATATAGCCCAAATATTCAAAATCAGACTTCAAGGTAAACGATCTCTTTTTCCACTGCCTTTTTGAAATGCTCAGGCAGGGAATCGAAGGTCAATAGGTCAATCTTGCGGTTTAACTTATCTTCTAGGTAATACGCTAAGTTCATGAAATTATAGAAATCTGTGGAATTTGGCTTAAATCGAACAACAAAATCAACATCACTTTCCGGCCGCCCCGCTGAGCGAGAGAAGGAGCCAAATAGGCCAATATTTTGCACGCCATAACGAGCAAACTCAGGTTTGGCATCTTTGAGCCTGTTAAGTATGTCAGCTTTGTCTACCACCGGCTGCATGGCAATGTCTTTATCTCATGTCTCTAGCCCGTCAATTCCAAATCAGAATCTCAAGGAGCGAAGGAAAAATTTCTTTCGCAATTGCGCAGAACGAGTTCGATGCTGCGATAGTGCAGATATAGCGGCAGAATAATTCTTTTTTCTGTTGTCATCTGCTCAAGATGGCGGATTTTTGCCGCGAGTTTGGCGCTGGCCGTTTTGCCGGTACTCACGGGCAATGCAGGCAACAGTCGCGCAAGCCAGTCAACTGAATAAATCCTCTCAGTTTTGTGAATAGGAAACTGTTAAACACATTCTTCAGCAATTGCGCGCAACAGATCGGCGAACGCAATAATGTGCCTGCCGCCCAGGGCTTTGCCGGTGTTGAGCAGGGCGACAGAAATGGTGCGCTGCGGATCAGCCCAGCAAAGAATATTCATAAATCCTAAATGGCCGTACGCCAACTTCGTATCGGGGCCGTAGAGCCCCAGGGGGCTATTGCCCAGCATAAAACCCTGAGAGTAGCGCATCGGCATCATCAGCCGGCGGTCAAACCAGGTGTTGCCGGTTTCGCGCGCCATCTCGCGCACTGTCTCTTCTTTACAGACGCGCACGCCGTTCAGCTCACCGCCGTTCAAAAGCATCTGGAAGAATTGCGCGACTTCCGGTGCAGTGGCGACCATGTTGGCCGAAGGCACAATCGAAGTGTAAAAACGTTCGTCGCGCGAGAGACCGACGATCGTTTCAAATGAGCTGCCAATCGCATATTCGACGAGCTGCTTGAACGGAAATACATTCGGCCTGCCCGTGACGTAATTGCGCGCGATCTGCGAAATATCTCTGCCCGGAGCACCATAGTCAAACCAGTCAAAGCCGAGCGGCTTCTTAATGAGGATTTCCAGTTGCTCGCGCAGATTCTTACCGGTGGTGCGTTTCACCACTTCGCCGAGAATATAACCACCGGTGACGGCATGGTATGCCACAGCACCGCGCGTGTGCAGTTCGGCACCCTGATCGCACAGCACGCGCACGACATGGTCGAAATCAAATATCTCGCTCGACATGCCCTGGCGCGAAAAACCCGAGAAGCCTGCGCGGTGGCCCAGCACATCGGAAACCGTGATGTTGCCTTTGCCTTTCTGGTAAAACTCGGGTATGTAATCGACGACGCGGCGCGAAATGTCGAGCGCGCCCTGTTCGTGCAGAATGTGCACGATCGCTGCCGTAACCGCTTTGGAAGTCGAGAACAGGCACACCGGCGTTTGCGGTGTCATGCGAATTTTCTCTGCCTGCGGTACATCGTCGCTGCCATGGCCGTGCGAAAAGCCCAGCGCGCGCTGCATAACAACCTTGCCGCGGCGCTGCAGAGAGAAGCTGATACCCGGGTAGATCTTCGTATCATAGAGGGCGATGAGTTTTTCCCAGATCGCCTGAACCTGCACCTGGCTTAATCCGCCGGCGGCCGAGTCGGCTTCGGCAGCGGCATCGATCGTGGCTTCAGAAGAAACGTGCATATTTTAGTCCGGTCTACAGGCGGCGAAGAGACGTAAATCTTTACTTGCCCTACGGTCTGCGCAAATTCCGGCTGCTGCATGCGGCGCCTTTTAGCTTTGCTATTCATCGGCTTTTCCGTTGGGGCCGTCTCTGCGCACGGCGGCTAC
>CAYHJO010000005.1:35250-48956 GCA_964356715.1 uncultured Turneriella sp. | reverse complement strand
CCTGTCACCACGCGCGGGATTGTATCGCGCAGGCGAAAATCGACAGCAGAGAAAGGGCGAATGCGCTGGCCTGGCTAAAAAATCCTGCTCTGCCAGTTACTGCTTTGCAAAGTGAACCGTATCAGATTCTCAACGCCTTTTTCACGGCAATCCACGCGGGGGAGATGCGGGATTATATGGTCACCGAACGCGACACGGCTTTTAGCAAGATACCGAATGGCCATTTTCAGGCCGGGAACGGCGAGCTGGTCGATGCACTAAAGCAACGCAGCCGGGCGGATATCCGGCTGAACACCGAGGTGACCCGCATTCGCGATGAGGGTGGCGCAGTGCAGATTTCCTACAGGGAGGCGCGGGGTGAAAGCCTGATCGAAGCGCGGCAGGTTATCTGCACGACCGATGCGGCGACCGCGCTGAAGTTGCTGAGCGTCGTGCGCAGCGAAAGCAGAAAATTTTTTTCGTCGGTGAAATACCATGGCGGCATCACTATCAATATGGGTATGAAGCGGGATCCTTTGCCCGGTATTGGTTACATCGTGCATTCGACGGCAAACCCGCATGTCTTATTCAAGTCGGCGCACCCGCAGCAACGCATGATAGTTCTGACCGGCTATATGAGCGTTGAGCAACTGGAAAATCCAGGCGCAATCGACAGAAAAATCGTCACAGAAAAAGCCATCGATTCACTCAAGGACTATGGTATCGCCATTGCAACGCCTGAAATTGCGTTTGCCGATGTTGAATTCTGGGACAAGATTGGTCCGGTAATTTCGGCGCAGACATATGCCGATTGGTCGGCGGAGATGCTGGCACCGTCGGAAAATGTTTTTCTCGCCGGCGACTACACATACGTGACTTACCCCAATCCGTTGCCATATGGCATTTCCCCGGCAATCAACTCCGGTTACGCCGCGGCGGCCAAAATTATGAACCGCAGAGAGAAGTGGAACCGATGAGCATGAAAATCCGTCTACCCATGCTGCTGATTGCCGGTTTTTTGCTGGCGTGCCGCCCGGATCCGGGATTCGTAGCGCATAAGCTGACCCGCTGCATGGTTTATGATATATCGGATTCAGCGCCGGAATTTACGCGGATTCACGACGAGGGCGACGTTGCGTATTATGGTCTCATTCTTCAGGCAACAGGCCAGCGCGAATTGCGCGATTATCTGCTGGCGAAAAAGCGCGATCACCTGTGGGAGTACAATTGGGATTACGGAGTCACGGCGGAAGACAGCGCGATCGTCATGGACGGGTTGCTCTCGTCAGGTGTGAAGCCGGCGCAGCTATTGGCGAGTGCGGAGCGCATTAGTCGAGAGTATTATGTGCAGAGCAGTGGTGGATTCAGAACAGTGCTGAATCCGCGTTCGGCGTATTGGGATAAGGCCAGCGTCGTGACGACAGGGCATATAGCCTGGCTCTTGCGGCAAATTTCCCCGGTCGAGTTTTCCGGCCAAACTGAGTCGGCCGCAAGGTTTCTGCAAAAGACACAATTGCCCGACGGCAGCTGGAAGGGGGAATGGTTTCCCTCCAGAACAATACCGTCATATTACAGCCTGCGCTTTCTTGCGACAAACCGCCTTGCGTACGCGTCAGAATTGCGCCGGGGAACTGAATATCTGCGTGGCAATCAACAGGCGGACGGTAGCTGGTCGAATTCGGTGATTGAAACCTCGGCCGCCATACTGGGGCTACAGGCGGCCGATAATCCCGGTTTCAAAAAGGAAATTGAGCAAGGCCGCCATTGGTTGCGTGAAAAAATCCGGCACAGCGTTCAGGGTGAGGCCGTATTGTATTATTGGTTTGAGCGCAAGGGAAGCAAATCCCGCGAATTCTTACACTGTTCTGACCTCGGTGAGGTCACGAAAGCGTGGGCGCTGTTGGCGCTGAAAGACTGACTGAGCCTCGCAGGGCGTTACCCTTCAACGCGGTGTCTCGGTCGGCTGCGAGAGGAGTATCAGAATATTATCGTGACGGCCTTTAACGGTGGAAAGCTTGAATTGATCTGTGTACGCTGCCCCCAGCACGATATCCGATCGGCCATCCCGATTGCCGTCATGCATATCCATCGTAATCCACTGCCCTGAATCTGCCTCAGGCACGCTGCACGGTTCGAAGGTGTTGTTGCGCCTCATCAGCAACCGGAAAGTAGGCGATTCCTGCGGCGCCTTGGTCGTAAAATACGCGATAGCAGCCATGTCGGTCTGCCCATCGGCATCGAGATCGGTGGCCATAACTTTGTATGCGCCCGGCAGATGGTAGAAAAAAGTGTTCACCCAGCGATCACCGGCCTTCTCATAGATGCGGATGCCATGCTGTGGTTTGTAAGGCATCGTCGGCAGATCGCCATTATCGCCATGGCTCGTGACCAGAAACTCCTTATTGTCCGTTCCAAACTGGCTGTATTGCATTGAAGTTGAACCCCAGGTGGGAGAGAAGCGTATCATTATATTTTCCGACGACGCATTCTTTGAGTTGCCGATGCGCACGATTGCTTCGTCGGCCTGTGCACGCAACGCAATCAGGGTTTTGTCACGATCGACGGTCGTTGCCATGTACCCTGGTTTTGCTGAAAGGATCTGACGCGCCGACTTACCGCCATTAGAGAAGACGCTGAGCCTTCCCGAGAGATTGCCGAATTCCGAGATGATCAGCTTACCGTTATGCGCCGAAATATGCACCGGGCGAATCAGGTCGTTCTGAAGAATGACGATACGATCTCCCATCAGGGTGAAAAGAATCCCCGTTGCATCGTCATTGGGGAGCAGATTCTTTGCGGCGACGTAATATTTTATGCCTGCAAGCGTTGCGGCGCCGGTAACGGCGTAGCCAATTTTCAGGCGATGCGTAATTTTCCCCTCAAGATTCGCCGTGAGTAGTTCGCCGCGCGACGCGTCGGCAAAATGGATGCATTGGCAAAGGGGATCAATCTCAACCCATGTGATAATGGCCCCAGGAAGCGCGTAATCCACGGGCACCGCTTTGAAGCGCTGGCCACAGACCGGCGCGTTATCGGAAACAGGCTCCGGGCGGTTGGCGCTCTGTGAGATAAAATATTGCTTCAAAATCTGCCAATCGGCCTTTGCGATCGTGGGCTTAACACTGCCGACAGCTTTGGGATTCTCAAAGAGGCTAATGGTGTTATTCTCCCGCTGCATGCCGAGAAATTCACCCATGCTGTCCAAAACCAGCCTCCATGAATCTGCATCGAGTTCCGCGGGCTGAGGAATCATGTGGCAGCTCGCGCAGTATTGCCGAGCTAATTGCGCCCCTTTCTCCTTATCCTGCGCAGACATTGCAGGTTTTTTGCAGGAAGGCGCGAGCGCGAAAATTACGACTATTGCGATGAGCATTTGTGTATGGCATATGAGCCTTTCGTGCCTTATGCCCGGGAGCTTGCGCATCTAAACTACGCAAGATAGAAAATGTTTGCCATGGCAAGCTCTAAATTGCCGTTAACTTTCTCCCGCGCATACCGTGAAATCTGTTTCCCGACATCTATTATTGCTTTCCTCAGGGCGCACACTGAGCGTCCCTTCGCTGGTGCTATTCTGTCTCTTTACCGGTATCGGGCGTGGCTTGCTCGAAGCGCTCTTCTTTGACTCAAAAGCGTTATCTCCCGCAATTATCCTGTCTTACGTGCCATTCTACACAATGATGTTCCTGGCGATTTTGCTGATCTTGCGCACGGCTGGTGGGCTCAGCGAGTCGCGCACCTTTCGCGCGCCGCTCGCTGCGTTGTTCTTAGGGCTTTTTCCCCCGATACTCGATGCGCTGATTTCCGGTCTGCCGAACCCTACGCTGCGTTATGGTTATTATATGGAACTGTTTCGCCCGCAGAAAATACCCGAGGGCTTTTTCTTTTTTTACATGCCGGATTTTCGCCTTCCTCTCGGTGAAACGATCGTTGTGTGGGCCACGATTCTGCTCTCGGCGCTCTATGCCCGGTTGCAGCAGGCCAACTGGCTGCGCGCCGCTCTGGTCGGCGCGGCGGTCTATGGGCTGTTTTTTTTTCACAGCTATCTGTTGCCCTCAGCGTTACGCCTGTGGATATTGAATGGGGCCGAATCGCTGCGGGGTTTTGATCTGAATCTTTTTCTGCCGCTGTCGCAGGCTCTGCTCTCGCTGTTGATTTACCAGATTCTGATGAAGCAGTCCTTTGGCTACCTGCTGAAGCGCGCGCTGCATATTCTGCCATTCGTATTTGTTTTTCTCGCCGGCGTCGCGCATGACCGTGTGCATTCGATTATGCCGGTCCACTTCGGTCTGCTGCTTTTCTATCTGTTTTTCACGATGATCGTACAAAACGACTATTTTGACACGAAAGAGGACGCGCACCAGAAGCGTCGCAGGCACTTCAGTCTCGACGACGTCGTCTTTTTTACGGGAATGCTGACGTTCACGATCGTGTTTTTGCTCGCGGCAGGTGTGACGCTTTCGCTCTTTCTGATCGTCATCATGATCTGCAGTCTGTTGTACAGTTTTCCCTTCTACCGCGGCAAAGGGAAAATTTTTCCGACGATGAAATTTGAAGGCATATGGGGACTGATGAGCTTTCTCGCGGGTGCAATCCCATTTGTGCCGGAAAAAGTGGGTGTTCCGGTGCTCATCAAAGCATTGTTGGTTTTTGGCGGCTGGTCGCTATTTGCGCTGCTCAAAGACGTCAAAGACATTCGGGCAGATTATCATGCCGGGCAGAGTTCACTCTATATTGTTTTCTATCGCAAAGGCTGGGGTCTGCTTGCTGCGCACCGTTGGCTTCTGTCGCTCTGCACACTCGCTCTGCTCTTTGCCCCGGCGTATTATGGATCCATCGGGAGAATTTTGCCCGGTGTTTTGCTCAGTGTATCGGCTGCCGCATTCGTTGGCGTTGCTTTGAAGCTGAAATTAAAGGTGAGGTATCAGGGCATTCTTGCGGCGCTGAATGTTTATCTGGCTATCATTTCGTTAACCGGCTTTAACCTGCTCTGAGCGTTATTTCATGCGCAGATTTCTGAACGATTCACTGCCGACGCAGCCAAAGATGCAGTTTTCGTTCAGCGTTCCCTGAGGATTCAGCGTTTTGCGCAAGTCGGCAAACCGAGTGAAAGTTTCAGCCCCCCAGTATTGCTGCCAGTCGGTAGTGGTTCTCACCGGCTCTGCCTGGATGTATCTGCGGTAATATTTCTTCTTGCGCAGCAGTGCGAACACTGCTTCATTCAAGCGGAAAAGTTTTTCCTGCAGATTGACATCCCCGGGATTGCCATAACCCCAGATGCCGATACAGATCAGCGCGCGGTGCTCGGGGTAGAACAGTGGCGGTGTGAATTCGCCGAGTTTGATCGGCCAGTGGTAGTCTGGTATGAAGCGCATTGCATCGGCGTGAGCGGCCTTAATTTCCTGCAGGTCTTTTTTGAGTTCTTCACGGCGCTCGGCCGGCGCGATCACGGTGAACCAGGTGAGACGCGAAGCCTCAAATTCTTTTTTACGCGCCGCGGCGTCAGGGGTGTTTTCCCATTCTTCTTCGATCGTGCCCGCGGAGGGTTTAAATGTGATGCCGGCTTCGGGTATCACGCGCAGGCCGGCTTCGTAGATTACGCCAAACTGGCCCATCGAACCGAAGATCCAGCGGAACAACGGATCTTTGCGTTCAATGCGGTGGGTTTTTCCCGTGGCGTCGATGAGGCTGATATACGTGACATTTTCCCAGAAACCACCGTGTACGGCTGAGCGCGTGCCAATGCCCGAGGCCGATATATATCCGCCGACAGATGGCCCTAAGACACCGTCGTTGAAGATTGGCAGGGTAGCCCGGCGCTTCTTCAGCCATTCATGCACCGAATAAATGGAAATGCCGGCACCGACTATGATTTCATTCGGGTTTTTCCAGGTGTAATGGCGGATGTTCTGCGTGGACAGCAGCACCTCGCCTGCGCGGGGTAGCGACGTGCCGTTCATCGAGTGGCCTCTGCCGCGCACCCGGACATGTACGCTCGCCTGATCGGCCGCGCGCAAAACGCCGCCGATATCGGCTTCTGTCGCAGGCGCAATCATACAATACTCGTCGGCGCTGCGGTAGATTTTTCCCCAATCGTGCAAAACAGCATTGGACGTCTGTGCGGCAATTTTCGCACAGGCGCCGGTGGCTGCGGGACTTTTTGGTCGACTACAGCTCAAGATCATCAGAACGGGAATCAGGAAAAAAAAACTGTGTCTTTGCATATACTCAGGGTGCCTTTCCGTATGCTAGCCGTGCTGCCAATGTTTTTGTTCTGCCGCGAGCCGCAGGGCGAGATTGCGATGGATAGTGTGCAGGCTGCACGCTGGACGAAAATAAAACAGCAGGTCGAAAATCCGCGGGTTATACCTGCGGTGCCGCCGGGTTTTCCCACGTACCCGACGGCAGAGAAATACCGCCTGACCAAATTGGGTGTGGAGCTCGGTCGCTGGTTGTTCTATGACACGGCGCTTTCTTCGGATGACAAAATTGCGTGCGCCAGCTGCCACCAGCCGCAGTTATCGTTTTCGGACAATGCCGCCTTGTCTATGGGTGTCAGAGGGCAGAAGAGCGAGAGGCACAGCATGCCGCTCGTGAATCTCGCATGGGAGCAGAAGTTCTTCTGGGACGGCCGCGCCGACGACCTCGAGGCCGCGGTGTTGATGCCTGTAGAGAATTCGCGCGAAATGGATATGAACCGCGAACAGATGACCGCGAAGTTGAAGAAGTATGATTTTTACCGTAAGTTCTTCAAACGTGTTTATGGTACGGCGGAATTTGAGAGTAAGCATGTCGCCAATGCGCTCGCGCAATTTCTGCGCTCGCTGGTTTCGCGCCGAAGTGGCATCGACAGAATACGTTCGGTGCAATTGGGGGGCATGCCACTCTCAGATCTGCCGGCAGATCTGCGCGGCCTGGCTACCGGTAAACTCAGCGGCGAAGTGAACACAATTCAGCATGCCTGCGCGGCGTGCCACGAATCGGCGCGCTTCGGAGCGGCGCGGTTTGAGAACATCGGTCTGAAGACGACTGTCGGCGAAACCAAATCGAAAAAATTTAAGGTCCCGTCGCTGTATAACATATCGTACACCGCGCCTTATATGCATGACGGCAGCATCAAAACGCTCGACGAGGTGCTGGTGCACTATGACAGAGGTCTGGTGTTTAATACGGCGCTTTCACCCGAGTTAGTCGCGAACGGCACGGCGAAAAAATTCCATTTCAGTGCGGCGCAGCTGGCGGCCGCGCGCCAGTTTCTGCTGCTGTTTGACGATGCCGATTTTATCATAAACAAAATGCACTATAACCCGCGTGAGACCAACGCAGTTTTCGGAGACTGAATGCTCAAGACCGTATACGTTTTCCTTTTGTCCGCGTTGCTTGCTGTTCCGGTATGCGGCCGCAGAGGCGATGCACCGCCACTGGCTGCCACTTGCTCAGCTCTGCCGATTGCCAGCGCCGAAACTAAACAGAGTATCTGCGGTTTTTACGATACCTATGCGCGTGTGCTCAACGATAAAAAGACAGAGGCTTTGTTGCCCTATATCGGAGAGGCCTACAAAGGCTCAGACGGCATGAATGCGCAACAGATCAGGGGGGCCATCAGGCAGCAGATGAGCCAGTTTCCGTGGCGCGATGCGCAATTCAAGTCGTTCGCGCTAACAGAAAATAACGGTGCTATGACAATCAGGCACAAAATGGATGTCAGTATTCCCGAGGGGCGGCAGATTGCGGTCGGTGAAACCATCACCTGGGCACGCAGCGCGCAGGGTAATTGGCGAATCATCAACTGGCTGCACAAAGAATGAGCAGGATCGCGAAATTCATGGTTTTTGCATACATCTTCTGTATCGGTTTAAGCTGCACCGCCGAACCGGGCGACGGCGAACTGCTCGACGCTGCAAAACAGGGAACCCGGCTGCTCACACAATTCGTCTCTGAATACGAACTGGCAGCGCAGCCCGCGGATTGCACACGTCTGCTCGGGCAATATACAGAGCGCTGGAAAAGCGAAATCACTCCGCTGCAGCTCAAGGGTCTGGAGAAAAAAGGCAACGTCTCAGAATTGCTGGTGAACAAGCAGTTTGAAAAAAAGTATCCGAAGGTGGCTGACGAGTTTCGCGACGTATTCCGCAAGGTGCATGAAACCGGCAAACGCCGCGCCGCGTTCTGTTCAGCCGACCCGGCGTATAAAAAAGCGCAGGAGAGAGCCTGGCGCACCTTTCTGGGCCTCAGGGAAAGGAATTGAAAAAACTCTCCTCGCGCCCCGTCTCTTTTCAGGCGCTCGCCATCATTGCAGTTTTTGTCGGTTTTCTCAGAGCATTGTTTGAATACCAGTTTTTCGGCGCCGGGGTTACCATCCAGGTGCTGTGGTTCATGCCCTATTTTTATTTTTCAATCGGGCTGGTGCTCTTTGTTCTGTTTCATTCGGTGATCGGTATCGACTGGCGGCGCTCTTTTGGTGCGGTGGCAATGGGCGTCGCGCTCGGTGTGTTTCCGCCGCTGATCGATCTTGCGGTGAGCGGCGCCGGGGCGAACGTTCGCTATTCGTATAATTTTTTTATCCAACCTGCGACATATCCCTGGCTGTTCTTCGGCGGCGCAGCAGGTATTCCCGTCGGCGAAGCTGCCAGTCTGTGGATGTCGGTCGCCTTTGCCGGTCTCTACGCATATTACATGCGGCACAGCATCTGGCGCTCGTTGCTCATCTCGGCAATTCTGTACGTGTTCTTTCACGTCTATCTGTCAGGCATTCCGATTGCAACGGCCTACATGATCTTGGGAAAATTTCCCGACGCGTCGATGGCGGCTGGCTCCGCCGGGCACGTCATCAATGCGATCACATACTTTTTTGCGTTCTGGTATATCGGTATCGCACTCATCGCGTATGGAATTCTGCGCCCCATTCTCGCAAAACTGCTCGTCAAACGCATTCTGCATATGCTGCCGTTTTGTATCATTACCTTTTTCGGCTCGATGATTTCGGCGCAGCCCGTCGTTGAAGCGGTACTGAACAGCATTTGCCTCGCCCTGGTTTTCTATATCTGTGCGGTGGAGAACGACTATTTTGACAATCTGTACACAGAGGGTGCCCGCGCTACGGTCAATAAGCAGGATATCGCCTTTTTACGCATCATTCTGCTAATGACGGTGGCATGGCTCATCATGCTCGGCAAATTGATCGGCCTGTTCTACCTTTTGATCTACCTGGGCGCGGTGATTTACCAGCTGCCGCAATACCGCGCGCGCAAATATTTTGCCGCCGGCATGAAGATCGAAGGGCTGTGGGGATGGCTGTCATTCACTTCAGGCACACTGATTACCGTGCCCAAAAAATATGATCCGGCATTGCTGATCTATGGCCTGCTGGCATTTCTCGGGTGGTCACTCATTTCGGTGCTGAAAGACCTGAAGGATCTCAACTCTGACAGGCGCGCCGGCAATGAGAGTATCTATCTCTATCTCAGAAAAAAGGGCGTGAGCCTGCGCACTTCGCACCGCCTTATCAGCTCTCTAGTGTTCGCCGGCATGCTGGTGCCGGCGGTGGTTATGATGCTGCGCGGCGGTTATGCGGGTGCCGCCACGCTCTGCATTCTCGACGCAACGCTGCTACTCACGCTCATGCGCCGGCACTGGTTCATCCGTTTTAAGCTGCAGCTGGGGATCATCTGTCTCTATCTCCTGGCGCTCTTATATTGGCAGTCGGCGCTACCCTGAGCAGATAGTTAAGGCAGTGAAGCCGCTTCGAGAGCGGTAAACGGTTTCTCGAAAAACTGCCCCGCATGCGGCGAGTCGGTTTTCCAGTAGTTCCCTGTTCTGTGCCATTCGTCTGCGTCTGTGAACAGGTAATACCGGTAGCTGAAACGGAACACCTTGGGCGGCGCCGAAGGGAATGGATTTTCTGCAAAAAGTTTTAAGACTTTTGGGTTCGCCAGCGACAGTTCGCGAATTAGTCCTGGCATAAAGCGCACGCCGAGAAAGTAGCTGTATTTCGCATGCAGGTGTGGCTCGCGAATGCGAAACGATTCGTAGTACATCTGGTGGTCGAGCCGCCAGTGGTGGGGTGCATACCAGATGGGGGATTGATCCAGTGCATCGGGCCTGACACGGAAGCGGTATTTTTTCCACTCCACTGCATCGGCGCTGCCTTCGAGACCAATTTCGAGCCGGTACTTGGGTATCATGCCAAAGAGTGCATAGGGGTTAGAGACCTTGGCCACTGCGTAGGTTTGCAGCAGAACGCGCATCGGCTGTGGTATGTCTGCCTGTTCCCGGTTATGCAGAAATACCCAGCTGGTTTCATGCAGGTAGTTTTCACCTGGCGCGACCGCGCGGTAGATATACCAGGCCGATGTTAATAGCCAGCCCGCCAGAACGACGCCGGCAGAATAAAACACCAATCGCCCGATGTTGGCCCGCAGGTTGTTCTGCTTTGCGAGTGTTGTTGGAGAATCCGGTGTCGGTACAGGATCGAGCAGTGCAAAACTGACTACGACGGTTAAGATATTGAAAAACCCGTAGTTACCCGAAGCAAAAATACCAAGCTGCAGCAGCAGGTTGAGAAAAAAGAAAACAAGGCGCGCATGGCGGCCGAAAAAAATCAGGAATGGCCCAGGTATTTCAGCCAGAAAGACAAATGCTACCATGGTTTTCTGCACCCAAAGTGGTAACCCGGCAGCATACCAGGCGGTGAATGCTGGCATCGGCTGGTTAGCCCAGAAGTTTTTTAGTGCGTGGCCATTTTGCCACTCGGGCATGCCGTGCAGAAATTTGACGACGCCCATGCACAGCATGAGTTTAAATAGCAGCAGTCGCAGCGGCCAAAGGCTGTATGGAGCGGTACGTGTATCGAGCAGAAGCGCGCGAGACAGCAGATAGACGAAGATGCTTTCAATCAAGAATACATCCCACACATAATCAAAAAAAGGCGTGGGGAAATGCGCGTAGCAGAGCATGATGCACCAGAGCAGCAGGTGAATAGGCAGCGAGGCGTAGCCGTTGCGTGTGCCGGCGCGCACCAGCAGAACAAAAAGAACCGGCAACAAGAGTAGAGCCTGCGAGAAAAGACGAAAGCCGGTTGCGATCAGGGGCGAGGCAGGCTCAATCGCTTTTAATCCGCCATATTGTGGCCACGCGGAAAGACACGCAAAAACTGCGCAGGCAAGCAACGTGGCAGGCAGCAGGTGCGGCCGCATTTTCGGCAGAAATAGGCGATAATTCAGGATAGCGCCGAGACTGCCGCTGCAGCGGCACTTTCAAGCGAAAATGCTGTTTACGTATTATGGCGACATCGCAGTTTTCTTTATGTTCCCGAGACTACAGAGCCGTAGCCACCGATCACGACGGGCTGTGCTTGTTTTGCTGGCGGCGCTTTTGCTGCCCTTCTGCACGCCGCGGAAAAAACAGGATGCCGAAGATAAGCTGAAAGTGATGATGACGCAGTTTTTCACTGTGCCGGCACCGGGCGCGATGCCGCTCGCCGGTCTGTGGATTGCAGAACCCGCTTCGGTCACGGCGCTCATCGAAAAAAAGTATCTCGCCGGTTATGTCGCGAAGCCCGATGAAATGCAGGCGAATGAAATTCGCGAACGGCTCAAGTCGCTGAACGTCTTTTTCCGCGTCGAAGGAAACGATCTCGCGCTGTTGTCTGTTGTGGGCGACTCATTCGGTATCAGTCCCGGCCGATTGAAAAAACGTGCGGGCGGTGCGCCCAATGCAGAAACATATGACGCACTGATGCGGGGCAAGCAGGGTTCTACGACCAAGGCGATATTGCGCCTGCGTAAAGTCAACGGCGTCGAAAAACTCGAATACGAAGAGAACGGTTTGGTGATGACCGCCTTGAGAGAAAAACGCTCCGCTGCAGATTTAGTGACCATCTATTCACAGCAGGCGAAGGCCGGCACTGGCCTCACGCAATATTAACTCGTACTGGGCTTAGGTCAAAAATGCTCAGACGACTCATTGAACGGCAAAACCGCAGAAACTGGCATCCCTATGCGTTTCTGATGTTCTGCGTATTTGTCGGCCTGACGCGCGGTGTACTCGAAATCACATTGCAGGGCATCGGCCTCTATAATTCCGATGTGGTCAACTTCTTACCATTCTATGTGCTGCTGGGGTTGTTGCTCACATTGCTGTTGTCGTCCCTTGGTGGAGTGAGCTTCCAGTCGGTACAAAAGTCGCTGACGATGGGGCTCTTCATCGGCCTGTTTCCGCCACTGTTTGACTATGTCATCTTTGCCAGCAACTCTGCGTTCTATGGTTATTACTATGTCTGGAATTTAAGCCAGCTGCCCTTCTTGGGCTACAAGCCCGAGTTCAATTTTCCGGCTGGCGAGACACTTGCGATCTGGATCAGCATTCTGTTCTGCGGCCTCTATGTCTTCGCCGTCACAGGCAAAGTGGTGCGCTCTCTGCTCGCGCTCGCTGGTGCATACCTTGTGTTTCTCTTTATGGGGTCGTTTTTACCGATGTTAGTCGCCAAATTTTCCGGCGTTGAGTTGCCGACGATCGATGCTGCCCGCGCGAGCGATACGGCGACGCTGCGCGCGCTGAGTTTTCGTATTGCGTTCTACCAGAGCCTGCTTGCGCTTTTGGTCTATCTGCTGCTGCGGCGTGACATTCTTACGCTCGTCGTGCGGCGTCTGCTGCACGTTGCGCCATTTGTCATGCTGACTATTCTCGGTGGAGTCATCGTGCGGGCAAACGCCGTGACGCTCACACAATCCACTCTGCTCATCGCTGTTGTGGGCATTGCGACTATTATCCAGAACGACTATTTTGACGCGCAGCAGTCATCGCAAACGGACGTGGCCACACCGTTGCAGAAGTTCGATGTGCAGTTCGTCAATGCCCTCACGCTGCTTGCTGTTTTGCCGATCTTCTTCCACAATAACCGGGCGGCCATTTCGGCGGCGATTGCCTTCGTTTGCGGTGTGCTCTATAACTATCCATTCTACCGCGCGCGCAATTATTTTCCCGCCAACATCAAAATCGAGGGTGTGTGGGGATTAACCGCGTTACTCTCGGGCGTGCTGATTGAGCCGGCCGCCGCCGCTAAGCCCGCGGTGGTGCTGATTGCGTTTCTGGTGTTCGGCGGCTGGTCGACCGTCGCGGTGCTGAAAGACCTCAAAGATGCCGAAGAAGACCGCCGCGACGGTGTGCAGACAGTTTTTACCTTGCTGATGCGGCGAGGCTACTCGGTCGCGCAGATTTGGGGTGTATTGCGGTGGCTGTTTATCGTGCTGATGCTCGTACCGCCGGCACTCACGTTTACGCGCCTCTCGGCGCTGCCATTTGCCGTTCTGATGTGTGTTACGGTGTTGCTTTTTTCGACTTTCTGGCTCAAAAAGCATAGCCGTGCTTTCCAGCTGCAATTGGGCCTCATTGCGGTGTACCTCGGCTTCTGGCAACTTGCCTTCTCGCGGGCCTGGATCTCATTCTGATGTGAAAATCCATAGCCCATATTCCTTGACGACATGTCTTTTTCTTGCTTATATTCACTGCTCAGCCGGCGCAGCCGGCAGAGCAGTGAATAATTTTGGTGTCGTAGCCAAGTGGTAAGGCAGAGCTCTGCAAAAGCTCCACCCCCGGTTCAAATCCGGGCGACACCTCAGAGAAAGTAGGGAGTGTGTTGGGGGGGGGGGGGGGGGGCCCCCCCCCCGCCCGGGAAGGAAAACCGGGGGGGGGGGGTTTTGTTAGGGGACCAGATCAAAAAAAGGGAGGGG
>CAYHJO010000005.1:0-35240 GCA_964356715.1 uncultured Turneriella sp. | reverse complement strand
GTCTCCCCCCTGTGTCACGCCCCACCCCCCAAAACCCCCCCCCCCCGTCAACCCGCCCCCCCACACCCCCCCCCCCGGGGGGGGGGGGCGGCCCCCCCCCCCCCCAACACACTCCCTACCCTTTTAAAGATGCCCGTGTGATGGAATTGGTAGACATACAGGACTTAAAATCCTGGGGCAGCAATGCCGTGCCGGTTCAACTCCGGCCACGGGTACATTCCTTAATCGATTCACACTGCCATCTGGACATGGTGATCGAAAGGGGTATTGGAGTTGAAGAAGTCACGCAGTGCCTGATCGACAACGGTGTCGGCGCGCTCATCGAAATCGGTGCCGACAAACAGGCAATGCTGTGGGCGCGCACTCTCGCGCATACATCCAAACAATTCGAGGTCTATTACACGATCGGTCACCACCCCGGTGAGGCCGCCACGGAAGATTTTGAATTTGGCCTGAAGTTTATTGAAGAGAATCAATCCGACAAACGCTTCGTGGCCGTCGGCGAAATTGGTCTCGATTATATATCCTCTGCCGACCCGGGGTTTTAACAGTTGGGGGTTTTTTTTGGGGGCGGCGATGCCGGCCGCCGCGCGGGCCGCGGCATCGCGATTCACACGCGCGATGCGCACGCTGATACGTTTTCGATTTTGCGCGATGAAGCCAAAGATCTGCCGATTCTGATCCATTGTTTCACCGGTACCAAATCAGAAATGGAAGACTTTCTCACGCTCGGTGCCTATATCTCTTTTTCGGGTATTGTTACCTTCAAGAATGCCGCGGGAGTGCAGGAAGCGGCGCTTGCCTGTCCGCTTGATCGTATGCTGATTGAGACCGATGCGCCGTTTCTTTCGCCGATACCACATCGCGGCAAGATCAATCAGCCGGGCTATGTCAGACACACGCTCGACTTTTTGGCGCAGCTGCGTGGGGAAGCCGCTGAGCTCATCGGCGAAGCGTGCACAAAAAATACGCGCGCATTTTACGGGATTTGAATTGCCGGCGGCCACCATTGCCATGGGAAGAAGTTGCTGAAGGTGAAGCGGCGTAGTTGTGGTATGTGAAAGTTGTTCACGGCGGTGTGGTGTACGTGCTGCCAGCGCTTAATGCCCAGATAGAATAACTCTTTTGCGGAAACCGATTTCTTGCTATGGTTTTCCAGAGCTATCCGAGGTAGAAAAAGAAAAAGTGCCAGCCGCACGAATGCCGAAACGTTAATACCCAGGGTCATTGCCGCCAGCCGAACCAGTTTTAGGTCTTCACCATAAAAGCAAACGAGATGACGATGACCCTCTCGTCCAGAGGGTGCATCTGCCTTAACCTTCAGAGCAGCCTGAGTCAGACATTTACGCCACGCCAGATTCTGGCGTTCGGCGAGCCGGAAAATGCAGTATCTTGTTATGCTGGAGTATGAACAGCGCCGTTGTCGTGCAGCGTTCACCAAGGCTTTCCAATGACTTTCGGACAATCTGATTTCCCACAAGTCTGCAATCGGCGTAGGTTTTAACAGAAGGTAGGGTGGTTGGCGTTTACATTTCATAATTCCTCTACTAAATAAATACCAGTAAACCGCAAAATTTTCTCACATATCAGCGTATTTTTTCGCTTTTCGGATCTTTTTCCCAGTAGCTATGGATTTTCATATCCGATCGTCCTCCCTTGTTTCTTCTGTTCGCGGCCGGCCGCCGCGCAAAACTGCCGCATGTGCGGAATTGTCGGCTATATCGGACCGAAATCCATTGAATCGGTGTTGCTCGTCGGCCTGCAGAAGCTCGAATACCGCGGCTATGACTCTGCCGGTATGGCTGTCATGAACGGTGGCGAGATGGTGACGCGCAAGGCCGTCGGTAAGATTGCGGAGCTCGAAAAACAACTCAAGAACCAGCCGCTGATCGGCAATTCAGGCATCGCACACACGCGCTGGGCGACGCATGGTGAGCCATCGATGATCAATGCGCACCCGCATCTGAACAGCCAGAGGAACATTGCGGTTGTGCATAACGGCATTTTTGAGAACTATGCAAAACTGAAAGCGGAGCTGGTCGACGACGGTTTTGTATTTCTCAGCGAGACAGATACCGAAGTTGCGCCGCACCTAATGGAAAAATACATCGAGGAAGGTTTCGCTCCCGACGAAGCATTTGTGCGCATGCTCAAGCGCGTTGAAGGTCAGTATGCGCTCGCGGCAATTACCGAAAAAGAAGAGCGCAAGATCTATTTTGCGCGCAAGGGTTCGCCGCTGATTGTCGCACGCGGAAATAATGAATACCTCATCGCCTCGGATATCCCAGCGATTGTGCCCATTGCGCATGAGGCAATCTATCTCGATGACAACCAATGGGGATATATCACCGACAATGGAATCTTTCTTTTTGATCTCGCCGGCGTTGCTGTTACTCCAACATGGGAGCCGGTTTCGGTCAGCGTTGAAGACGTGGAGAAAGGCGATTTTGAATTTCTTATGCTCAAAGAGATATATGAGCAGCCCGACGTTTTCGAACGCATCTTTAAACAACGCGTAGACGATTCGTTTATTCATTTTCCCGAATTGAAATTCGGCAAAGAATATCTCGCGCGTGTGGGTCGCATACTCATTCAGGCTTGCGGTACTTCACTCAATGCCGGCATGATAGGGCGGATGTACCTCGAACAGTACGCGCACATCAGCGCCGAAACCGATTATTCTTCCGAATGGCGCTACCGTAATCCTTTGGCAAGCGGCGACTCCCTGGTCGTGGGTATCAGCCAGTCGGGTGAAACCGCAGATACGCTCGCAGGTGTGCGCGAAGCGAAAGCCAAATTCATGCGTGTGCTTTCGTTCCTCAATAATATCAATTCCACGATGGCGCGCGAATCCGATGCGATGATTCATCTGATGGCGGGTCAGGAAATCGGCGTCGCTTCGACCAAGGCGTTCACCGCGCAGGTGCTGAATCTGCTTTTTTTCTCGCTCTACGTCGGTTCGATCAAATGGTTGTTGCCGGCTGAGGAGCGCCGCGGGGTACTGAACGAAATTCTTTCACTACCTGAAAAAATGCGTTCGATACTCAAGAGCCATGATCGCATCAAACAAATTGCGGATTTTTTGAAGGACAAAAATGACACTATTTTCCTTGGTCGCACGTACAATTATCCGTCGGCACTTGAGGGCGCGCTGAAGCTGAAGGAAATCTCATACATCCATGCTTCGGGTTATGCCGGCGGTGAGTTCAAGCACGGTCCGCTCGCGCTGGTGAGCGATAATGTACCCGTGGTAATCATTGCGCCCCAGGGTGATATCCGCGGTAAGATGATATCTAATCTCAAAGAGGCACAGTCGCGCAAGGGCACGATCATTTCAATCATCACCGAAGGTGATGAAGAGATCAAGAAAGAATCGGATTATTATATCGAAATACCCCCCTGTATGGAGAGCATTTCGCCCCTGCTCGTTGCCATACCGTTGCAGCTGCTGGCCTATTATACAGCCATCGCGCGCGGTTGTGATGTTGACAGGCCGCGTAACCTTGCCAAATCTGTTACCGTAGAGTAACATGGCGGAAAAAACGACAGGCAAAACTGCGGTTAAGAAAAGCGGCAAAAAGGCCGTTGCCCGAAGCGTTGCGGCCAAGCCCTCCAAAGCCGTACAGCCGCCTCAGGCTGCCGAAGTGGCAGAGGTTGCCGAGCCGCGCAGCGAGCGCGACGAAAAAATCCACGCACTGTTACCGGGCATACAGAAGCGCATGCCCGAGGCTCTGGCCGAGTTTTTTGAAGCTTTTTCCGACGATATCTACAACTTTCCGATTCGCATGTTCCGCTTCAATGAAGATGAAGCGAGCGAGTTTTACCTATATGCGTTCGAGCATTTGCGCGACGGCAGGAAGATTTCGAGCTTTCAGGGTAAGGCAAAATTCACGACCTGGTTTTACGCCGTGCTGCGTAACCTGACGATTGATTTTTTGCGCTCGCAGAAAGACAAAGTGCGTTTCACCACTTATCTCAAGTCTGACGCGTCGGGAAAAATGGTCGACGCGATTGAATCGGTATCAGACACCCGCGAACAGAATCTGTTCGAAGAAACGCTGTTTGAACAGTTCAATGCATCGCTGGTGTCGCTGGCGTTGCCGCAGCGTGTACTTTTCAAACTGGCCTATGCTTGGTATTTTGAGCTCGATAGTGAAGAACTCGATTATCTGTGCGATCTGCAAAAAAAATCGGCATCCGAAATCCTTTCACGCCTGCAGGAACTCAAGAAGGTTGCGCATGAACGTTCCGTCGAAGTGCGCGATCTCGAAGAGAAGCTGACCACAAATTTTCAGGGCATATCCGTGCTTGAAACCAAGGTCGACGCATTCTTTCGCAAAAATCCGGACATTGAGAAAAAACGCGAAAGCTGGACAGAAGATTATTTTTCGACGGCCATCCCGCCGCAGATTATCGACATGATACAGAGTCTGGTCAAAAAAAAGAAAAAACAGCAATCGCTGTTGCTGCACCAGAAAAAAAGCCTGCTTTCGATACGGGCGCCTTACAAGGATCTCGGCGAGCTGCTCAACAGCACGCAGGGTGTGTTGTCCGTGCAGCTCATCCGCATCGTTGAAAAGCTCAGCCAGTCGCTGACAAACCCAGAATCAGCCTAAGCAGGCTCCACGTCACGTGCGCGCACGCCGTGTTCTGTTGCGGCCAGCGTGAAGCTGACAGAATCGCCGCGGCGCAGGTTTGTTCCCGCTGCGAGTTCGTTGGCAAAAAAAGGAATGAAGTCATGCACAGCCTTCGCCTCCAGCTGGCCTTTGCCGCTGCGCTGGTTCAGGAATTTGACCGAGCCGCGAATGCGGCGGCCGTCGAGGCCATAGTAGGTCAGTAAATCCTGCAGAGTATGCGTTTGTTGAATCTGCGCATTGAGGCTTTTCAAAATGCGGTCGAAGTCCTGCAGGTGTTTATTGTAATCAGAAAGCGGCAGCTGGCGGTAGAGTCGGCCTTCCCAGTTTTGTAAGTGCACCAGATTACGAATTTCGTTGCGGAAGTTGTCGAGTTCGGTGCACAGATCGTTGTTCAAAATGCCGCATGGAACGCCCTCCGTGGCTGCGGCAAAACCAGCGACATCGTGTCGCCTGATGTGCATGCTGCGCAACTGTTGAATATGCGCGGCAAAGGTGCGGCGGCGGATGATTTTGAGCAGGTTGGCGTGTTCAGGGTTGCCGGTGCCCTTCGAGCGATCGCTGGCGTCGGTAACCACCAGCGGATCGGCGATGAGGGCAAAGACGACGGCCTCAATGATAATGCCCTGGGTAACGAGTAGCTGAAAAAACAGCGCACTCTCGAGCGAGTATTGGGGCTTGAATAATTTATACTGCCAAAGCTGGTATTCGATCAGCTGCAGCATGTAGCAGATGTTCGATTTGAATTCGGAGTCTTTCAGGTATTTGAAGTATGTATCGCGGTAATAGTCAATCGTCTTCAGCGTGCCCTTGGGGATTGCTAATGGAATTTGTGCCGAAAACTTTTCTGTAAATTCGACGAATTCTTTGATTAGATTCTGCGCGCGGGCCTGCGGCGTGGGGCCTTTGCCCTGTGGCGTTGAGTGATCTGAACCCAATTGCATGTTATGTCACATCACTTGCTATGGAAAACCCATGCCCCGGATTGTAGCTATGGATTTCCATAGCCGGGTGCAGGTTTTTCCGTGATTTTCGCGGCCACACATCGGCTAAGCCTTCGGCCGCTTTCTCACGCTGCCCGTAATCGGCGTCTTGTCCAAAATGATAATTGGTTTTTTTTCGCCGCGGATCTCCACGAAGAGCGGCTGCGCCTTGCTTGCTATGGAAATCCGCATCATGCCCATGCCATAGTTTTTAGTGAACGAGAAGGTGCCACTCGTCACTTCACCCACGCGGCTGCCGTCTGCCGTCACAATGGCATAGCCCTGGCGCGGCACGCCTTCGCTGGTCATGTAGAAGCCGCAGGTAATTTCGGCCACCGGTTTCTCGCGCGCTTCTCGCGGCGCGATGCAGTCGTGGTCGTTGTAGATGAAGGCAATGCCCGATTCCTGCGGGCGCAGTGTGGTCGAGAGTTCGTGGCCATAGAGTGGCATCAGAGACTCGAGGCGCAGTACGTCGCGCGACGCGAGACCACAGGGTAAAACACCGGCTGCCTGCAGCGCCTGCCAGAGTCTGACGCCGTCGGCGACATCGCAGGCAATTTCAAAACCGTCTTCGCCGGTATAACCCATGCGCGCGATAAAGATCTTCGCTGCCGGCAAGCGTGCTTCGTAATAGTACATCGAATCGAGATCCTGAAAGTGTTTTGCTACCTGTTCAGCGGCTTTGGGTCCCTGCACGGCGATCAGCGTGTAATTTTCCCACGGTTGGATGTTGATCAGATCTGCGGCATGTTTTCTCAGATGAGCCACATCTGCATCGCGGTTGCCCGCATTGGCCACCATCATCCAGTGCGTGTCAGAAATCGCGGAGATCGTGATGTCATCGACGAGTCCCGCATTCTCATTATAAAGAGCGTTATATTGGGCCTTACCGGCTTTGAGTTTGTCGGTCGAGCGCACGCAGATGCGGTTGAGGCCCTGTACGAGTTTATCGCGCGTATCGGCGTTGAGCGATATCGGCAGCATGTGGGACACGTCGAACATACCGGCACGCTCGCGCACAGCGGTGACTTCGTCTTTCACCGCGCCATAAGACACCGGCATATTGTAGCCGGCGAATTCGGTGAATTTGGCTCCTAATTTCTTATGTTCATCGTAGAGCGGGGTGGATTTCATAGGATAGAGTACAGACGCGCTATGGTTCGACAAGCTCTCGAAGGAGAGACCTTCGTGGTTGAGTGCAACCGCTCGGTCGCACCGCGAGTACCGCGTCTCTACGAAATTTGTTTTAGTACTTTCTCAATCCGCCTCTGCTGCGAAGTCTTTTTGAGTTTTCGGCTTCGCGCTTTAAGCAAAGTGACAAAAGCAGTTTTGTCTTTGGTTACTATCACGCCTGCGGCCATTTCGGCATACATCGGCAGCTGGTTGTCCGGGCATTTTTTGAGCTGCGCCAAAATCAAAGGCAAACATTTTGCATAGTTGCGGCCAATCTGAGCCAGCTTCACGAGCACGCCGACAGCGTGGTCGCGCGTGATGACAGAACCTTTGTCGGCGGCGAGGGCAATGGCCGCCAGATTCTTTGCTAAAACTTCCGGCTTAAGGGGCGTGATATAATCGAGTGCGGTCATTGCACCCCATTGCAGGCGGTTATTCTTGCTGCTGATCAGCCGTAAAAATACCGGGGCGTGGTCGGCAATCAACTCAGGCCGTTCGGCGCCGATTTCATAGAGCACCTTGATACAATCGCTTTGAATCTTGGCTTTCCCGCTTTCGAGCAGATGCACGAGCACGGTCAGCGCGGTTTCGTCGCCGGTTTTACAGATTTCCCTTGCCAGCGCGATATTGGCGGCTTCGCCGCGTTCGCCGAGCGATGATGACAGCTTGCCTGCAATATCCATGTGTCAGAGCTTCCTGAGCGCCGTAAATTTCAACAAAAACTTGCGCGTTTTGCCGTCGTCGAAAAAGATGTGGATGCGCGCCGAGTCGCCATCGCCTTCGACCTTGAGCACGCGGCCGCGCCCGAAGTTCGCATGTTCGACCTTGTCGCCGTTCGCAAATACGCTGCCCTTGCTTTGTGGGGCAAAGCCTGCGCCGAAATCGACTTTGCCTTTGGGGGTGGGGGCCGCAGCGGTAGGTGCGCGGGGTATGAAGGATTTGCGGACTGCAGAGGATTGTTGTGGTCTGCTGAATGTATTGCTCTTTTCAAAACGCAATAGTTCATTGGGGATTTCCTGCAGAAAGGGTGAGATGCGCGAGGCCTCATAAAAACCTTGTGACATGCGCCGTTCGGCGTTGGTGAAATAGAGCCGGGTTTTCGCGCGGGTCACCGCGACATAGAAGAGCCGGCGTTCTTCGCTGATGTCACCGTCGCGCTCGGCGAGGTAGTGTGGAAACAGGTTCTTTTCGAAGCCGGCGATGATTACCGTGTGGAATTCGAGGCCCTTGGCATTGTGGACGGTCATCAGGCTCACCGAGTGCGCGCCTTCGCCTTCTTCATGCGGGGCGGTCGTGGTGATGAGCGATATCTGCTGCAGGTAGTCGCCCAGCGTGGCATTGTCGGTCTGGCGCTGGTAATTTAAGAGCGAGTTCCTGAGTTCGCCGATATATTCCATGCGGCCAGAACCGAGTAAGCGGTCTTCTTCTTCATAGAGTTTCGCGAGGCCGGTCTTTTCGAGCAGCTCGTCGACAAAGAAGCCGAGGTCTGTCTGCGCATCGGCCTTACGGCGCAGATCGATGATGTCGCGCGCCAGTTGCAGCGAAGCGTCTTTGGCCTTGCCGCTGAGCGGATTGAGGGATGGATCAGACATGACTTCGACAAAGTCGGCCCGCATGGCAGCCTCTCGTGCCGCAAAGATCTTCTCAACCGATTTGTCACCGATGCCGCGCGGCGGCGTGTTGATCACGCGCGCAAAGGCAGCTTCGTCTTTGCTGTTCACAATCAGCCGAAAGTAGGCCAGCGTATCCTTAATCTCTTTGCGCGCGAAGAACGACAGTCCGCCGTAAACGCGGTACGGAATTTTGGCCTGCAGCATCGCCTCTTCGAGTAATCGGGATTGTGAGTTGGTGCGGTAGAGTATGGCAATTTCAGATGCCGGAACGTCACGCAATGCCTGCCGCACAAGGCTTACAGCTTTCGTGGCCTCCTGCACGTCGTCGGCGGCGGTGTAGACCATCGGAATCTCGCCACCCTGCCGTTCGGTGAACAGCTTCTTCGGCATGCGCTCGAAGTTGTTCTGTATTACCGCGTTGGCAATGTCGAGAATTGCCTTGGTCGACCGATAGTTCTCCTCGAGTTTGATTACGGCAGCGTCTTTGAAGTCGGCAGAAAAATCGAGGATGTTTTTGACATCCGCGCCGCGCCAGCCATAGATTGCCTGGTCGTCGTCACCCACCACGCACAGGTTGCGGTCGCGCGAGGCCACGTGCTGCACGAAGCGGTACTGCGCAAAGTTGGTGTCCTGGTATTCGTCGATCAGCCAGAACGGGTAACGGTTCTGCCAGCGCTCGAGCAGCTCTGGGTATTTGTCAAACAGATGGCAGGGAAGCGAAATCAGGTCGGCGAAGTCGACCGCAAATGAGGCATTCTTCTTCACCTCATAGAGCCGGAACACCTCTTGCAGCATGTCGCCAAATTCGTATTCGTCGAGATCGACGTGTTCCGGCAGGCTCTCGGGCAAAATCAGTTTATCCTTAAATGAGGATATTGTGTTCGCAAAATAGCGGTATTGCGTCTTGGTGTATTTGCCGTCGAATTTTTCGAGAATCTGCGACAGTGCCTGCTGTTGGTCACCGTCGTCCCATATCGAAAAATTCTCCGGGTATTCGAGTGCCTGCGCGTTGCGGCGCAAAAGATAAAGCCCGAGCGAGTGGAATGTGCGCACCGTGCTCTCCGATGCGATCGGGCCCGCCGTATTCATGAGCCGTGTGCGCATCTCGGCCGCAGCCTTGTTGGTAAACGTTACGGCGGCGATTTTGTACGCCGGTATCTTTTCAACATGGATCAGCCACGCCATGCGGTGGATGATGGTGCGGGTTTTACCGGAACCCGCGCCCGCGAGAATGAGTAATGGGCCATAAACAGTCTGCACCGCCTGTTGCTGAGGCGCGTTTAGGTTTTGGAGGATAATTTCTTTCCAGTCATCCATGTCAGTTCGTGTACCGGCCGGAATCGCATGCAGCCGCACAGCGGTGGCGTCCAACTCTGCTTTCTTCTGTTGCGTACGTTTTTATTGACAACCGTACGTAAAGATGTATTTTAGCATTATGAAAGCGACCCAGCTTCGCCAAAATCTGTATCAAACGCTCGATGAGGTGATTGAAACCGGGAAACCAGCACGCGTTGAACGGAAAGGCAAGACGCTGCTGATTTCGGCAGAACGTCCTGTAAAACAAAATCGCATATTTAAGAAACGTAAGCTACTGGTAAAACCAGACGAAGATATTACGGAAATCGATTGGATGTCAGAGTGGCGCAAGAATAATTCGGTAAAGAAATCCGAATTCTTTCAGAAACGCAGATGATTTATCTGGACACGCAGAGCGTTCTTTGGCTCTACCAGGGCGACATCGAAAAATTCTCTCCGCAGGTGCAGGATATGCTCGCCAGAGAAGAATTGGTAATATCGCCGATGGTAACGCTCGAACTCAATTATCTCTTTGAGGTAGGCAAAATCGGCAAGTTGCCGAAATCGGTTTTGCAGGAATTACATGAAGAGTTCAACCTGAATGTAGATCGGGTCGATTTTGCGGCTGCGTTAGAAGTGGCAGCAGAAGAGCGCTGGACGCGCGATCCGTTTGACCGCATTATTGCCGCTCACGCAAAGAAAAATAACGCAATACTCATTACCAGCGACCGGCATATTCGCGCCCACTACAAGCATGCGATCTGCTGAAAATCTATTTCAGTCGCGCCAACAAAATATCCACGTTCAGCAGAATCATGATCACGAGCATGTAAATAATCGAAGCAAAAAATGCCCTGCCATAGTGTTCTTCGCGATAGATGCCGCGCACTGTGCGAATGACATAGTATACAGAAATAATCCCACTGCCGATCAGGTACACCAAACTGTAACCCGCGGAGAGACCAACGGCGAGTGCCAATGGCGGTAGCGACAGGCCATAGATAAGTATATAGAGCTGCGTGTACTCGTTGCCGTAGACCAGCGGCAACACGGGCACTCCGCCTTTTTCATATTCACCCTGGATCTTGAGCGTCAGCGCCCAGAAGTGCGCGGGCTGCCACAGCATCATGAACGCAAAGAGCAACCAGATGTCGGGCGCGAAGCGGTCAGAGATGCCGTACGCACCGATGAGGACGGGCAAGGCCCCCGGCAGGCCACCGACAATCGCGCCGAATGGGCCGCGGCGTTTGAGATAGAGTGTGTACCAAATGGCATACGAAGCAATGGCGAGCGCGGTGAGTACCGCCGCCCATAAGCGATCGTAATAGATCAGCGGCACGAAAGACAGCGCAGACATAAAGAGGGAAAGCATCCATAGGTTGCGTTTGCCGAGACGGTCGATTGCCTCAGAGCGCCAGATCGTGCGACGCATGTTTTTATCCATGTCGTAGTCGAGCAGGTTATTCATGATTGCCGACGAACCCGACGACAGGGTCAGCGACACGAGTACCCAGGTGCATTCCCACAGCGACGGTACCCAGCGGCGCGCCATCAGCATGCCGGTGAAGCCGGTGACGACGACAGTGAAGATGATCGAGCCTTTTGCAAGGCGCACAACGTCGCGCATGTGCTCAGATTATGCCCAGATTGGAGACAGGGCGCAAAGGCAATCTGATGACTTTGGCGCAGGTGTGGCGAAGCCACCCCTACGCCAAAACTAATTGACGCGGCGCACATAAGCCCCCGCAGTTGCCCTATGGAAGCCAACCGCATTATCACCAATCCGCTGCTCGAAATTCGCCTCAAAGGCACGCAGGCGCAAATGGGGGCGCAATACGGCGAGATTGTCGCCTCGCAGGGTGGATATCAGAAACTGCTCGATTTTTATCCACAGATGGCGCAGTCGCTTTTGGTTTCTGGCATGCCACGCCGCGCGCGCAGAGGGCCGATTCGCCGCGTCGCCGGTGAGCTGATGAACTGGGCGGTGACTTCGATGTCGAAAAACCGCATGCCCGACTATGAGGCGCGCGCGAATGCGATTGCCCGTGCCGCAAACCTCACGCCTGAAATGGCGCGCCACATGCTGGTGATGGATGTCTTCCAGAACAGTATTGGTGTTTTGGGCCGCCTCGGCGCCCTTCGACAGGCTCAGGGCGACGCCGGCTGGTCTGGCCGACCCGTCGTGCATGCGCTCGGTGCCTGTAGCTCGGCAGTGGTCTATGGCCCGCTGTCAGCCGACGGCGAACTGATGCATGCGCGCAACTTCGATTTTCCCGGCGTCGATGTGTGGGATAAATCGCCCACCATTGTCTACTGCACTCCTGATCATGGCATTCCGTACGGCTATCTCGGTGCGCGCGGCGCGGATGTACCCGGTATTACCGCGTTCAACGCCGAGGGGCTGACCGTAACCGTGCACACGCGTTTTCACCGCGATGTGAGTTTTGAAGCAACCGGGGTCATTGACCTGGGGCACGAAATCATCCGCAATTCGCGCACAATCGAAGATGCAATCGATGTCGTGAACCGGCTCAAGGTCGCTTCGACCTGGGGTATCGTCGTCACCTCTGCGAAAGAAAAGAATGCGGCGATAATTGAGACCACTGCGAAAAAGATGCGCGTGACCTGGGCGAAGAACGGCCACATCGGCAACACGAACCACTACCTGCACGGCGACATGGTGCCGGGTGAAATCGCGACGAGTAACGGCTGGACTTCTTACACCGTCGATCGCCTGCGCCTGATGGATGGCTTCTTCCGCGAGGCAGAGGCGCGCGGCGGTGCTACACTCACCGACATGCAGAACCTGCTCGGCGCCGATTTCGAAGCCGATGCACCGGGTAAAAGCCGCATGATGGGTTCGCTCATCGGCTATGTGATGTCGGTACAATCGGTGGTTTTTAAATTGCAATCGGGCCTAATCTCTCTGTCTGTCGGTGAAGCGCCGACGGGCTGGGGCCCTTACATCAACCATGACATCAACTGGTCGGGCGACGCGCTCAAGGTTGTCGATGTCGCTCAACTCAAACACAGCAAAGTGACTGCGCGTTATGGCAAAGGCGAAGCGCTTGAAGCATACCGCCACTTTCAGCGCGGCTACCTCACCGATTTTGAATGCGGTGCTCTGGAGGATGTGCGCCGTGACATCGCCAAAGCGTCGGCGTTTGCGACCGACGATGGTTCACTGCGCTTTGTCGAAGGCGCCCTTGCGCTCGAGGCGCGCGACAACGAAACTGCGTACAGCCACTTTATGCAGGCGGTTGCGCTCGAAACTTCTCCCTACCGCAAGGGACAGGCGCTGCTGTGGGCCGCGCGCGCCGCTGCGGCAACCGGCCGCAATAGTGAAGCCGCAGCCCTGCGCAAAGAAATCTTCGGCCTAAGCCACCACAACCTCGCCGAGTTCAAACAACTCGCCGAGCGTGATGCGAACCAGCTGGTCACGAAGCGGAATTATTCTGATTTGGTCTTGAGTATGTCGATGTTGGACGCAGCATAGCTTCGCCATAGGCGAAGCCATGCTGCGCTATCTAAAATCCCACCTCAGCACCCTTTTCACTGCCTGAAAAAAATGCAGGCTATTGAGCGGCGCGTTGAGCCAGCCGCACGTGATGCAGTAATATTTGTCATACGGTGCCGAGTGGTGGATGTCGTGGTGGGCTGGCGGCAGAATGATGTGCAGTCGTTGCAGCACAGCAACAACATACGGCGGATTTTCCATGTGCGACCATTTGTGAAACTGGTTGGTCATGAAGATGCTGAGAAAGAAAAACACCATGAAGAAACGGAAAGTAAAGTCAGCGACCGGTGTGCTGGCATAATACACGTAGAGCATCCACGGGAGAGAAACCAGACTATTGGCGCCATTCGTTTCGACATATGAATGCCGGGTGATCGCTTTGGGATCGACATGGTGCTCGCGGAATGCGTAGACAAAAACCTTGCCCACGATGGGGGTTTCGGGCGTGCCGAAATTGTCGGCGAGAAAATGTACAAAACCTGAAACAAAGTCGGCCATAAGCCAGGCCATCAGCGCATAAAAGATCAGCTGCAGCCACAGGTTAGGTGTGGTTGCAGCGCGGATCTCGTAATGTGACGCCAATGAGGCGCAGAAAAGCCCGGCATACGTCAGAAAAACCGTGATGGCCGTCGCATCGAGAGTAAAGTGCCAAACCGGATAATCCTTCTGTTGCTGCATATATGCCCCTGTTATATGAGTCGAGACTGAAGATGGAGAATTACAGGCTATAAAGTGACCTGAGTGCGCGGTCAAGCGCTTATATGTACCGAAGGTCGGACTTGAACCGACATGGGGTTGCCCCCACCGCATTTTGAGTGCGGCGTGTCTACCATTTCACCACTTCGGCGTGGATTACCGGACCTCGGCGCATTGCGCGCGCAGGCCCATGTGAGCAGTTTACGAAATGGATATGAGCAGAAAAGAAGTTTTGATTGCGCTGGCACTCTTGCGGCACGATCTGCCGCTTGCTGATGGCACTTTCTGATATGGCTGAATTTCCTTTTACTGCATGGCAGATCAAGGCCGTACTGCCGAATGCCCCGGAACTCGATATCTCGCAGCCTATTCTGTCCAAGCTGAAAGCACAGGGCCGTACGGTTTTGTCTGCGGCCGATATTCAGCATTATTTTGCGCAAAGGACAGCACCCAAATTCATTCGCATTGACAATGCAGACCTGGCAGATTGGCGCATGCTGCGTATTCGCTTCGGCGCTCCTTTCGAAATCAGCCTCAACGCGGAATCGGTATCGGCGGGAGTTAAAACCCGCATTGTCTACTTTATCAACTGTTATATCAACAAAAACTATATCTATCTTTTCTCACGGCAAATGGCCGAGTTGGCGGAAGCAGGGCTATTGAGCCACACCAATGCGGTTTTGTACGTGGTGTCATCCGGCAGGGCGGAGGATAAGAATGTGCTCGCGAGAGAAATCCGGCGGATTTTCACCTCAACATGCGATGTCAGACAGGAACACACCGAACAGAATCTGTTTGAATATCCTGGTATCCGAAAAGTCTGGGAGCTCGGGCGGGAAGACGGCGACGCATTTATTTTGTATTTTCACGCGCGCGGCATAAGCCGCATCAAGCTGGGGCGCTTCCGCAGAAACCGCCAACCGCTCGAGAAGAGATTGTTTCGCCGCGTGATCGGCGAATGGCGAAAGAATCTGTTATGGCTCAGCGCAGTGCCGTCGGCAGATAAGGTCGGTATCTCGCACGGCGGTAATGGCTGGGTGTGGTTTAATTTCTGGTGGGCGCGCGCGTCATATATTGCGCACCTCGAAGAGCCGGAGCAGACAGAGCGCCGGCACTACTACGAAGACTGGCTCGGCCGTTATTCGCAATCCGCCGCAGGCGAATATGATAATACGCTTGATCGTTGCATCAGCATTGCATATTCTGAGCGCAGAAGTTTATATAATATTGGCTCCGATTTTCATCCCGATCGCGGGGAGACCTATTTAGGGCTGCCAGGCTATTACTCACGAATAATATTCTTTAGGCTGAAGCGCTTTCTCGCGAAACATAAATAGGTGCGCAGCACCTATCCAAGGTTCGCTCCAATTTTACAGATCTTGTTCGATGTACTTGCCCTTGCCGCGGGCCACGATTTTGCCGATGTCGTCTTCGAGTTCGGCGCGGTTTTCAATCACGCGCTTATTCTTTTTCACGAAATAACCCCGCAGGTAGAGTGGTTCGTTCACTTTCGCGAGCTGCAAATAACGGATAGTCACTTCGCCGGTGTTGACATTCAGGTTGAGCGCCTGGTTGATCTTCATCATGACTTCGTCGAGCATGACGGCGATGACGCCGGGGTGTACACATTCGGGCTGGTTGCCCTGAAAATGCACGGGCAATACGATCTCGCCGTACGCAGTTTTCGTGTCTTCGTCAAAGCGCAAGTCGAGCTTGAGCCCCTGTTCGTTGTCGGGGCTGGTACCGAAACTCAGGTTTTTCTGCCTTCTCAGTACCTTCATGGCCCAGTGTTACCTTTTGTAACACCTTGTCAAGTAGTATACGGGCTGTACACTGTCAGAAGAAATTCATGCCCAGTGCAAGACTCAGACCAATTCCCGTGAGATTGGCGGAGACCACATTGGTTTTTGCGACGGTCAAGAGCGTGCTTTCACCGTCGCTCACATCGCGCGATTCGGCCCAGTAGAAAGGTACACTGACCAGCGCCGTGATGGGACCCAGTTTGTAGCTGAATTCCGGTTTGAGCAGCAGCAGCGGGTTATAGCCGGTGAAAACCTGGTATTCTGTCGCGCTGCCGTTGTTTTGCGATAATTGAACAGAAGTGAACAGCATGCCCGCACCCACCCCGAGGTTAATGCCCCAATCGGGCCCGGTGATCAACCGGTAGTACAGCGTCGCTGCGATGGGTAGAAATGTGCCGGTCAGATTCTGCGTCAGCTGCCCCTGATAAAACGATGAGCTGACGAGGCCCGCAGTTTTGGGCAGCGCCGCGTAGCCGATCATGAGGCCCGCGATGAACCGTTTCAGCACAAGACGGGGTTCCACAAAAAATTGCCACTGCAGGCCCGCCGCTTCGCGTGTCTGTTGAGCGGTAAAACCCTTTGGGTTCAGCTGCTGGTTATACTGCGCTGCCAGGGAGTTCGAGAGATCGCGCGTAAAATCACCGGCCGCAGAATTATCGGCGAAATGCGCGGTCACACCGAGGGTGACTTGAAATGCTTTGCCCGGGGCTTCGCTTGTCGCAGCAGTGCTCGTTGCTTCAGGTACGGGTTCTGGCGGAAAAATAAAGCGGTAGCTGCCATCGGCTGAACGGATGAAAATCACCGCATCGCTGCTCAGAGACTTTTCTGCGCCGTCTTCGCTTTCTTTGTAAACAATCTCAGTTGCTGTTACGCGGACCACGTTTGCTTTGATAACCTGCCCGGTGTTCAGGCCGATATCCGAAAGCGCGGTTTCTGTCTCGTTGTCTGCTTTCGCCGCTTTGGGCGCGGCGGCCAAAGAAGCGGATATGAGTAATAGGGCAAACAGGAAACGCATGGGAATTGTACAACGACCGTCACGATCGCGCATTGCCGCGGTCAATCACAAAGAGCTTCCCAATTTCAGAACTCCGACGCAGCGTCCGTGTTTTTGAGTCTGAGATACCGGTCAAACGCGCGCATCGATTCATCCTGCAAACCCTTGAGTTCGTAAATGACCCCCAAGTTGTACCACGCCGCGGGTATGCGGTTATCGCGCGCGAGCACGCTGCGGAAGTGCACCTGCGCACGATCAAGGTCGCTCAAAAGCATCGCCGCGAGCCCAAGGTATTGCTGCGCGTCGGTCGCGTAAAATACCTGCTTGCCTGTGCGCGCAAAATCGTCTGTCGCCCGCTTCAGGCGTACATATGCCGTGCGCGCATTCGCGCGCGATTGCTGAATATCCGTGACGGGCACATTCAAAAGATTTTTCCCGCACATATACCACGCCAGTGCGTTGATGCGGTGCGGATTGAGGAGTTCATTGCACTCGCGCATAAAATCGTCGTGTTTGCCGGCCGCTATAGCCGCCTCAATGCGCACGAGTGCCTCTTTTTCCGCTTTGAGATCATAACTCTGCGCAAAAATGCCGCTCGAAAGAAAAACGGAGTACCACAATATTCTTCTCATATCTGTGCTTCCAGCTTTTCAAAAAAGCGCGCCAGGGCCGGAAACAGAATGCGATAGCCATAGAAGACGCACAGCATGCCGGCAAAAGTGATAAAGCCGAAAGAGGCGAGGCCGATGTGGCTCGAAATTGTCAGCGACAAAAAGCCCATTGCGGTGGTGAAGTTCGAAATGAAAATCGATCCGCCGGTACTGATCATGATGTGGTTTACCTGCGACAATCCGAGTTCTTTGGCATGCGAATACAGGTAGATGCCGTTGTCGATACCCACGCCCAACAGGATAGGAATCGCCAGCAGATTGATATAGTTGAACTCAAACAGCCAGGAGGCGCTGAGTTGATGGCCTACTCCGACAAGAGCGAAGAGCCCGAGAATACCGGCCACCAGCGGCGCGAGAATCAGTGCGACGCCGGCAAGACGTCGCGTCATTGACAGCACGAGGATGGCGATCACCGCGGTGATCAGAAAAATCTCTTTCACGAGATCGAGCATTACCGTATTCAGAATGTCGTCGAGCACGTAGAGGTCTGAAATGCCGCGCACAATATTGCGCTCGGGGCAACTCTGCCCGCTTTGCACTTCAGCGGTGCATGCCTGCCTGAAGGCCGCGGCAAAATCCAGCGCGCCGCGGCGCAGAAGGCGCGCGTCTTTGGGGAAAATGTAAAGAAAATAAATGCCCCTGCGGACAAGGTGCTGCTTAAACGCCTCGGGTATGTCGTCGAGCGTCACCTGTCCCGCACCCGTCATCTGCAGGCCCAGACGGATCTTGCGCAGATTTTCACTGTCCAGCGTCACGAGCGAGAAGACCTCTGCCTGTCTCAGCAGTGCGTTGATCTCGCCGAGCACCTTAGCCTTGCGCGCGGTATCAGCCGGTACGAGATCCCATATGCTGTGAAATTCCGCAGGCACCGCTGCCGCCTTTTTCAGGTTTGCCTCGGCGGTTCTTAACGTCGCGAGGTTGTCGAAAGCGTATACTACCATGTGCTCGCGGTCTTCGAGCACACGCAGTTTGCCCTCGGTGCCGCGCACGAATTGCGATGTCTGCGCGTTTTCCAGTTCAAAAAAATCGTATTCGAACGGAGGTTTGGTCAGTACGATCGCACCGTAGCCGGTGATGGCGATAATGAGTGCGATATGCCAGCCGCGTATTTTGCGCGTCTTCTCGAGCATGTGTGAGGGTTCTGTTGTGGTGAACGAATATTTTTCGGTCAGAAAAACCAGTGCAGGGAAGAAGAGGATGAATGACAGAAAAAAGAAGATGATGCCGCCAAAGGCGATTTTACCGAATTCTGCAAAAGCGATAAACCGCGAAAAGCTCAGTGTCAGAAACACCGCAGCCGTGCTGATCATGCCGAAGCTTAAGCCCCGGAACAGATTACGCATTGTCAGCTCGAGCGCCTGCGTCATGCCATGGCCGCGCAAACGTTCACCTTTGTAGCGCGAAAAAAGGTGTATGCCGTAGTCGATGCCGAGGCCGAGCAGAATCGACGTCAGAAACGAACTGATGATACTGATCTGCCCGATAAAGTACCACGCGGCGAAATAGGTGTAACCCAGCGCCGCAAGAACCGGCAGTCCGATCACCACCATGACCCGCATCGAGCGGAAAAACACAATCAGCGAAGCCGTCAGAATCAGCAGCGTAATTGTCGTCGATTGGCTGATGTCGCTCGCCAGGCGGCGCTGCTTTTCGACATCAGAGGCGTAGCGTCCCGAAAAACGCAGCGTCAGTCCCTTTTGTTTTGCATAGGGTTCGATGCTATCCCTGAGTCCGGAAAGATAAGATTGCGAAAACTGAATGTCGTCTGGAGTGGTTTTCAACGACAGCAAAATGGAAATCCGCCGCTTGTCGGCATCGATGAAGGCGTTCGTGCTCAGATACCGCTTGCGGTATTTGTTGAGTATATCGCCGATATAAAACTTCGCGGGTGCGGTCTGTTCGAGATCTTCAAAGTAAGGATTTTCGCTGCGCTTGGTGTGCTGTATCGTATTGGCAAGGCGGTCGCGCAGCTTGTGCAGGTCCTGCAGGTCGGCATAGTAAAGAGAGTATTTCCGCAGGAACTCGCCGGGGATTTCATAGATAACGCGGTTCGTCGAAATGCGCAAAAAATCGTTCGCGGACACTACAGTCTCAATCCGTTTTGCCGCATCGAGCAGGGTCTGCTCGCTCTGCGGCGTGTCGGCTTCGAAACTTGCCACGAGAAATCCTTTGATTTCAGACTGGTCGCGCAGATCGGTGAGCCGCGCCAGGGATTCTGTGCCCGAGGGCAGCAGGTGCAGCAGGTTCGTGTCGATGCGAATCAGCCTGCCGTAACGATAGCCGATGACGCTCGTGATCAGCAGCACACCCATGATCGGCCACGCAAAACGACGCACATGGAACAGCCAGAACGGCCAGAAGCGTGCGGCAAGATTCAGGGATGTTTGCTTTTCAGCCATGGTGCAGCTTGCTGTCGATTTTGCGCAGAAAATTTCTCTGTTTGATCAGTTGCTTTTTCAAAAGCACATCTTTTTTTTCCGGCGAACGCAGCGCCGTGATGGCAAACTTGCGGCCGACGTAACGCAGAAACGGCAGACTATCCGCCGGGTGACTTTCGCCCATCGCCTGATGTACCCGGCGCGCGAAAGTTTCGATGCGCTGCGAGTTCACCTGAAGATACGCGCTCTGCATGTAGTTCTGCAGAATGTCGCTGTTACGCCCGTGCTTCTCTGTCGAGAGACCCGGTAGCGGTATCGCTCCCGGTAACTGCAGGCCGTCGCGCGTTGTGTTGTAGACCTTATCGGGCAGCTGGCTCACCGCATTGGCGAACCAGTCGCGGTAAAGGGAGAGGATATAATCGGTCACTATGGGCCGGCCGGTCAGGGAAGTTTCACGCTTGGTGTGCCGGCGCCGGATGACGCGTTCGTTGATATTCTCGAGCGGCTGCAGGCGGTTGGTAGTGCGGCCCAGCCATTCGTCGGTGTGGTGCGTGCCCGGCGTGTGGATTTCCCGCCGCGTGTACGCGAGGTCCTGTCCGACGAGAATAATTTTTTCGAATTCCATCAGGCGCAGCAGATCAAACACAGAAGTCGCCACCGAACCGCCCGACTGCAGATCGCCCGGTACGATTCCCGGTTCGCCGCTAAGAAGCCGCTCATCTTCGAGGTAGTCGCAGCCGGGGCTGACGACGCGCAGGCCGTCTTCGGGATATTGTGCAGTAAAAGATATTGCCAACTCGCCCTGCCAGTCGCGCGCGACGCTCGGGTTCGAAACCGCGTCGCACACCAGAATCGGAAAACTGCCGGGGGTGCCGCGCGGCAGCAGGCCGAAATGTTTTGCCGTATGTGCCTGGCTGTCGAGAGAGAAGACCAGATGAGGAGTGATACCGGCGCGCACCAGCACGCGGTAGGCAGAGTCAGCGCATGCGATGAAATATTTGTCTGCATTCGCGCGAATCTCCACCAGCGAATCGCGCAGCGACGGGCCGGTGGAAACCAGCAGGGCTTCTGCGTCATGGCCCAGCCCAAACAGCGCCGACACGGGGCGCGCACGGTGCAGCAGTGGCAGCTTGCTCAAGGCATTAAATACCCAACGCTGCTCGAATTCGAGGCGGGTGAAGAGGTCTGAAAAGCGCGACGCCAGCTTCTTTTTGAAATCCGCGATTGCATTGGCGTAGAATGACGCGTTGAGTTCGACGCTGCCGCGGTTCTCGAAAGTGCGGTAACCGACAAAGTGTTCGACGTCGAGCTTTTCGACGAGTTCGGCCAGCACAGAGATGTTTTCAGGAACAATTACCGCCACCTGTGCAAAGATTTCGGGCCGCAATTTTTTGAGTGCGAGATACAGTTCGGTGTCAGATTCGAACGCTATGATCAATCCGCCTCGGCCAGAAGGCAGCTCGAGCTGTTCGACCAGCATTTCGAGCATCGGCAGGTGTGCCACACCAGCCACCAGAGCCAGCATACCATGGCGCAGTCTAAAGGCGCCGATGTGGCGTTCTGCCTCGCGCACCGGGTCGCGGGTCGAAACCAGCGAAATTCCTTTTAGCTTTTCGGTGTCGGCGAAAATCGAAAACCGGCCTTCTTCATAGCCGAAACGGTACCGGGCATGCTTACCTTTGAGTTCGCCCGGGGCCACGTGGTGATGAACAATTATTCGCAAACACTCGCGCAAGCGCGAATGCATAGCGGCATTGTTCCGAAGCAATACGATGACACTCAAAGAGTTAGAAATCCTCGGCTTCAAATCTTTTGCCGATAAAACCAAAATCAGCTTCTCGACGTCTGTTAGCGGCGTTGTCGGCCCCAACGGCTGCGGTAAGTCGAACGTGCTCGACAGTATGAAATGGGTGCTCGGCGAAAAATCGGTCAAAACCATGCGTGGCGAAAAGATGGAGGATGTCATCTTTGCCGGCACGGCGACACGCAAGGCAGCCAACTTTGCGCAGGTCTCTCTCACTTTCGACAACCGGCTGCGTTTTCTGAATATCGACACCGACGACGTCAAGGTCGGGCGCCGGCTCTACCGCGACGGGCAGAGCCAGTATTTTATCAACGACAGCCGCGTGGCGCTTAAAGAGATCGAAGACCTGTTCCGCGACACCGGCGTGGGCAAGTCGAGTTATTCATTTATGGAACAGGGGAGAATGGACCAGATTCTCTCGAGCAAACCCGAAGACCGCCGTCTGATCTTTGAAGAAGCTGCCGGTGTGTCGCGCTTTAAGGCGCAGCGCGAAGACGCAGAGAAGAATCTCGAGAACACGCAGCTCAACCTGACGCGCGTGCAGGATATCCAGCGCGAACTCGAGCGCGAGCTTAAAATTAAAGAAGAGCAGGCGAAGAAAACGGCTCAATATAATAGCCTCAAAGACAAACATAAAGAACACGATCTCAAGATTCGTTACCTGACAGTAAAGGACACAAACGAGAAGCTCGAGGATCTGAAAGAAAAACTCAGCCGCCGGCATGCTGAAAAAGAAAAGATTCAGCAGAAGCTGATACAGATGCAGGAGCGCCTGGCTGCGCTCGACGACGATGAGCGCAATCTGAAAGAAGAGCTGCATAAAAAAGACACATCGAGCCAGGTGGCGAATGAAAAAATTCTGCAGCTGAGCAATACGATCGCCGAAAAAGAAACGCAGAAGCTCGCTTTTTCCGCGCAGTTATCAGGGCTTAAAGAACGCATCACGCAATTTGAAAAACGCATTAAGGCGCTGAAAAACGAAGCTGCCGAACAGAACCAGTTCACGCTGAAACTCGACCTCAAAGTGACCGATATCGAAAAGGAAATCGGTCGCCTGCAAAAGCGCATCGACGAATGTGCGCACGAAGCGGCGGCGGCAGACGCCGAGCTCTTTCGCCTGGACAAAGAAAAGGCCGATGCGAATAAAAAACTCGATGAAGTGCATGCGCGGCAGGAAGAGACGATCCGCGAGCTTTTAGATTCTCTCAAAGCCGAAAAGTCGCGCTGGGAAAAAACTGCAAAGAACCGCGAGCAGGCATTCACCGAAATCGAGCTCTATTGCAATGAAACCGAAGCATCTCTAAATGCGATTCTGTCGTCTCCCGACGATCATCTGCCGCAGATGCGCGCCGATCTGCAGCGTCTCAAAGACAGCAAAGTCTTCGGCAAAATCGCCGAAAAAGCACACGTACTGGCCGAAATGAGCCGCGGTCTCTATGAAATTCTCTTTGAAAAAGGCGGGGTGCATTCGCGCAAAGAGGAGCTCGACGAAGAGATCACGGCGCTGGAAAAACTCATTGTACACGCAGATAAAGAAACTGCGCGCCTGAATGCGAAGAAGCTCGCGCTCGCCGACGAAACTTCCGTAAAAAAACAGGAGCGTGAGAAGCTGTTGGGCGATATCAAGTCGCTCAATGTCGAAATCAACAGCATCAAGGCGAAAGAAAAAGATCTCGCACTGCAGATCGATAACGAGCAGAGCAATATGGGCTTTGTGAAAGCGCAATTTACTGAGATCGATCGCTCGGTCATGCAACTCGCGCAGGAACAGAAGAACCTGACGCGCGAAGTCGAAAAACTCAAGAGCAGCATCGAAAAAGAAACACAGCGCATTGCCGGTATCGAGCGCGATATCGGTAAAGTCGATGAAAAACGCAAAGAACTCGTCGACACAATGCGCCGCGAAAGCAGCAAAACCGACGAGGTATTCCAGGCGACCAACGAGCTCGAGGGCAAGATTGGCGCGCTGAATGGCACTCGCGATTCGCTTTTACAGAACATTTATAACGATTATACACTGACCTGGCAGGAGCTGTCAGGCCAGTTCACCTCGGGTAAACTGCAGCTGGCTGACGAACGGGAAAAACTGACAGAACTGACACGCGAAATTTCAGCTTTGGGTCAGATCAACCAGCTGGCGATCGAAGAGCACCGCCACCTGAAAGAAATGTACGACCACCAGAAAACGCAGGTCGATGACATTCTCAAAGCGCAGGATGATATTAAGAAAGTGATGGAAGAGATTCGCCTCAAATCAGAAACGCTGTTCCGTGAATCTTTTGAACAGATCAACCACAACTTCGCCGAAATTTTCGGCAAACTGTTCAACGGCGGTCAGGCAAAGCTCGAGCTGCTCGAACCTGAAAACCCTCTCGCGAGCGGCATCGAAATCGAAGCCACGCCTCCGGGTAAACGCACCAAGTCGATGCGCCTGATGTCGGGTGGCGAGAAGGCGATGACGGCGATCGCGCTTATGTTTGCCATCTATATGGTGCGTTCGTCGCCATTCTGCGTGCTCGACGAAATCGACGCGCCGCTTGACGAGCAGAACGTCGGTCGCTTTCTCACGCTGCTCGATGAGTTTGCCAAAAACACGCAGTTTATCCTCATCACGCACAACAAAAAGACGATGGGCAAGGCGCAGGTGCTCTACGGCGTCACCATGAATGAACCAGGAGTCAGCACGCTGCTCAGCGTCGAATTGAGCAAAGCAACCACACTTTGAAACCGCTGGCTTTAGTACAAAATACCGTCTGATTGCAGAGTTCTTGCTTGTTTGTAATATCGGACGCATATGAATTTACTCATGAGTAAATTCGTATTGATAAGAATTAGTTGACGCCGCGGCTCTTGGCGCCCGGGCTGGTCTGTGGCCGAAAACCGCTATCTCATACCCCCGGTGCTTGCAGATCTGCCCGAGAAAATGGTTTTTCTGGGCGGTCCGCGGCAGGTGGGCAAGACAACATTTTCACTGAGCCTTCTGGGCGCAACGGAACGCGATCATCCGGCGTATCTCAACTGGGACGTTGTTGCCGACCGGGCAAAAATTTTGCGCGCCGAGCTGCCCGCAAGACAGAAGCTCATCGTTTTTGATGAAATCCACAAATATGCCCGCTGGCGAAATCTCATCAAGGGCTTTTATGATAAGCGGGCTGCCGGCGCAAAATTTCTGATCACTGGCTCGGCGCGGCTCGATTATTATAGCAAGGGTGGCGATTCGTTGCACGGCCGCTACCACTATTATCGGTTGCATCCGTTCACGCTGCCCGAACTCGGCTCTTTCAAAAAGAGCGATGAGCAGGCGCTCCTGAATTTCGGCGGTTTTCCCGAGCCGCTGTTTAAAGCAAGTGATCGGTTTGTGAGGCGCTGGCGTCTCGAGCGGCACCGCCGCATCATCAACGAAGATTTGCGCGACCTCGAGAACATCCGTGAGATCAGCCTGATCGATCTTTTGCTGACGCTGTTGCCCGAACGCGTCGGTTTGATTCTCTCGGTACAGAGTCTGCGCGAAGCAGTGCAGGTCGCGCATGAATCGGTCGAGCGCTGGCTGACCGCCTTGGAAAACATGTATCTGATCTTTCGGCTATCTCCTTACACGGCAAAGACCATACGCGGCGTGAAAAAAGAGAAAAAACTGTTCTTCTGGGACTGGGCCACCGCCGATGAAACCGCACAACGGTTTGAAAATATGGTCGCATCGCATCTGCTCAAATACTGTCATTTCTTTGAGGACACTGAAGGTTACAGAATGGAGCTAAAATTTCTGCGAGATACCGACGGCCGCGAGATCGATTTTCTGGTGTTGAAGAACGGCAAGCCGATGTTCGCGGTGGAGTGCAAGAGCGGCGAAAAAGCGTTGTCGAAGCGCATCGAATATTTCAAAACCCGTGTTGGCATTCCCGAAGTCTATCAGGTGCACCTCGGTACACGCGAGTTCGGCAACGAGACCACGACCGGCCTCGTGCTGCCATTCCGCAAATTCTGCGAGTTGAAAAAACTGGTGTAATGCCGTGAAAATTTATACCGCTGAAATCATGCTCGTGCTGTGCACTGTCATCTGGGGCGGTACATTTCCCGCTGTGAAATATGTTCTCGGGTTTAGCTCTCCATGGCTGATAGTCGCGATCCGCTTCGGCGCTGCGGGTCTGGTATTCGCGTTATTGCTCAGGGGGGCAAAGTACAAGCTGAACCGTCAGGTCGTCACGCGGGGATTAATCCTCGGTCTGTTCTTTTTTGCCGGCTTTGGTTTACAAACGCTCGGCCTGCAATTCACTTCCAGTTCGCGTTCGGCATTTCTTACCGAAGCGCTCGTTCTCTTTCTGCCGTTGCTGTCTTTTGCGATGAGCCGCAAGCGCCCTTCCGTTTTTACACTGACAGGCGCCCTGCTCGTGACGGCGGGCCTCTACCTGCTGACATCCCCCGCGGGCATTGTGGATTTCAACCGCGGCGACTGGCTGACCCTGGGCTGCGCGCTGGCTTTTAGTTTGTATATCATTTGCGTCGACGTGTGGAGCACGCCCGACACTCGCGGATTGCTTTCTGCGGTACAGACTCTGGCGGTGGCGGTAATGGCGATCCCGATGGTCTTCTGCGAAGGTGCGCGGCTCGACGCAGGCACGGGTTTTGCGCTGGCGATGCTGTATCTGATTGTGCCAGGTACGCTGATCGTCGTGGCGCTGCAGATGCGCTTTCAACCGCTTTCGACACCTTCGCGCGCCGGAGTGATTTTTGCGCTGGAACCGGTGTTCGCGATGTTCTATGCCGTCGCGTTGTCGCTCGAAGTTTTCAGTGCCCGCGGTGCATTGGGTGCGCTCGTAATCACCGTGGGTGTTATATGGTCAGAGACGGGAAAGATCGCGATAGAGCGTCTTCGTGGCACACAAGCGGCTACCCCTGAACAGGGGTAGCCGGGCCGTATTTGCCCTGCTGCCCCCTCTGGTCCGAACTGCGTCGGCGCGAATTTTTAGTCGACGCCTGGCTCGACACACCGCTTCACCATTCGGCAGAGCGCCATGCCGATAATCCAATACGCCTCTGACCTGCATCTCGAATACCCCAGGAACCGTGACTTTCTCGCGCAAAACCCGATTCAGCCCGTGGGCGATATTTTGATTCTTGCCGGCGACATTGTGACGAATACGGGCCGCCATAAGATTCAACATCTTTACGACCAATGGCAGCAGCAGTTCAAATATATCATTTCGATACCGGGCAACCATGAATTCTATGGCAGCGACGTCGCCGAGAGTTATCCGACTCTGGACGAGAAGCTTGCACTCAATCACCACCTGCTGAACAACACGACGATCGAGCTCGAAGGCGTGCGCTTCATCGCTTCGATTCTGTGGACGCACGGTCCCGAAGACCAAATGAAAAAGCTCGAGAAAAAATCGAACGACTATCGGTTGATTCGCTACGGCGAAGGCGGAGAGCCTGCGGTGAAACTCAGGGCGACCGACGTGTCAGCCATGCACACTCAATCGGTGCACTTTCTCACCCACGAACTCGCGAAGCCCTTCACAGGCAAAACCGTCGTGATCACGCATCATCTGCCGAGTTATAATCTAATGGGGTTTGGAGCCTATATGGGTATTCTCAAATATTACTGCGCCTCGAACCTCAATCGCCTGCTCAAGGCGCATCCGGCGGATTATTGGGTATTCGGGCATCTGCACTATTCCATCGAGAAGACGATGTTTGGTACGCGTTATATTTCGAACCCATTGGGTTATATGACGGAAGATCAGTATCAGAATTTTTCTCCAACGGCGCATTTTGCGCTATGAGCCCTCGCCATGCCTAACATTTGCGTTTGACGAACAGTTCTGCTTCCCGGATGTCTGAACGGCAATTCTGTTGCTGCGGTTATGAATCAGGTGCGAAATATCTTCGTGAGACAGGTTAAAAGATTTGCACGTTTCGTGATGCGCATATCGCTGCATCTGGGAGTGCTCAGGCTGTTGCCGCGAAACCCTCACGTGCTGGAAAATCATGCCGGTTGCGCTCCGCAGGGAAAGGGGCGCCTCTGCGTTTTCGCGGGATTTTCTGCGGCCGGTGAAATTGCCGACTATGTTTTCCATAATCTGGCCGCACTGAACGCCAGCGGCTTCGACGTTATCTTTGTGACTACCGCCGCGAAAATCAACGCGCCCGATCTCGCACGCCTAACCAAAATCTGCCTGCGGGTTATGCTGAGGCAAAACACGGGCTATGATTTTGGTTCGTGGAAGGCAGGCCTTTTTCATTCGGGCGTCGAACTGCAGCACTACCAACGGTTGTTGCTGACAAACGACAGCTATTACGGTCCGCTTTATCCATGGGCAGAGGTGCTGTCCAAAGCCAGTACCGATCTCTTTGGCATTACCGATTCGTATGGTATTGCATACCATCTGATGAGTTATTTTGTGCTCTACAATGAAAAGATTCTGCACTCAGAGCAGTTCCGCAAATACTGGCAGGATGTCAGAATGATTCCCACAATCCTGAAGACACTGATCATCTATGCGTACGAAGTGGGCTTAAGCCAGAAATTCCAGAAGGATGGATTCAGTGTCTCGGCGTATTGTCCCGAAAACAGCCTGTTCGACACGATGCCGCAGAACAGGCATCTGTTCGGGCGGACGATCATCGTGCATCGCTTCTGGCGTGAGCTGATCGAAAACATGCATTGCCCGATTTTAAAGGTCGATGTATTCTGGCGCGTGCTCGACGCGGCGGCAGACGCTTCGTGGCGAACGGTATTGCAAGACGCAGGCTATGACGTTTCACTCATCGAGCAGCATCTGAAAGGGCGAAATGCCTAATCGTGTATTGAGAGCCCATTCAGTAGTTCCAGAGTTTTGTGGCGTCATTCCCGCGAAGGCGGGAATCCAGAGTGAAAATTCTGCGAATGGATACCCGCGTCCGCGGGTATGACCGTTTATCGTAAGACCTTGGTGTCTTTACTTTCTTGCAGAAACCAGGTATTGCAGTGTGCCGAATTCTTTCAGAAACCCGAGACTGACTGCGTTCAATATCTTACCCGACTTAGGCAGCGCTTCATACACACGCTCGATGCGGTATTCCCGGCCGATCATTTCCATGATGTTTTTGCGGCAGAAAAAACGCAGATGCGTCTTGTCCATAATGCCGTCTGATTCATAGCGGAAATCGCCCCGGAAAAACACGTTATACATCACGCGCCAATAGCGGAAATTCGGCACACTCGCGACAATTTGCCCGCCATCGGCGAGCAGATCTTTCGCCTGCGCCAGCGCCGCCCACGGGTCGATCATGTGCTCGAGCACATCGCCGAACAGAATAACATCAAACTTGCCTTCTGCAGCGGATATTTTTTTGGCGGCGAGAGCGAAATCGCCACTATAGACTTTCTTCACGCCGCGCTGCTGGGCTAATTTGGCGACTTCGGGCACATATTCTGCACCCACGATGCTGGCTGCAATGCCTGCCTGTTTCGCATGCAGCAATGTAGAACCGCTGCCGCAACCGACTTCGAGCATGCGCAGGCCTCTGCCTTCGACCATCGCGAGAATGTCGCTGCGCACATTCGAATAATATTGCGGGTCTTCGTTGTGCTGCGCCTTCATACTATCGTTTCGGTTTCAAAGTTCCGCGTGTCATGCGGAAAATACATGGTCTAGAAACTCAATCTGGTCGTGCCAGCAGTCGCGCGCGAGCGAATCGATCGGCACAAAGGCATGGAATGCGTGGTGCCGGTCGTGATAGATGCGCAGTGAGGTGCGCACTTTGCGGCGCTTGAGCGCGGCGGCGAGACGCAGCGTGTCGTCGAGAATCGGATCAGCGCCACCGCAAAACACGAATGCCGGTGGCAATGGGCGCCGAATTTTTTCGTCGGCTTCGAGCAGCGACAACGGATTTGCCAGCGGCCGGTGCACGTTGTCGCCCGTGTCGGGGCCCAAATAAGTTTCCGAAATGTGTTCGAGTACAGGTAGAAAGACGTCGGGCATTTTTCCCCGAAAGCGATCAATCCTGCCTACCTCAAAGAGCCCGCAACCCAGCATCATCGCGTCGATATGGGGCTTAAGCCGGTAAATTTCGTGCGCGAGCGCGTTATTGACGTCATCGTGCCGGGTCGCGAGTGCCACCGAAAGCGCGAGATTTGCGCCCGCTGATTCGCCTGCAAGAATAATATGGTCGCTGTCGCCCTTATAAAGGCCCGCATTCTTTGTCACAAATTTCAGCGCATGCAGCGAATCTTCGATCGCCGCAGGAAACGGCGCTTCGTGTGACAGAGTGTAGTTGATGTTGAAGACGACGTAGCCCGCGCGCGCAAACATCAACGCCATGATCCAGTGCGATTCTTTCGACAGCATGGAAAATCCGCCGCCGTGAATATAGAGCACCACGGGCGCATGGCCTTTGATGTGTGCGGGACGGTAGATGTCGAGTGTGTGGAAGCTCGAGCCGGTTGGCAGGTAGGGAATATTATGCAGCACCTGCACTTTCTGCGCCAGCGGGTTCCACAAAGGGTGCAGGCGGCCGAGCTGGCTGAAGCGCAGGTAGAACTGTTCTACCGCCCAGGCCGAGGTGGTGCGTACCGCCGATAAAACCGGATTCATTTTTCGACCGCCGTTTCGCGCAAAACTTTAGCCGCATCTTCGGGCATGACCGGGTTGACGTACAGACCACCGGCGTACGAGATGCCGCCCTTAGTCTTGATCTGCGGAATTACGCTGATGTACCAGTGAAAATATTCGGCGCCTTCGTCGTGGTGAGTGAGCGACTGGAAAACAAAATTGTAGTCCGGATTTTTGAGTGACTTATACAGTCTGGCGAACACTGCTTTCATGCAGTCGGCGAGATCTGCGAGTTCCTGTTCACTGACCTTGGCAAAAGTATGGCAGTGGTGTTTGGGCACGATCCAAAAATGGTAGGGAGAAAGATCTGCGTACGACATGAAGCTGATGAAGCTCTCATTTTCGTAAATCAGCCGTTCTTTGTCGTTGATTTCATCGCGCATGATGTCGCACATCAGGCAATTGTCGTTGGTCTCGAAGTAGCGCTCCATTTCATGCATGCGCACCGTGATTTCGAACGGCACGACCGGCAGACCGTATATCTGCGAATGCGGATGTTCGAGCGAACCACCGGCCTTGATGCCCTGATTTTTGAATATCACCGCATGTTTTACGAGCTCGTTTTGCAACACCTCGAGATAGCGCCTGTGGTAAGCCTGCACGAGAGTCTGGATTTCGCCGACAGACATCAGCGCAAGATTCGTGTTATGCCGCGGATTGTCGATGAACACGTCATGGATGCCGAACCCGTCGATTTCTTTGCGGAAGCGCGTGAAGCGTTTGTTGGGTGCAACATCGCGGGCAACGCTGGAAAATTTATTTTCGATGACTCTCACCCGCCACTTGCCTGCGTCGCCCACCGTAAAAACAACCTTGTCTTCGGGCTTCTCGTTACCGGGGCAAAACGGGCAGTCGGTTTTGTTCTCCGGCCGCGCGGCGAGAATCTGGATGTTGTCCTGTTCTTTGGCTTTCAGTTCGGTCGGCCGCGCGAGGCGATTTGGCGCGAAGATCACCCAATCGTTGGTGATCAGGTTCTTGCGGATGACGGACATGGTTTCCTTGGCAATTCCGCGTTTATAAAGCAGCTTGCGTAGTACGGCAATGATCTGCGAATTGTGCGTAAATCTGTTTTCCATCTGCGAAATGGCAGTTTGTAAAGAAGGTTGTCTGGCTCGGGAAATCCATAGCTGGTTATGGATAGCCAGAGCCTGTAACGAGAACTATAAAAAGTGAGTAGTCACTATGTTTGTAGTATATAATCCGCCCTATGCGCAAAACGCAGGCAGAACGGCGGCATGATACCCTGCAGAAACTGCACGACGCCACTGTGAAGTGCATAGTTAGTCAGGGTTTCAGCCGGCTCACCACAATAGAGATCGCGCGCACGGCTGGCGTCTCGCAAGGTGCGCTGTTTCGCTATTACCCCACCAAAACCGCCGCCGTGGCGGGCGCAACCTGTCACCTGTTCGCCAAGGTGATGCACGACTTCGAGCAGCTGCTCGGTGAAGCCGAGCGGCCTGACCTGACACGCATTGTCGACGACCTTGAGACCTGGTTTCGATCGGAGGATTTCACCGCGGTATCGAGGTTATTCGCCGAGTCATCGGCCGACCCCGAATTGCGCGAAGCTATACAGCCGATCGTGGAGCAGCATCGCCTCAACACGCACGCGCTCATCGAGCGGGTTTTTCCGGCCGCGGACCATGGCTTCATGCGCAGTGCTGCGCACGCCGTGATCTACCTGATGCAGGGCATCGCCACAGAAAAACACCTGTTTGCCGATGATTTCATCGAGCGCGATATTATGTACCTGGTGCGTAACTTTGCCGCGCTGCTCGCTGTTTCGGGCACCGCCATCATTCCAAATTCTATAACCGGGAGAAAATAATGGAACAACTGATTCAGTTCATCAAAGAAGAGCCGACGATTCTCGCGATTCCTTTCTATACGATCACGATGGGGATTGAGAACTTCGTGCTATGGCGTAAAAAAAATGCATACGGCGTCGCGGATACCGCTGCGAGTCTCTCAGGCGGCGTTGGCAGTCTTGTCGTGCGCTTTTTCTGGAACATCGTTTTTTTCTGGTTGCTGCTGCAGAGCTACAATCACGGCCTGAAGCTTTTCACCGTCAACTGGATGTCGTGGATCTTGCTGGTGTTTCTCGACGACTTCGCCTATTACTGGGTGCACCGTTTGAGCCATGAAATCCGCATTCTGTGGGCGACGCACATCGTGCACCACTCGAGCCAGCGTTACCATCTTGCGACTGCGCTGAGGCAATCGTGGACCGCCCCGCTGGTAGAAGCACCGTTCTGGCTGCCGATTGCCTTTCTGGGATTTCCCCCGCATGCCATTCTGGTACAGATGTCGTTCAATTTGATCTACCAGTATTGGGTGCACACCGAAACGATCCGCAGCCTCGGGCCGCTCGAGTATGTGTTCAACACTCCATCGCACCACCGCGTGCACCATGGTTCAAATCCTGAATATATAGATAAGAACTACGGCGGCATTTTTATTGTTTGGGATCGCCTGTTCGGCACGTTCGAGCCCGAAGTGGCGCCCGTGCGTTACGGATTAACCAAGAACCTGACCACACACAACTGGTTGAAGATTCAGTTCCATGAATTCACCGACATTTTCCGCGATGCATGGAATGCACCCACATTCAGAGAAAAGCTGCGTCAGATTTTTGCGAGTCCGACAGCGCTCGCGAAAACGGAATAAATCATGTTGAACCATTGGCCGCTGCCGCGGCCAATGGTTCAACAACAACCCGCGCGAGAAACGAGTGTTCCGGTACCGGAAACGGGATGTGCATACCGACTTCACCGATGCCGCCGCTGAGAACCGAAAACACTCCGCCGCGGCCTGACATTTTGCCGGCGACTGTCTTTACCGAATCAAACAAACCGGGAAAAAACACCTCAATTTCATCGCCTTCCGCCATGCGCGTCTTCAGATCAAACCACGCGGTGCCGTCGGCGTCCTGCCGTTTGATGCACCCGGCATAAAAACGTGTGCGCCAGCGTTCACTGCCCCCGTCGGGATTCTGGAATTCGAGTTCGTCTGGCGGCAGACGATCTTCCATACCGCGCGTGAGAAATCCCGAGAAATATTTGCGCGATGCCACCTTGTCTAGTTCGCCAATAAGATTGCGGTCAAACGCCTTACCTTCGCGAATGTCATCGAGCGCACGCCGGTAGGTGCGCGCGACCATGCCGGCATAGTAGTCGTTCTTTGTACGCCCTTCGACTTTAATCGAATCGACGCCGATATGCGTGAGCTCGTCGAGAAATTCGATCGCGCGCAGATCTTTTGAGTTCATCAGAAACGTGCCTTCTTCTGAAGATATGAGTTCCATTGACGCATCTTCTTTCTGCGGATTTTTCAGGTATATCTGGTATGGATCGCGACACGCATTATTGCACGCACCCTGGTTTGCATCGCGGTTACCAAAATAGTTACTCATAAAACAACGGCCGCTGTGCGCGATGCAGATCGAACCGTGTACGAAAACTTCGATCTCGATATCCGGACATTTTTGTCTGATTTCGCTCACTTCTGCGAGAGTGACTTCGCGCGAAAGTATCACGCGTTTTGCACCGAACCTGCGCCAAAACTCGACTGCGGCATAGTTCATGGTGTTTGTCTGCACCGAGATGTGTATTGGCAGATCGGGAAAATGATCGCGCGTGATCATGATGAGCCCCGGGTCGGCCATGATGAGACCATCGGGCTTGAGATCCGCCATCGCCCTGAGGTAGCGCAGATAACCCGGTATTTTGGAATTGCGCGGTATTGCGTTGACGGTGAAATAGATTTTTTTGCGCCGTACGCGGGTCAGACCTACCGCGGTACCGAGATTTTGCAGGCGAAATTCATTTTCGCGCGCGCGCAGTGAATAGCGCGGTACGCCACAATAGACTGCGTCGGCACCATATTCAAGCGCCACTTGCAACTTGTGCAGGCTGCCCGCAGGCATGAGTAATTCAGGAATTTTTCTGGCGGTATTATGCGGGGCAGTGCCCTGCAGAACACCAACCGAAATTTCAGAGTGGTTTGAGCCCCGATTGGTCATTGATCTGCCTGTCTTCAGCCTTGGCGCCAAAGTATGAACCGCCAATAAAATCCCAGAACGGCGAGGTGAAGCCGAAGTTCTTGAGCGGCGCCCGGTAATGGTGCATCATGTGGTTGCGGCGGATCATTTTGAAATAAGAATTCCTGAACTGGAAAAAGTGTACGGAAAAATGCAAAAAATCGTAGATGACGTATCCGGTGATAAATCCCGCGGTGAACGGCAGGTAATATTCCGGTAAAAGCCAGCGGTATAAGAAGAACAGGCTGACCGCCAGCGGGATACTGGCCCCCGGCGGCATCACGAGCCGGGTGGCGTCGCGCGGCGCATCGTGGTGAATGCCGTGCGAATAAAAATAAATTGCTTTGAATACCTTGTTCGTTTGCGGTATGTGGAATAAAAACCGGTGCAAAATATACTCGATGACCGTCCAAAACAACATACCGACGCCGAAGGCCGCTGCGGCCACCGCGAGCGGCGCCGGCGAAAGATATGTATAATAAAGGAGAACGCCGATCACGGGTATGTAGATCACGAAGGGCGTAGCCGGATGCACATGGCTCAGACGTTCGAGCAGCGGGTTATTAAACATGCGGATGGTTTCACTCTCTGCCATCGCCTGCTTAATCGATTTCTTCTGACCTGAGTTACTCATTTTGCCTCCAAAAGATCGTCTTTTATATCGGGTGCCCTGAGATCATCGAGCGCTATGCCGCCGCGCTCGGTTCTCACCATGCGCGAGCGCAGCGAAAGTTTTTTGTCGAACAAAAAGCGGAAAAGCAGCGCAGTCCACGAGCGGTGCGATACGAGATCCTCGTATGCTTCGGGGGCGGCGCGCTTCACTGCGGGCAATTTATTCCACGGCACCGAAGGAAAGTCATGGTGTTCGTTGTGATAGCCAACGTTAAACGCGACAAGGTTCAGCGGCCCATAGTAGCTGTAAGTTTCTTGCGGCGGTGCGATCAAATAATGCTCTTGTATCCAGCGTGCGCCCAAAATGTGCAATCCGACAGAGAAAAATAAAGAAGCAAGCATGTAGACGAGGGCCTTGGGCCCAAAGAACC
>CAYHJO010000004.1:32642-50093 GCA_964356715.1 uncultured Turneriella sp. | reverse complement strand
CGTGAAACCACGTGCCGGGGTCCCCTGCCCCGGGCTGCCTGTGGCTGTGGGCGGCGCTACCCCCAACGGAGTGGCTTTTTTCAGGGCAAAGTCGCCTCTGCCACCACAGGCTAAGAGTGCCGAAAGAGCTAGAATTGCGGCAAAAACGCCCGGCGCTACGTGCATTTGGTGCGGGCCAGACATTTTATTGAGATTAGATCTGCCCTTTGCGCATGTGTTCATATAAGTATAGGGTTCCGAGCTCCCCATTTTTTCCAAAAAAATTGCATATGCTTACGGTCAAATAGCGTGTTAGATGTAAGGTTGAGCGATGACCTTCGGGTTCTGCTGAGTAAAAATGGAAGAAAATATTATGTCACATAAAATCCCATCCTGTCCAAAGTTTTCGATTTACACAGCACGACGGAGTACGGAACGGAGCAGAGTTTAAATTTTGCCCTAATCTATCAAAAATGGATACAAAACGATTGCCGCAAATGAAACGTGACCGCGTTAAGCGCTCGTGTTTCGACCTGCTGAACCACTTCTATGCAGAACACAACCGCGAGGTGATGGCTTACGCCATGTTCTTCACACGCAACGAAGATGACGCGGTCGATACGCTGCAAGACACCTTCTGCATGGCACTCGAAAGCCTAGAAACCGGCGTCGAAGTCGACAATCCGCGCGCCTGGCTGATCAAAATCGCCCGCAACAGCATGGTGCGTCGTAAAGAGCGGCAGAACCTCGAGGTAAAATCGTGGCAAAAGCATGCAGAGATACATCCACTGCAGAACAATTTTACTCCCAAGGCGCTGAATGGCATGCTCGCCGACAGCATTGCCACTTATGTCGCCAGTGAGTGCACCCCAAACGAGCAAGAGCTCTTTGTGCTGCGCCATTTTCACGAGATGAATCTCGCCGATATCGCCGAGGTAACGGGCCAGGCGACGACCAACGTGCACCGTGTGCTCAATGGCATTACCGACCGTGTGCAGAGCCGTTTTTCGAGCCTTACGGGTTAGGCTCTGGTTTTCCATAGCTGGCCACAAAAAAAATGTTGCCAAAGCGGCAGCTGAATCATTATGATACCTATCAAATGGAAGGGCGAGAGTTCAAGAATACGGTGCAGGGCGCTAAAGATGCTTATTTTGCTGCGGCCGACGCGGCACTCGCAAAAAACGGCCTGAAAGACACCTCTGAAGAAGGGTTGCGCAAACTGCTCGCAAACAGCAAAAAAGGCCGCAAAAACGAAGTTAAAAAGGCTGCGTCCTGAATACTGTTTTGAATTCTTTGTAAATCCCCCTCTCAAATCTCTCTTTTTCTGGAAAAAATTCACCGCTCGCGCATCTGTTATTTAGTCCCTCGCGGGGCAAAGTATGCGCGCACAAAACATCCGCACGATTCGACGCTGGCTTTTGGCCGCGCTTGCTGCCCTGGCGCTTGCCTGCTCGGGCAAAGGCAACCTCAGCCTCACGGCTGATAAAATTACCGAACCACCGGTAGATACCGCGGCGGATGTACCCCGTCCTGAAAGCGAATACCTGTATAGCGAGTTAACCGATGTCAGCGCAGATATTCCCCGCACGGCAGATAATTTCAACTTCAAGACCGTGGTCGACACAGAGATCGCACTACAACTGCGCTTCTACGACGACCTGAAGCCGGTTGAAATATCGGGCAACGCAGTTGTGCTGCTGCGCGATGCTTCTGGCCGCCTGCTGTGGGCCGGTGTCACCGATGCCGCAGGCGCCCTTACCGGCTCGACGACTCTGCCAGCGGCGATCGGTGCAACCACGATTTACATCTACAAAGATCGTTTTGGTGAGCGCAGTATTACGGTAAATGAAATCGGTAAGATAAAAAAACTAGCGCGTTCGCTGTATGTACAAAAAACAGCGGCGACGTCAGCAACGCTCACCGGCCAGCCCACCGCTATAGCGGTGGGCTCTAAAACCTCAGCGAGTCCAAACCTTATTGGCTCCAACCTCAGCCTCATCGACGGCGACGCCGATTCAGTGCCCGATGCCTTCGATGATTTTCCGCTCGATGCGTCGCGCGCGTTTGCGATCAAAATTCCAGCAGAACAATATTTTACTATTTCGTTTGAAGATTTGTTTCCAGTGGTCGGCGACGGCGACTACAACGACTTCACTGGCCGTTATGGTATCGTGCATGTTCTCAACGCGCAAAACCAGCTCGTCGAAATTACTGGCAACGCAGACGCAATCGCACGCCTTGCAGGCTATCGCCACCGTTTTGGTTTGGTGATCCGCTTTCCGGGCTATGCGGCAACACTCGACACACATAAATCGGGTTCAACCTGCAATGCGACGGCTTCATCATCGCAAACGGTGAGCAATCTCGCAAACGTCAATTTTTTCGAAAGCACCAATTTGGCTTTCACCAATGGCGTGGGCCACCATACTGCGTTCACACTGCACTTCAATTCGCCGATTCCGCAATCGGCCGTCGATCTGCCGCCTTATGATCCATACGTCTACGTGCACAATACCGGCAAAGATGTGCACCTGATCGGCAAACCTGCGCTGCCCGGTTCTTTGAACCCCGCTGTGCCGGTCGGCTTCCGCGATTCCAACGGCTTTCCGTGGGCGATGCTCGTGCCGAATAACTACAAATATCCTAAAGAAGGTATGTTCATCGAAAATGCTTATCCGCAGTTTGCCCTGTGGCGGCAGTCGCTCGGGCAAACGAATCAGGATTGGTATAACTATCCCGTTGCGGGCAAAGTCGTAGCACAGCCGGCCACCACCACCTGCCTCGCGGCTTTGCAGGTGCAATCGACAATACCTGCGAATAACGATGGCCTGTTGCCGGTTAACTCAATCATCCGCATTTTCTTTAACCAGAGCATCAACCCACAGACGGTGAACTACCAGACAGTCAGCGTGCTGGCCGGAGCATCGCCGATTACCGGTAATCTGTCCGTTTCTGCGAATGAAATTACGTTCGTACCGACATACGATTTGACTCCCGGGTTCACGTATTCGATTCGCGTGACGCCGCTGCTGAAAAGCGTCATCGGCGATACGCTGCAAGGAGATTTTCTATCCACATTCTCTACTGAGATTGTCGCGAGTGCATCTGAAGTGCGCGAGCTCGATATCTATGCCGAGGGCAATGGCCCCGTTTTTCTGGCATCGGGAACCGATCTCTATTTCGGCGCGAGCCAACAAAACTTTGGCACCGAGTTGTGGAAAAGCGATGGCAGCTATTTCGGCACACTGCAGGTGCGCGATCTCGCGGGTGGTGACAGCTCCGCGCTGCCACAGAACCTTACGGCATTTGGTGGCCGCCTGCTGTTCAATGCAACTCATCCGGTATATGGCAGCGAACTGTTTTCCTCCGATGGCACGCTGTTCGGCACCGATCTTGTGCGCGACATCAATGCGATCTACAGCGGGGCTGTGACCGAAAGTGCAAATCCATCAACCTTGACCGTGTGGAATAACAAACTCTTCTTCGTCGCCGATGACGGCGTGCACGGCAAAGAGCTGTGGAGCTATGACGGCACAGTGGCCAGCATTGTGGCGGATCTCAATCTTCTGGTTTCAGGCTCTGCGACCGGCAGCTCTAACCCCACCGATTTCACGCCACTGGGCCAGCAACTTGTCTTCGTTGCCGACGACGGCGTGCATGGCCGTGAACTCTTTTCGAGCGACGGCACCGCTGCTGGCACCGCGCTACTCAAAGACCTGCGTGCGGGCCTCGCATCAGCCACCCCGCAATACCTCACGGCTTCGGCCGGCAAGGTATACTTCGCGGCCTATGACGCAATCTCTGGCAATGAACTGTTTGAAACAGACGGTACAACCGCGGGCACCAAACTCACAAGTGACATCTATGCCGGCGGATCTTCTTCGTTTCCGTCAAGGCTCATCGATCTGCAGGGGCGACTCTTCTTCACTGCCACGGGTGAAGGCACCGGCACGGAACTCTATTGCCTGGTGAATGGCAATCCAACGCTGACCAAAGATATCACGCTCGGCAACCTATCGACGTACTTTGGGGAAATGTTCGCTTATGGCCCTGTTCTGCTTTTTGTGCGCACGGGACTTGCTGACGGCGACGAACTGTGGCGCAGCGACTGCACCGATGCCGGCACGTTTATGATTCGTAAACTCAACCCCGGCAACTTCAGGTATCTGACGGCATTTGCCGGCCGCGTCTATTTTAGCGCCGACGATGGCCTGAATGGTCAGGAATTGTGGAAAACCGATGGCACGTTCACTGGTACTCTGCTCGTGCGCAATATCAAACCCGGTTCATCGTCTTCTAACCCATCAAACCTCACCGCATCCGGAAATCGGCTTTACTTCCGCATCTATGATCCGTTTTCCGCTTTCCCGGAAGCGCTGTGGAAATATGAACCGTAGACAGATTCTGATTCTATTGTTTCTGAGCAAGTGCACGGGTAATGGCAGCCTGACGGTCAATTATACACCCAGCGCCTCAGTCACCCATGACTGCATTGAGATGACTCAGGGCAGTAAATATGCCATGGGCGGCTATGCCAGGTTTGAACAACCGCAACTCAAAAACACGACTACCTACCTCGATCTCGCATCGCCCAGCATCGCAGTCAAACCGATCAGGCAGGCACTGGTGCAGGTTATCGATGTGAAAGCCGACCGTGTGATTGCATGGACCAAGACCGACGAGGCAGGTCTGTATTCGATTCGATATGACGAGCCCGATGGCAATACGATCAGAATACGCGTGCTGGCACGTATATATGCCAACGCGCAAAATGGCAACTTTCGCACCGACGACAGTTGCAACCTGTTGCTGAGTGTTCTGGACAACACCAGTGGTGCAGCCCTCTACGCGGTCAGTTCAGCAGAGACGAGTAAGGGTACGGGCCTCGTGAACGTGACCGCAGCATACTCGCCTTCACGTGCGAGTGCGCCGTTTTCCGTTCTTGATACTACTTTGACTTCGGCGCAAACCATTCTTGCGGCCAAGCCAGATATCATCTTCAAACCGCTCAATCTCTACTGGAGCCCGGCGAACACCAATGCCAGCGGCAATGTCAAGACGGGCCTGATCGGCACCACCTACTTCGGACAGGATGTTTTCTCCGATAGTACCAAGGGCGCGATCTACGTGCTGGGTGCCGCGAATGTCGACACCGACGAATATGACAGCAACGTGATCGCGCATGAATTTGGCCACTATCTCGAATATGCAGTTTATCGCAGCGACAGTATTGGCGGAGCACACAGTTTGTCGGCGCTCGTCGATCTTTCGCTGGCATTTTCAGAAGCCTGGGGAAACTTTTTCAGTGGCGTGGTGCAACAAAACTCGGTCTATACTGATTCCAACGGGCTCAACAACGCTTCGGGCCTGAACTTTAACCTTGAAACCAACACGGCAAATAATGTATACAACGAGGCCTCGGTGCAGAGTGCGCTCTGGGATATTTACGATGCCGCAGGCGATAACGGCGAACTTGTCAATTGCCCGCTATCGACGATGAGCAAAGCATTTATGGGGTTGAAGAGCGATGCTGCCGCTGTTTCGTACCTCAGCTTCGCGAACGTATTGCAGACGCAACTGCAACCCTGCGTTTCAAGCGGCCTCACGGCAATCCACACCAATCTGGGTACGGGCACGATTGCCAGTTCGTTTTCGGGCACAACACAACCCACCGCTGCCTGCCGCACTGCGGCCTATTTAACCGCGACATTGCCGGTTTATGGCGATGCCAACACGATCAATCTCGGTTTCAGCTCAGGCGGCACGAATAATTACTGTGCGGTAAAATGGTATCGTGTCACCGGCAATGGCACGACGCGCACGATGACCCTAAGCGGCATTTCAGCATCGTGCAACCTCGATCTCTACGTCACGCAGGGTTCCAGTATTGTCGCATTGTCGAAAAATTCTGGTCTTGGCGTTTCGGAAAGTGTGACTGTGTCGCTCACCAATGCGGCTGACTACGTGATACGCATTTACACAGTTACACCCAATAACGGCACTTGCAGTTATGCGCTGAACATCACATGAAACGGAACTCAAGCATCATTACCCTGTTCGCCCTGAGTATTGTGCTGTTTAGCTGTCGCAAAAACGCAGCGCCGGAAATCATTGCATCGCCCGGAAAAACACGCGCGCCCATCGAAATTCATGTCGGCGACGTGGAACATCACCGAGGTCGCGTGCGACTGGAAATCATCGTCACTCCCGCTGAACCCATGGCTTTCGGGAAATTTACTTTGCGTCTTCAAGCGAATGAAAAAAGACCACACACTGAGCCAGTTCAGTATTTGCGGAATATCGCTGCGGGCAATTCAATCAATCTGTCGTACGACCTTCCCCGCAATGCGTTACAATCCGGAAATCCGGTATTAGACGCAGAAACCGAAATAGCCGGTTTGACTTACAGGTCATCGCACGAAATCGTTATCAATCCTACTGCTGAAAAAAAAGAAGCAGATCGGGAAAACCACCATGAAAGAAAGGTAAAGGAACTTCGATGAAAACCATCAGCTTACTCAGCGCAATAATACTCGTCCTGAACGGAGTTATCAGCGCGCAATCGCCAGCCGCACCCAAACCGGTTGAAGCGCCGATAAGACCAGTCGAAGCGAAACCGCCAACTTCAACTACATCACCGGCTGAATCGGCAAAACCCGACGCGGCAAAACCTGCGGAAACGAAACCGGACATGCCAAAACCAAGTGCACCGGTGCCCCCATTGCCACCCTCCACTAACCCCGCACCGATGCCCGTGGCACCGCCAGCGACAGACAAAGACAAAGACAAGCTACCGCCCGTACCGTCTGTTACCCCCGCAAAACCCGCGGAACCCGAACTCGACGAAGAAACGAAAAAACAGATCGAAGCGGCGATGCAGAAAATCCTGAAAGAGAAGGCAGAGCGCGAAGAGATCGAGCGCAAAGCACGCGAAGAAGCGGCGAAGAAACAAGAAAGAGAAAAAACTTTCTTTGGTGGATTGATGGCGAACTCAAAATTTTACGCCGGCTTAAACGGCGGCTACGTGCTTTCGCTGAACAACATCCATTCGGCAGGGTTTGGCTTCGGTGGCTTCGCTCAGTATCAGGCGTATGAACACTATGGTCTGCGCATCGGCGTCGAGACAGGGCAATACTCTGCTAAAAACTACAAACTGAAGTCGGCAGATTACACACTCACGTTGTCTGATACGGGCGCACTCGGCTATCTCGCGATTAACCCTGCGCTGCAGTACACGCTGCCAGCGTGGTTGCCCGTGGAGCTCAGTGTTGCTCTGGGTGTCTCGATTTACGGCGTCAAAGGCGGCACCTATTCGTTTAAATCGACTGTCTCACCCTATTTCCTGATTACGGCGCTCTACCCGATTTTCTCCCAACTACATGTGGGTTTGGCTTTCGATGGGATTATCGCGAGCACTTCGCAGATTCAGAGCGATGGGACTGCCTATGTGCTGGATAGCAGCGAAGGGCTCACGCGGCTTGCGGCGCAGCTTGTGGTAAGGTATCAGGTGTTTTGAGACAGTACTCAGAAATCATTGGCGCGGACATTGAGCAGGCTCGCCCTGCGCGACCTCATCGGGTAGCTCTGACACACTCCGTGCCTTGGGCCTTACCTCACTACGGAATAGCTGAAATCACGAGATATGCGTTACCATTATTGCTGCCAACGGCATATGGCGCCGGGGGTTCGATTTTTGCCGTCTCGCTGGCCACCCAACCTGGGGTATCGCCGAAAAGATATATCGTTCCGGTTGCTGCCTGTCCAAACGGATTAAGGTATGAGCGGAAGTGGAACCAGCCACTGATGAGCGGGCGGTTGCCGACAAACATCAATCGGTCGGCAAATCCGTCGCTGGTATAGCTACCTTCAGGCGTAATCAGGTTGGGATCGGAAGGGACTAAGGTGGAAATCTGGTTCCAATAGCCGGTCGTTGCGTCGCGCTCGTAAAGCAGCGCGGCACCGCGACCGCCGTACATAAGGCCTGTGAGATCCTGAACAAATTGCCAGTTACCCGCAGCGTCACGCTCAAAGACGCTTGCATAACCACCGCCGGCATTACCACCTGAGACGAGGTAAAGATCCGACGTCGCCAGAGTGTCCCCGAGACCCGTGCCGCGCGTGAGCGACTGTTTCAACAACCAGTTCTCTCCCGTCGGATTTTTCTCGTAAACGTGAATTTTACCTCCCGCTGCGTTGCGGGCGCCCACCATCAGTTGATTCGAGTTCATAGCCACCGACAGGCCAAACCCTGAAGAGGCATTTCCGTCGGGATCGGTCAGGAAAGCAGTCTGCGTAAAATAGTTCCCGGCATCTTTTTTGAATATAGAGACACCCGCGCCAATGCCCTGCACCGTGAGGTAATCGCCCGAGAATGCCGAAACCCCTGCTCCCATATAATGGCCCGTGCTATCAAGAGCATTCAGGGTCTGTGTCAGACTCCATTGCCCGTCGCCGCCACGCTGAAAAATCAGCACGCCGGTATTACAAGATATGGCAAGCACGTTTCCCTGTACCGAAATCTGCGAATTGTATGTCAGTCCATAATGGCAGTTCATGGATGCCAGATTTATCACCTGACCTGGAGCTGCGGTAGCCCCCAGAGTCCGCCACGCGGCAAGCTGCGTATAGACTGCCGGCAGCGACGTGCCCACGATTGCTTTCGCATCGGTTGTGATACGTATTTTGTAGCTGGTATCGAGAGCCAGCGACACCGGCACAAAAGTTACACTCGCATTGCCATTGCTCATTTCGCCTGAAAAGGCCGTGCCCGCACCGATATTGAGCGCCGAATGTCCGCAGGTAAAGAGCAGATGCAACTGGCTGCCCGATACCTGAATCTCTTTCGCCATGCCGCCGATTTGGCGCATGTATGACGCAGCAAGGGACAGATTTCCCGTATTGTACGCACGCAACTCGCGCGTGTCGACGCCCGTGTTGACATAGACAAAACCGTTCGCGGCATCTAATGCACCAATATAAGAAGGAATGTTCACGTAACTGAAGGCGGGAACCAGGGGTGAACTGATATCCAGTTTTGCGAGATAATTGGCTCCCGATGCATTCATGGAGCCCAGATAAATCGCTTTGTCTGCGGCGCTGTAGCGCATGCGGCGCACCTGCCCCATTTTGACCGGCAGAGCTACTGTTTTACTGATTACTGGTGCGCGCGGGTTTGCCAGATCCAGAATATCGACCAGCGAATTGCCGCCGGAAGAGTCCATCACGGCAACATAAGAGATGATCCGCAGTACCCTCTTCTGCCTCGACCGCTGCGGGATCATAATTCAAACTGAGCTTCGCTTCGCAGTTGAACACGAGCCCCGAAGGGGAAAATTCGAACGCTGTGGAACCATGAAAAACCATTTCGGTGAAGTCTTCGCGCAAAAGGCCTGCATCGCCTTTTGCTGACACGGCGATGAGTTCGTCTTCGGCGAGCGCACAGGCGGGAATATCGAGTTTCACTTTGCCCGGCAACTGCATTGAACCGGCTTCGCCCGCTTCAAAAAGTTTCACCAGCGCGTTGGCCGGCGCGGCAGAACCCACTACGTGCGCCTTTTGACCGATATGGATGCGCGAAGCGATGAAGATGCCCTGCGCATCGGCTTTTTGGCCGACGTCGAGAGTTCCGTTCGGCGCATAGATAGCGGCGATCACGCGCGACTTCTGTCCGATCGTGGCAGCAGCGTGTTCAAGCAGATTCGCGCCTTCGACATAAAACAAAAGATCATTCGCGTTCGTCGATTGCGCCTGCACGATCGCTTTTTGCCCGATGTCGAGACGGTTCTTAATCAGCACGGCACAGACGGCGTCTGCGGCGCAGATCAGTTGCGACTTCTCGTCTATTTCCATTTCAGAAATCTGGTAAAAGCCACCGACGAGCACCAGTTTCGCTCTGTGTTCTACTTTCAGTTTGCGATAGCTACCGGGCAACAAAGATTGTTCGCCGTGCACGCGGATATCCTGCGTGCCCGCGGTGCCAGCGAAGAAGACTGGCAGTTCGGGCAGCACGCCGAGCGGATTACGGTCTGTGGCCGTCGCCTTCGCGTCGATGTCAAACTCGCGCGCCTCAAGGCGCGACGACACCTGCGCTTTGGCAGCAATTTTGATAGTATCGGCCTTGAGCATCGTCTGCGCAGCGGTTATAGCCTGTTGGCCAATTTCCAATTCGACGCATTTTTCGGCGGGGTGTTCGTGGTGGTGGTGTTTGTTTTCTGAAGAGGATTTGCACGTGCTGAGCACGGCGATGTCTGAGCGGATGTCGGCTTTCTGGTCGATTTCGACCGCATAGATGGCAATGATGCCTTTCACGGGTGCGGCGGGTGCGGCGGCCGTGGCGGCAACAGGCGTGACCGGTGGATTCAGCGCCGTGACTCCGGGGGGCAGCTGGCTCAAAGCCGGGCCGGAAAACACCGAAGGGTCGGCATTCTTATTCGAGCAATGCAAAGCCAGTACGGAAATAACCGCACCTGCCAATAAGATAGACTTTTTCATGAGAGAATCCCCCGTTTCTGGCGGATTATGTCGCCTCGCCGGATGACCAAGCCTTGAATTTTCGATTGCTTGGTGCTCCGAGGGCTATTGACTGGATGTGTGGCCGAGGACGCGAGCAAAACCGAAGAAATTGTGCGCAAAATCGCGAGGGCCATCGCGCTGCAGGAGTATGCCAGCCATTCAAACCTGCCTTCTGAGCGCAAATTGGCCGAACAATTCGGAGTCAGCCGATCTACAATCAGGACCGCCTTGAATACCCTTGCCGCGATGTCTGCGATCACGATTAGCCAGAAGCAGTTGAGCGTCGTTAATGACTGGACGCAATGGAAACTAGACTTAATCCCCTACGTGATAGAACATATTTCTGAAGACAAGCAGGTGTTGCGGCGAATTCTTACGCTCGGCTTTCAATTCTGGCGTACAACCTACCTCGGCATTATTCCGCAACTGGTCAAACAACGCGTGAGCAAAGCCGAAATCCACCGCTTGCTCGAAATTGCCTGGAGCAAACGCTCTGATCAGGTGCAGTTCATCGACGCCGTTAATGAAGTCACGCGTGCAAGCCTGGTCGGCAACTCGATGCAGTCTTACCTTTGGCTTTTTAATGATCTCGCTTCTTCTTTCAGCCGCCTGGCGCCACGCATACCACATCTGGCAACGGCGATCACGGAAAACTGGCAGTCCAACAGGCAGATGATGGAGTCAATCGCCGATGCCGACACGGCGCAGGCCATGCATTATGCTGAACTCTATCTTAACGGTGTTGAGAACTACATGTTTGAAAAACTTCAGCTAAACTAACCACCAAACGGCGCCTTTAACACTGCAAGCGGGCTCTGCAAGGTTTGCCTCTCTTCTGGTCCGACCAGAACGCACTTTGCCTGCCGATTGAATTTTACGCCGCCTCTCCGGAAAATCTTCGTGCTTCTTGAGATGACACAGCCATCGGACAAACGCAAGAAATGGGCAGACATTGTTCCCGAAATTCAATACCTCAGTTACGGAGACAAAGACGCTCCGCCCTTATTGTTCCTGCACGGCTTCGGCGGAAATCCGGTTTTCTACAAACCCCTCTTTGAAATTCTGTCGAAATCCCACTTTGTTTTGGCACCGAGAATCTACGGCCAGAGCTATTTCAGCAGGCAGCCTTACGCGTTCTCGGAGTATTTGCGACTCACTATGGGCTTTGTGCGCGCCAGGGGACTTTCAAACTACTCCGTTGCCGGTCACTCTTATGGCGGGCTCATTTCGATGTTTCTCGGGAAGTTCGGCGCGAACGTGAAAAAAATCGTGAGTATGTCGCCGATGCTGACGGCGGATAACCTTTTGCCAGGCATCGCGCATTTCGGCAACCAGGTGATTCGTGATATCCAGCGCAACGACGAGCGAAGCGAATATTACAATTTGCTCCGAAATATGAGCATTCCGTGGACATATTTTGAGAACTTTATGAAAAACCCGGTTGCTTTTGCGGTAGGCGCTCTTTTGGCCAACGCCGCCGATCTGTCGCGCATCAATATCAAGCAGCCGGCCGTTATGTACCATGCGGAGCACGACCTGCTCTTTAATTTCGGTCGCGACGCGCGCGAAATTCTTAAAACCAAAAACAAAGACCTGCGGATTGAAATCCTCGAAGGCTACGGCCACAATTGGGTGATTTACCACCCGGAATTCGCCGCCCAGGTAATCCGCAGTTTTATCGGCTAAGGAAGTTCTGCAAAAGCCAAAATTAGGAGCGCATGCGTCATCGCTTGCGCGCATTCTCTCGCGAGGCATCCACCGAGCATGACTTTTGCAGAACTTCCCTAATTTTTTCCCTGATTTTTTTCTTCGGCGGTATCAGACTCATCGCCCGTTCAGACAGCGCTGAAATCGTCAGCGACGGATTTTCCAATCTGGCAGCCGCCTAAAAGGTGCGCGGTGACAGTCACGTTGCCCAGAGTCTCCTGGAACGAGCTGTGCGGCACACCGTCAGCAACCTCGGCAAAATATTTGGTCGCTTCATTCGCTTCGGGGATGTACGCCGGTACGGATTTCCCTTTGAGTTTCACCGAATACATGCTGCTCCGGAACAGGGTTAAGAGTCGGCGGCCGTATGCGAACGAAATCTGGCTGTCTTTGTGCTGCATGACCGTGAGTAGCGTCGTGCGCTTGTACCAGTTTTTGGCGCGGATCGCATACGTTGAAATCAGCGGGTGCAAAAACAGATACAGAATTGTCTCCAGCGAACGCGCCAAAGCCGTTTTGCCGTCGATCAGGGGCCCGGTGTACCAGCGGAGAAAATTGTAACCGGGGGGAAAGCCGGTTCTGCGTGATGTGCGTGTGCGAGTCCGGGTAGAAATGCGTGGAGATCGTCGCTCCTTCTGTCAGATCGATATTTTTGTCTCTGCAGGTAATGGCTTTGATCGCTTCGCTGTTAGTTCTGACCACCTTGCCCAACTGCTGTGAAAGTTTCGGCAACGCGCCGGTCTCCCGACAATGCATCAATAAGCGCAGCGAGCCGCATTTTGTACAGCCTGACCGCTCGGGCCCCTTGCCCTTGAAGAACGGATCTTTGACCGTGACGCCGGGTGTTCCGAAATAGATGCCCTGCGGCCAGCGGAGCTGGCGGGTCAAATCGTAAAGTTCTGACCGGGCATATCTGGTCAGACCAGCCTTGCAGAAAAGTGAACATACATTCACTTTTCGACTTTACAGGATAATCCGGTCTTTTTATATGCATTGGACGCCGCACAAAACGGCAAATATCGTCCTTGAGGAGGATTTTTATGGCAACAGAACAAGTTAAACCCGATGTGCTCGTGGCAATCGTCGGCGCGGGCTTCAGCGGTCTCGGTATGGCGATCAAACTGCGCGAAGCGGGGATCGAGGATTTTGCCATTGTCGAAGCAGCTGGCGAAGTCGGCGGCACCTGGCGCGACAGCAAATATCCCGGTGCAGCGGTGGACGTTCCAAACCATCTTTATTCCTATTCGTTTTCGCAGGGTACCGACTGGACACGCATGTTCGCGAAGTCTGAAGAAATCCAGAACTACATTCTCGACACCGCGGACAAATATAATCTGCGCCCGAAAATCAAATTCAATACAAAAGTCACCGCGGCCGGCTTTGACGAGAAGAACGGCCTGTGGGTCATCACAACCGCAAAGGGCGACACATTGCGCGCACGTTTTGTCGTGAGCGCGATCGGACCGTTTGCGGAATCGAGCGTACCGAAAATTCCAGGCGTGAAAGATTTCAAAGGTACGATGGTGCATACGGCCGCATGGAAGCCGGGTCTGGACCTTAAGGGCAAACGCGTCGCCGTCGTCGGCAGCGGTGCGAGTGCCATTCAGGTCGTACCGGCCATTGCACCGATTGTGAAAGAACTCAAAGTTTTCCAGCGCACTCCGTCGTGGATCGTACCGAAAGCCGATTACGAGTACACTGAGTTTGAAAAGACCTTGTACCGTTATCTGCCGTTTACCCAGAAGCTGCGCCGCGCGGCTATTTTCGGGATCACCGAGCTGCTCGCCACCGCGATCGTCTGGGATACGCCGATGACAACTCTTCTGGAGAAAATCTGTAAGCGGCAAATCGACGCCGCGATCAAAGACCCCGAGCTCAGGCGCCGCGTAACGCCGACCTATCGCCTCGGCCGAACGCGCATGCTGATTTCCAACGATTGGTACCCAGCTCTTGCCCGTGACAACGTTGAACTCGTTGACCACGGCGTCGAAGCGCTCACCGAAAAAGGGCTCATCGCGAACGGCAAAGAGTATGAGGTGGATGTCATTGTTTGGGCGACCGGGTATAAATCCCCGTCGCAGGGTTTTCCTTTCCCGCTCACGGGCCTGGGTGGCCGCGACCTGAATACCTACTGGAAAGACGGCGCGAAAGCCTACAAAGGTGTCAGCATCGCCGGTTTCCCAAATCTGTTCACGCTGATGGGCCCGAATACCGGCCCGGGGCATACTTCAGTGCTCGTCTACACCGAAGCTCAGATGGATTATGCGCGGCAGGCGATTCAGGCGTGCACGGAAAAGAATATCAAAAGCATCACCATGCGCGATGACGTGCAGGCAGAATTCAACGAAGATTTGCTGAAGAAGATGAAGCGCACGACCTGGGGCGACGGTGGTAAGAGCTGGTATTACACCAAAGACGGCCGTAACACGACGCTGTATCCGGGTTTTGCTACGGAATACGTGCTGAGCGTCAGAAAATTCGACATCGGCGAGTATAACGTCCAGACCGCGTAGACAACGCACAGGGACAGCTGTGCTGTCCCTGTGCGTTTACATTGACTGCCTGGACAATGCGCTTGACACAATAATAAGATTTACCGATCTTTTACTCCAGTTACTTTCTTTGGAGGAAACATGAAAAAACGCATCGTTATTAGTATCTCACTGCTGCTCATTGCCACCGCGACTGGCGCGGCGCCTAAAGCCAAAAAGCCAAAAAATTTCGCTGAAATTTTCGGCAAAACCTGGATCATGGAAAAGGCGTTTGGCGGCAAAAAGGACATGACCGCAGAGTACACTAAGGATAAAATGCAGGGTGTGCAACACGCCTACACCTTCGCTGAGGACGGCGCAATGACTACCAACGAACCCGACGTCATTTCTGCTGACTGGAAATTTGACGACAAGGGATTCCACATTCACAATAAGCTGAAGGTGCCTGAAAATGTGCCCGCCGGCCAGGGTTATGCCGAGGACGTATCGATCATTTGGAACGTAAGCATCAAAAAAAATACGCTGACGCTGGATCAGCCCAAGCTCAAGATGAAGTTGATTTTCAAAGCCCGGTAAGATACCTCGCAACCTGCACCCTCCGGCAGATGCGGGTTGCAAATTTCAAAAATCACTCCCCCTTTTGGCTAAAAAGGCCGAAAAACTGGTATGGTACGCTCTCTCTGGACTTCTGCTACGGGCATGGTTGCGCAGCAATTTCATATGGATACGATCTCGCACAACCTGTCGAACGTAAACACAACCGGTTACAAGAAAAACCGCGTCGATTTTGAAGATTTGCTCTATCAACACCAGGTACTCGCCGGCACGCCGTCGACCGCGGTGTCTGAGATTCCCGTCGGCGTCAATGTCGGTGTGGGTGTGCGCCCCGCTGCGACGCAGAAACTGTTCCAGATGGGCTCGCTGCAATCGACTGGTAATAAGCTCGATATGGCGATTAGCTCAGACGTCGGCTTTTTCAAGATCCTGATGCCCGATGGTACCTTTGGTTACCAGCGCAATGGGGATTTCAAAATCGATTCGCGCCGGCAGGTGTTGACTTCTGACGGTTATACGCTCGAGCCGCCGCTTGTGATTCCCCCCGAAGGTCTCATTGAAACACTCACGATCAACGAACAGGGCGAAGTGCGCATTCAACTCGGCGACGACCAGATTCCACGCCAGATCGGTCAGGTTGAGCTTTATCGGTTTGTAAACCCCGCCGGTCTCAAGGCAATCGGTAAAAACCTGTTCAAAGAATCACCGGCGAGCGGCGCAGAAATTCCCGGCACTCCGGGCCTCGGCGGTTTCGGCGGTATTCTGCAGGGTTTTCTCGAGATGTCGAACGTCAACCTCGCCGAAGAAATGGTGAACATGATCGTCGCACAGCGCGCGTACGAAGCCAACTCGAAGTCGATACAGACGTCTGACAGCATGCTGTCGACAGCGATACAACTCAAACGCGGGTAATGATCAGGGTGGATTGACCATTGAAAAGATTGGATAACCACAGAGGTCTCAGAGAGCACAGAGTTCTGTATTCTTCGCTCTGCACACTCTGTGCCCTCTTCTTTCTCTGTGGTTCAAATCTTCTCTTTGCCGCGCCCGCCGTTACGCTGAAGCTGAAAGACGCAGTGTCGGTCGCAAAGATTAATATCTGCCTGCACGAACTCGTCACGGCAGAGAACCTCAGTGGCCGGGAAGCAGAGAAGCTGCAACGCTATTGCCAGATCACGCTCAAGGGCGACCGGTTGACACTGAGCGCAAAAGAAATTGAACTTCATGCGTGGGCCGCGGGTGTGACACCAGATAAGATCACCGGTGGGCCGGTCACAATCAGCAAAGCGACTTCGATACAGGTTGACAAGAGTGTGCCGGCCGTCGCTACGCAGAAGATCCGCCGTGGTTCTGAACTGAAACTGTTGCTCAAGAGCGAACATATGCAAATCGTGCGCGAAGCTGCTGTGCTCAGTGATACGTATCCCGGCGAAGTCGTTGACGTTCGCCCGCAGGGCACGCGCAAAACACTCAAGGCAAAGGTGCTCAACGGCACTACCGCCGAGCTGGTGATGCAATGAAATTCTTTTTGAAACTCGCCTGTGCATATGCAGCCGCGACGGCGGCTGCATATGCACAGGAATCCCTCTGGCGCGACCAGAACCCCTACGTCGCCCCGCCGAAAGAAGGCGAAATCGTCGCGATTGAAGTCAACGAAAGCTTCACCCTTGTCAGCGACGGCCAGTGGAACAGCTCGCAGAAATACGAAACCAAACTTGTGCCCGACACCAAGAATATTCCGTTTCTGACGACTTCGCAGCAGAACAAATCGAACAGCAAAAGTTCCGCAAATAATTCGAAGATGCGCGATAATTACAAGTTCCAGATCACTGGCATTCTAGGCGCAAAGCAACCCGACGGCAACTTTCCCGTGCAGGCGATCAAAGCACTCACTATCGACGGAAAACCGGTACGCGTGCAGCTCTCAGGTATTGTTGACGCGCGCCGTATTCGCCAGGGCTCCATCGAATCGCGCTTTATTGGCAATCTGACTCTCAACGTGCAGTCAGAACCGCCATTCCCGAAAGACCAGAAACTCAACCTGAAGCCGCCAGCGGGTACCGACCCGAATTCGAAACCGACCATGACTGAATTCAGCGACCAGATGCGCAAAGAGTTACTCATTGAGCATATGAAGCAGATATTGGGTGGAATGAACCAATGAAAGCCGGCATTATCGACCCCTCCCCCGCGATACAAAGAACCC
>CAYHJO010000004.1:0-32632 GCA_964356715.1 uncultured Turneriella sp. | reverse complement strand
AATTCCTCATATGAACCTCATATGGGGGGCAATCAACCAATCAACCCCGCCATACCCCCCCCCCCCCCGGCGTCCCACCCCCCCCCACCCCTCCCCACCAATGTGGAGAGGGGTTTCCGAATTCCCCCTCTCCACGTTGTGGGGAGGGGGATAGGGGGTGGGGTGATCTGGCTGCTTTGCCTGCTGATTACGGGCCAAGCCCCTGCACTGAATCTCACCATCCGCGACATCGCCCGCATCAGCTGGCACCGCGAAAACCAAGTGTCGGGTTATGGCGTCGTGATTGGTCTCAATGGCAGCGGCGATTCGCGCTCGCAGTTAGCGCTCGAAACGCTCAAAAAGAACTTATACAACCGTGGCATCGACCTCGGTGAAAAGACGCTACAGGCCAAGAACATTGCGGCGGTCATGGTGATGGCGAATATTCCAGTGCATGCACGGCCCGGCGACCCGGTGGATGTCTGGGTATCGTCGATCGGCGATGCGCGCGCGCTCAATGGTGGTATGCTGCTGCAGACCGCTCTCACCGGTGCCGACGGCGCGGTTTATGCCGTGGCGCAGGGTCCGGTGGCCGCGCCGCTGCCCCGCCCGTCTGAGAATAACAATCTGCAACTGTACAATTTTTCCGTGTACAATCGCCGCATACCGCCGAACGACCGCCTGAACCAGGAGCGCCATAATTCCGCGCACATTCCCGGCGGTGCGATCATCGAAAAAGGCGTATCGCAGCCGACCGTGATGGTCGATGACGCGAAGAAGACCAAAACCTCGAAACTCTCGCTGCACTACTTCGACCTCATGACCGCGCGCAACACAGTCGCGGCTATCAACAAGAAATTCCCCAATACCGCCGCGTTCGGCAACGACGGTACGATTGCACTGAACATCCCTTACACTGCTGACCATATCGACTACCTGACAAAAATTCTCGAAGTCAAGGTGGATGTACCCGAGCGCACGAAGGTTGTGCTCGATACGCGGACTGGCACGATTGTTTCTGGCGGCAGTGTCGCCATCTCAGCCGTGATGGTCACCCATAACGGCATGCAGATTGAGGTCAGTAATAAGAAGGCATACACATACGGCGAAGAGAAGTCGCCGGCCAACGCCGAGCTGAAAGAAGGTGCGACGGTTAAAGAGCTCGTCGACAACCTGAACAAGTTGGGCCTGACTTCGGCGGAAATTATCGATGTGATCAAGGCAATTCACTCGGCCGGCGCACTGCACGGCGAACTGACCGTGATGTAAAAGAGGAAATATGGAACTCAACGCAATTAACCCGCTACTGCTGCCACAACGCGAAGTCAGGCGCACGGAGGCGCTCGAGTCGACGCTGGCAGGGACGCCATCTTCGCGTCGACCCACAGGTGCGCGTGCCGCAAATAAAGAATCTTCAGAATCTTTTGCACAGATGCTCAACGAACTTGTGCCGAAAAACCTCGACGGCAAAGTGTCGTCGGAAGCGTTCAGCCGCACGCCCGGCCGCGAAAAAATCATCGCGCACATCGGCGACAACAAAGACCGCCAGAAGATGTTCGAGGCGGCGCGCCAGTTCGAAAACTTCTTCATGGAAAAGATGTTTCGTGAAATGAAAAAGAACATGGGCAAGAACGATATCATCCACGGTGGTTCGGCCGAAGACATTTTCCAGGATATGCTCTTGACCGAACGCGTTAACAAGATGACGTCGAATTCGACGATGGGTCTCGCCGAGCAGATTTACACGCAGATGCAGCGGACTGCGAAATAAAAGAGTAAGCGAACCGGGAAGGCCAGATCATGAAAACCACAGAGGTCACAGAGAACACAGAGGGGTAGAACTCACATGAAAAGCTCTGTGCCCTCTGTGTACTCTGTGGTGCCAAAATCTCTTCTTCTATGCTGTTGCATCTATTTTACAGCACCTGCCCAACTTCTTACTGCCCAGCCTGCAAAACCAGCAGATGATACACAAGCGCCTGCTGCCACACCGGCAGAGAAAGCAGTGCCAACAAGCGCGCCGGCTGTGACCGGAAATGAAATTCCGGCGACGAGCACATCCGCCACACCCACAAGTTCACCTGCGCGCCCCGCGAAGAGCGCAGCGCTCAAGCGCGCCGAAAAATTGTTCTTCGCTAAAAAATATGAAACCGCCGCGGCGCTGTTACGCAAGGTCGTCGAAGACGAACCCGAAAACGGCCGCGCGAACTCACTACTGGGCGACGTCTATTACCTGCAGGGGCAATATGAAAAGGCGTTAAGTCACCTCCTGCGCGCATCGGAGCTCAACGAATACAAGGCCGCGGATTTTTTTCGCCTCGGCCAGACCTATGAGCGCTTGAAAAAGCCGAAAGAGGCGGTGCGCGCCTACCTCAAGGCATACGAGAACGACGATGCGATGAAAGAGGCATTGTTCCAGACGGGGTTTGTCTACCTGAGTCTCGAGCGCAACAAGAAGAAGACCATCGAATACTGGCAACGGTTTGTCGACGAGGCGCACAAAGACCCGCAGCGCGAAAAGGTCGCGACGGTGCTGCGTTTTCTCAAAGACCCGAATTTCGTGTTACCCGATAAAGACAGCCCGATTTCGCTCGAAGAAGCGCTGATGCTCGGTGGCAGCGGCGGCGCCACCGAGACCAAAACGGGCGAAGACAAGGGCGCCGGTTACGAAAAAGAGAAAGAAAAAAACGACGGCAAAGAACTTCTCGACGACGACAAGCTGAACTGAAATTTAGTCAATGTCGCTCCCGAACGATCGCCGCAGCCAGCACCGCGTCACAGCGGGAGCCTACATCGAATACCGCGTCACCGTCGATGGCACGCAGGTAAAAGATGCGATCATGAGCGACATCTCAGAAGGCGGGCTGATGATTCTCGTCGAAAGCGCTGAAATCGGGCGCGAGCTCGTGATGAACGAAGCCCTCTCCGGTCATATCATCCACGACAAAACTAAATTCGACTTCAAATTCGAAGGTTCGATTGCGTGGATTCAGCCTCGCGAGATGCGCTCGCGCAAATATGTCGCACTGGGTATTCGGTTTAAAGAGACCGTCGAGCTGCCGGCGCAGATCTACGCAATACTCATGGCCGATCATGATTTCTGAATGCTGAAATTCGCTTATTCCACCGGCAAAATTCTCGGCGGATTTCTCACGGTACTGACGCTAATCACACTACTCACAGTCTTTTTACAACACCTGCGCAAAGGTTCGGCTGAAGAGGTGCTCATGGGACAACGTGGCACAACAGCCAGCCTCAAGGCGATTCAGGATAAAAGCTTCACCGCCAAGCTCGGCGAGCTGCTGAACGAGCTGCCGTCGATCGCGCGCTGGAAAACGATGCGCGGCACGGGGGTTATGCCGCAGATTGGCGATGCGCTGGGCAAAACCGCCATGCTCACGTTCCTGAGCCTGACGTTTTCTGTGGTGTTAGGTTTATCGCTGCTTTTGCTGGCCGAATACCGGCCGAAACTCGCACCGGCGCTGGAGACTACTGCCTCGGGCATCAACACGACGCCGATATTTCTCGTGGGCATCTTGTTTATCTGGTTATTTGCCTTTGCGCTGCGTCTATTGCCTTCGGGTGGCGACGACTCAACCAAAGCGTTCATTCTGCCGGCGATGACGATTGCGTTTAAATTCGGCTGCCGGCTGTTTTTGTTGCTGCTCAATTATATGCGCGAGCTCGATGGCCGCATATTCATTCTGCGCGCGCGCGCCTATGCTTTGAGCGACACGCGCATCTTTTTGCACAAACTCGCCAACTGCCTGATGCCGTTCATTATTTTCTGGCTGATTGAGACTGCCTCGCTGTTTTCGGGAGCGGTGATTGTCGAGGCGCTGTTTTCGATCCATGGCCTGGGGTCGCTGCTGCTCTTCGCGCTGCTGCAATACGACATCCGCCTTATCTTTGCGAATCTGCTGGTCATTGCGACGATTGTCTACGCCACCTCTCTCTTACAGAATTTTTTCGCCACGCGCCGGGAAGAGATGCAATCGTGAAACGCGCAAAACTCGCGGTATTTTCGTCGGTGGCGCTCGTCGTCATTGTGGTCTTGCAGTTGTTGCTCGATAAACCCGCGATTGATCTGATGCAGTCATTTGCGCCCCCCTCTTTGACGCAGCCGTTTGGTAAAACCCCGCTGGGACAATCGATGCTGGCTATGGTCTTGGCGGGTGCGGGGCAAACGCTCGCCATTTCCGTTTTTGCTCTTATGCTGGCACTGGGTACAAGTCTCGTTACGGCCGGAATTTTGTACATTTTCCCCGCGCGCGTGCATGGCGCATTTGCGTATGTCATCGATGCGTGGCTCGCAATACCTGGCATCTTCATCGCGCTCTCGATCGGTTACTTTCTGCCGCAAAGCTTCGTGTCGGTCACCATCGCGCTGGTTCTGTCTGAATTCGCCGCATTACAAAAATTCTTTCTGCAACGCCTGAACGAAGCCGGGCGCAGCGATTATATCACGATGGCGTACGTCATGGGTTCGACGCGCGGGCACACGCTGGTGACGCATGTATTGCCGCGACTTACGCGCGAGGCGGGTTATCTGTTTTTTCTGACACTGCCCTCGATCACACTTTCGCTGGCGAGTCTGGAATTTCTTGGGGTACAAACCGGGTCTGACCGGCTGTCATTGGGTATGCAGATCGCGGTGTATAAAGATTATATTCTGCTATATCCGCACCTGAGTCTGGCGCCGGTGGCTTGTCTGCTGATTCTATTGTTTTTGTTGAGTTCGGCGGCAAAGATCGTACGCCGCAGCAGCTGAAGACTTTCAATCAGAACGATTGCTGCTATGCGGAGCCAGTGCCAGCCGAGCTGGCTGTTCGCGAACATCGCTGCAACTCTCGCCTTCCGCCAACTCTGCAACAATCATCTCATTCACCATTTTAGCAAATACCGCCATGCGTATTCGAAAACCGTGGAGGTTAGCGTTTTCCATGGCGGTGAGCAACTCAAATCGACGACGAGAATCGGGCGCCGGTTCAGGCGTAGGTGTCGATGCCCGCTGCGGTGCTCTCACCCTGCTCGGCTGCGGCGATCGTTGCGCCCAGCATCTTGTCATCGAGCGCGAGTTTGGCTTCTGTCACCTGGCGCAGCATCTGGCCCATATCGGCCATGCTGGCGGCGAGGTTATTGACGGCATTGATTTCCATAATCGAATATCGCCTTAGAGGTGGATTGAACTTGAAGATGTCGCGGCATTTTTATTAGCAGCCATGACTGCAGAATCATCAACGGATGCCATGTTCTATGAAATCACCGTTACCCAATTCAGCAAGATGCTCACGAATTTGAGCCACATTCTCGATAAGGCTGCCGCCGAAGCCGAGACAAAAAAAGTCGACTTCAGCGTGTACCTTGGCTCACGCCTTGCACCCGACCAGTTCAACCTGACGCGCCAGATTCAGATTGCGTGCGACACTGCCAAGATGTGCGCCGCGCGGCTCACGGGTAAAACCGCGCCCGTGCACGAAGACACTGAAACCACGCTGACAGAACTCAAGGCGCGCATACAAAAGGTGCTCGATTATCTCGCGACGTTCACGCCGGCAGACTATAAGGATGCAGCCACCATCAAGGTTTCGCAACCGCGCTGGGAGGGCAAATATCTCACCGGAGCCGAGTTTGCCGTGCAGCATGCAATCCCCAACCTGCATTTTCACATCGTGACAGCCTATTCGATTCTGCGCCACAACGGAATTGCGATCGGCAAAAAAGACTATTTGGGCGAAATGCCCTACAAGAACCCTTAGAAAAATGGCCAGTGGCCATTTTTCTTGACGCCGCTGGTTCAGAAAAGTCCATCCGCATATATGAAAGCCAAGCCAACGACGCTGGCGCACAAAGCCGCCCCCACGCGCATGTACGCCAGCCCCACCCTCGACCCGATGTACACGCCGGTCGACCAGGTCGGCGTCGAAGAGCGCGTGGCACGATTCAAGACTCGCAGCATCAAGAACGAAGCGAAACTCGCCGGCATCAAACTCGCGATCAGCATGATCGACCTCACCACGCTCGAAGGCAAAGACAGCCCGGGCAAGGTGCTGCAGCTCTGCCAGAAAGCGATGCGCCCGTCTGAACTGCCGGGTGTGCCGAAAGTCGCGGCCGTGTGTGTTTACCCCAATATGATCCCGACCGCGAAAAAGGCGCTCAAGGGTTCGGGCATTCACATCGCGTGTGTGTCGACGGCTTTCCCCGCGGCGCAGATTCCACTCGATATCAAAATTGAGGATGTGCGCCGCTCAGTCGAGATGGGTGCCGACGAAGTCGACATGGTGATTTCGCGCGGTCAGTTTTTGTCGGGTGAATATAACTATGTGTTCGATGAAATCGCCGCCGTGAAAGAAGCCTGCGGCAAGGCACACCTCAAAGTTATTCTCGAAACAGGCGAACTCGAAACGCTCGACAATGTGCGGCGCGCGAGCTTCATTGCGATGCGCGCGGGCGCGGATTTCATCAAGACATCAACCGGCAAGGCGGCGGTGAACGCCACCATGCCGGTAACTCTCGTGATGCTCGAATGCATTCGCGATTATTATGACGACACCGGCATCAAAATTGGCATGAAACCTGCGGGCGGCATTCGCACTTCTAAAGAAGCTTTGCATTACCTCGTGATGGTGAAAGAGACGCTGGGTGACGCATGGCTCGACCCCGATTGGTTCCGGTTTGGCGCATCGACGCTGCTGAACGATCTGCTGATGCAGTACGCAAAGCAGGTTAAAGGTGGTTACCAGTCGCTCGATTATTTCTCTCTGAGTTAGGTCATGGTTCGACAAGCTCTGGAGGCAGAGATCTTTGAATTTGCGGCGCAAATTCAAAGATCGCACCACGACCAGATTGGTCGCCCTGAGCCTGTCGAAGGGCGACGCTTGCAAAGCGCTGGGCCTTCAGACCTATTTTGAAAACGAACCGCCTGAAGCTTCTCTGGCAGATCATCACGGTCGGGTTGCGTGCACGCCTGAGCAGGCGTCCGCAACGCCTCGCCATCTTCGCCGGCGCGGGGGAGTTGCCCCGCATAGCAGTTGAGACTGCGCGGAGCCGAAAAATCAGCTTTTTTGTCTATCACATCGTCGAAGCAGAGCTTAATCCGCAGCTTGCAGCTGACGAGCAGGTCACGCGGCGCAGCATTTCGCTCGGCAATATTGGGCAGACACTGCAGTATCTGCAACAAGACAAGATTACGCAGGTCATTTTGCTCGGCAAGGTCGAAAAACAGCGGCTACTACAGGACGTGAAACGCGATTCTGCGGCGGAAGAAATTTATAACCGGGCAACTGACCGTCGCGACGACACGTTGTTTCTGCAATTCGCGGCCCTGCTGGCGACGATCGGCATTGGCATACTCAAACAGAAAGAACTTTTGCCTGGCTGTTTTTTGCCGCGCGGCATACTTACCAAAAAACGTCCCGAAGACAAAGCGCTGCTGGACGATATAGCATTCGGTTATGAACTCAGCCGCAAGGTCGGCAGCCTCGATATCGGGCAGACGGCGGTGGTGTTCGAAAAAATGGTACTGGCGGTCGAGGCGATCGAGGGCACCGATGCCGCAATAGCGCGTGCGGGAGCCATCGCGGGAAATCAGGGCGGCGTCGTCTGTAAGACCGGCAAGTCTTCGCAAGACCCCCGTTTTGATTTACCTGCGGTCGGATTGCGCACACTCGAGACAATGCAGCAGGCGGGCATGCAGTGTCTCGTCATCGAAGCAGCACAGACGCTGGTGGTGAATCCTGCAGAGTTTATTGCCCGGGCTGATAATCTCGGACTCATTGTCGTCGCGAAATAGGACTGCGAGGTTTTGCTTTTGGTCATTCCCGCGGACGCGGGAATGACGATGCAAATACATTCTACACAGGTACGAATATCTTCTCCGGCTGCGCAATCCCCTTCAGATGGAATTCACCTATCCCTTGTGCGCCGGCAATGTGGGCAGCGAAATCGGCCGACATCAGCAGATCGCGGCCGGTCTCTTTGCACAGACCCTCAATGCGCGATGCCTTATTGACGGCCGGCCCGATCACAGTGAAGTCGAGGCGGCGGTTAGCACCGACGTTGCCGTACTGCACGTCGCCGATATGCAGCGCGATACCGTGGTGTATCGGGGAAAATCCGCCCTGCTGTCTTTTATCATTCATCGTGCGCACAGCCGCGTTCGCGGCCTGCGCGGCGCAAAGCGCACGCGCCGACGCCGCGGCTGCATCGCCGTTCTCGACAGGAAAAATCGCCAGCACTGCATCTCCCATGTATTTCAGAATCTCACCTGCGTTTTCGATGATTGGGTTTGAAATCGTTTCGAAATAAATATTCATCCACTCGATGAGCTGCGCGGATTCGGTCGCCTGAGACATGACAGTGTAGCCGCGCAGATCGGAAAACCAGATCGCCGAAGTAATCTGTTCGACGTCGCCCGGTTTGATGCTGCCCGCAAGCACTTTCTGCGCCGGCAAAAGCCCGAGATATACCGCCATGAGATTTTCTGTGATCAGTCGGTTTACATGCACCTCCATCGCCAGCGCAAAATGGCTAGCCGTATCGCGCAGCATCTGCAGCTGATCGGCGCTGAAACCGCCGGCGCGTTTGGTGGCAAAACTCACGCGATGGCCGACTTCGCGCAGCGTCGGCAGAGCAAAAAGAAAATAGTCTGTGCCGCCGCCGAGGTAGATATCGTCGAGAATAGGAAACTCGTTTCCGGAATCTTTCGCGGGGGAATGTACTTCTATTGCACCGAGCTCGAGCTTCTTGTAAGGACTGATTTGGTAGGGTGCCGAGCGGGCAAATGCGCCATGCGAAAAACTGATTTCTTCAACAGAATGCTTTCCCACCGGCGTGATGCGCTTCTTCAGGAAAAACGGCTGGCCTATCGGCGGAATTTCGCTGTGTTCGGCGGTCCATCCGAAGCGGATAGACTCAATCTCGGGGTGCAAAGTGCGTACCATGACCGAAATGCGGATAAGCCCTAAATCCAGTGAATTGAGTTTGTCCGCCACACCGACGATGAGCCCGGGTACACCGGCCGCACGCGGTCCTTCGGTCACCAGCCAATCGCTGAAATTTTTGGTCGGCTCTGTCTGCATGAGACACAGCGCGATTCAGATCGCGGCAGACAAATCAAATGATACGAATCACCATATCAAAAAGAAGTTGCTTGGCTCAATTTGCCGGTCGCTCTGGACAATGAGCAGCGAAAAGACCGATCAAGATCTGCAATTCGACAAAGCCGAATTTGACGCCCCTACTTTGGGCATTGCCTGTGCCTCGTGCAAAAATGAGCTCACGCAGCAGTATTTTTCCGTGAACAGCCAGAGCCTGTGCGCCGGGTGCACCGAAACCGTCCGCACGACGCTCAATCGAAAATCGGGCGCCAAAGAAATTCTCAAAAGTATTTTGTTCGGCCTCGGCGCGGCCATTGCCGGGTTCATCATCTATTTTGCCGTGCTCAAGATTACCGGCTATGAAATCGGCCTGATCGCCATTCTCGTCGGCTACATGGTCGGGAAAGCGGTGATGATCGGCTCCGATTACCGCGGCGGCATCAAGTACAGCGTCATTGCGGTATTACTCACCTATATATCCATCGTCAGCACGTACGTACCGCTCATCATCGAAGAGATGCGCAAACAAGATCTGCAAACAGCGGCGGCGGCTTCCACCGTGCCGGGGACCCTGGTTCCGGGCGCTAAACCCGGCAGCAAAGCCGAAGCGGTGAAAAAGATCCTGCCTGCAAAGTCTGCTGCAGCGCAGAGCCCCGCCGGTGAAGGTACGCAAACCACACAGGCTGATGTTCGCGAGCGGCCGGGCCTTGGCGCTCTGCTATTGGGGCTTGCCGTTTTTGCGGGGTATGTGCTGATGCTGCCATTTCTCGCCGGCTTTTCGAATTTTGTCGGTCTCATCATCATCGGCTTTGCCCTGTTTGAAGCCGCGCGGCGCACCGCAAAGCCGAAGGTCACGATTGCCGGTCCGTTTGAAATCGGCGACGCTATGCGCAGTGCCGCGCAAGATATGAAAAATGTTTAAATGCCGCAGCTGCGCGAGCGAAATGCCCGACGGCACGCTGACCTGCCCTGTCTGTTCGGCTCTGGTTTTTCGCGACGAGCTTGAGCAGGCGTCTGCGCGCGCTGCTGAACTGACTGCAACCGGCAATTTTGCCGCAGCGCGCGATACCTGGCGCGCTGCGCTACAGTACCTGCCGATCGGCAGCAGGCAGTATCAGCTGATCGGCGAAAAGATCCAGGATCTCAACCAAAAGGTTCCTGAATCCCAAAAAGAAAAGCCGCTCGCTCAGGACGGCGACATGAAAAAGAAATTCGGATTTTTTATTGTCATCGGCCTGTTCTTTTGGAAATTCAAGGTTATCATTGCCTTTGTTCTCACCAAGGGCAAGCTATTGCTTCTGGGGCTGACCAAGGCCAGTACCTTCTTTTCCATCTTCTTATCGCTGGGCCTTTACTGGTCGCTCTTCGGCTGGCCTCTGGCTGCCGGCCTGTTATTCTGTATCTATTTACACGAGATGGGACATGTCTTTGAGCTCACGCGCCTCGGCATCAAAGCCAGCGCACCGATGTTCATACCCGGCCTCGGCGCGTACGTGCGGCTGCATGAAAATCCTGCAAACCCGGTCGAAAATGCGCGCGTCGGTCTCGGCGGCCCGGTGTGGGGGCTGATTGCCACGGCGTTCTGCTTTGGCGCGTTCGAACTTTCGGGAACACCGATTCTCGGGGCGCTGACCCGCCTTTCGGCGTGGATTAATCTCTTCAATCTTCTGCCATTCTGGCAGCTCGACGGCAACCGCGGTCTGGCCGCGCTCACAAAAATGCAGCGCCTCGTTCTCGCAGGTGTCACGCTACTCGCCTTCGTGCTGACGCATGAGGGTCTGTTGGTTCTGATTGCGATTTTGATCGCATTCCGCGCCTTCGGCAAAGATGCGCCGGCAAACGGCGACAAAACGACGCTCTATAAATTCGCCGTTTTGCTCGTCGCACTCGCACTTTTGTCCGCGGTCGAAGTCAAGACATTGGGAGCCTCACCCATTCCCGGCAGGTGACCCGGCTGATACGGGCATCGGTACCTGACGGTCAATCTCACGGGACTCGCCGCCGGTTGCCTCATCTACTTTCATGTGCGCAGTGTTTGCGATAACGCATTCGTGTTCGGCTGGAAACAAATAGTCAGTTTTGTGGTAAAACCGCTTTAGGACGGGCGCTTATTTCAGCAACCCACCTGTAACATATGTCTCCGGAATAGATAAGTTGCTTCCCGCACTTCTTGACACCCACGGCCCAAGACCGAATGCCTCATCATGAAAAAAATCCTCGTATCTTGTGCGTTCTTCAGCGCCGCAATCCTGAACACCGTTCCGCTACCCGCCAAAGATCTCGGCGGCGTTCAGGTAGCGGCGTTTTGCCAGAAACACCAGCCCGGCAGCCGCGCACTCATCGTCGACGATGCCGGTAAGGAGACACGAGAGAATCGCGCGCCCAACCGCGCTTATGGCTGGCGCTGCCGGCAGACAGACGGCTCATTGCATGCAGTGCAGATGGACGTCGCCTGCCATGAGCAGCGCGGTTTGAACAGCACTGCGCAGAGTGACCCCAACGATGCTTATTCGTGGAAATGTGTGCAGCAACAAGGTGGCCCGGCTGAGCTCGTCGTCGCCGAATTGCCGGGCAATATAGTAGACCACGTGAGTTATCGGCAAACGCGCGCAAAGCTCAACGTCTATCGTGGCGAACGCATGGTAATATTGTCGCCATTCCGTTTTCCCGAGGCAGACGTGCCGGCAATTGTGAAGAATGCCGACACCTGCGCCGCCGTTTACGCAGAGTTCAGCGGCGGAGCCTGGCCCTCTAACGCGCACAGAAACTTTCCGAAAATGGGCAGTATTGCACTCGTGGAAAAAACCTGCGGGGCGGGTTGCGGTGCCGGCGGTCAGGCCGAAATCGCTGTTGCGGAATTCCGCGAAGCGTACCGGCTGATCGGCGACCTCAAAGATCCTTTTACGTGGCAGGTCGGGTTTTATGAGTTCGGCCGCGGGGGCTCCAGCCAGGCAAACCCGAACTATCCCTTTAGTCCTGCGCTCGACCCGGCCTCGGGGCATGACGTGATTGCATCGGCATATCCCGAATTTGCGATGAGCGTTTGTTATGACCGGCTGGGCTACAATGCAGAACGCTATCAGGAAAAATTCCGCACCCACCGCTACCCGCGCAACCAAAGCGTGGGTGAACACGCGCGGCAATTCTGGGAATCAGGTCTTTCGTTCAGGGTCGCATTGTCCAAAGACCGCAAGGGTTACTATCGCGGATGGATTTTGAGCGGCCTGCTGTATGATCTCTACCGCCAGTTCGGCGCCGAAATAACCCGGCGCTTTTTACAGGAGCTCGCCGCAATCGCCAAAGCGCAGGGACAGGCGAAAAACACCGCACAGGTCGAACGCAACCTCATCGCAGCAGCAAGTTCTGCGGGCGGCGAACCAATGACTAACTACCTGCGCCAAAAATGGCGGATTGAGGGCTAGTGGAATGGACAACGCTTTTCCATCTCTTGCACGGCTTCGGCGTCTTTCGGTTTACCCCGCTGTGCGAGACCATCGCGTACCCTGATCCACTCTTCTTCATTGCGGTTCTGCCCGAATTTAAATTTCGCCGAAAGCGAATCGGGCACAATCTTCACCACGAGCACTGACTTGATTTCGCGCCGGTATTCGTCGTCACTGATGTCGAACGGGGTGTAACCGCCCTCGGGCTGCAGCTTCTGCATAAAAGCCGATAGTGCCGCAACTTTTTCGTCGACTTCTTCGACGATCACCGCGCGGCCATAGACCATCACCGACTTGAAGAACGCGGTCGCGGGGCATGCAAGTTTTTCGCTGGTGAAATACGAGGGTATGAGTGCGACCTCGTCTGCCACACAAAACGTCACCGCATTGTTGCGTTTGAGTTCTTTCACCTTTTGGCCGAGCCGGCTGCTATGGAAATACACGGCACCCGCATGCCAGACAAAGTTCAGCGGCACGATACTGGGGTACGCGGTCTCGCTCCCGGTGCCGAGATAGCCGAACGACATACGCTGCAAAAAAGCCTCTATTTCCGCCGCGTCGGTTTCGCTGTGTTCGCTGCGCCGCATCGGTATCGCTGGTTCTTTCGGTGTGTTGAGCTTTTCCATGTTTCCTCTGCGCGTATGATAACAAATCCACAGGTACTTTAAAAGTCCGGTTTATAATTTTTTTACTGTACCAGTTGAATTCAGCGATTTTAGGGGGATTCCCCCCGCGGAAACACATGCGACTCACGGCAACCATCACCAGCCCCCGCAACAAAGCGAGACCCCTGTTCGAGAGCCTGCGCCGTGAAATACTCGCGGGGCGTTTTCGCGCGCACGAAAAACTACCGGGTTCGCGCGCGCTCGCGCAAGAGCTCGGTGTGTCGCGCGGCACGGTGAATCTGGTGCTCGCAATGCTGGCGGCGGAAAGCCTCATTAGAGTTGTCCCTGGTTCCGGCGTGTTCGTAACCAATGTGCCGCAACAGCGCCCCAAAACACCGCGTGCGCAAAGCGTGCACCTTTCTGCCTGGGCAAAAAGGCTCGCCCCGCTCGAAAAGCGGGACGCGCCGGCGTTTTTCTCACCCGGCAGACTAGCCGACGAATATTTTCCCGAAGTGCAATGGCGGCGCGCCATCAAAGACAGCCACCGCCGTGCCGGCAGCGCCGGCTCGCGCTTCCATACATCCGCCGCAGGCTTTGCTGAACTCAGAAAGGCCATTGCCACTCACCTTGCGTATTCGCGCGGACTAAACACAACCGCCGAAAATATCGTGATCGTTAACGGTTCGACACAGGCAATCGCACTCATTGCGCAGTTGCTACTCGACGCGAAAGACCGTGCCGCATTTGAAGATCCCGGTTTTCGCGGTATTCGCGCCGCGGTGCAAGCAACCGGAGCGCGCGGCCTTGCCTGTCCGCTCGACCGCGAAGGTATGCGCTTGCCGAAAAAACCGTGCCGCCTGCTGTTTGTCACACCGGCGAGCCAATTCCCGACCGGCATACGTATGTCGCCCACACGCCGCGCAGAGCTCATGCAGTTTGCCCGCAGCCACAACGCCTTCATCGTCGAAGACGAATACGACAGCGAATTTTCGCGTCTACCCAACGCGCCGCAGGCTTTAAAGCTCGTCGACGCAGACGACCGCGTTATTTATGTCGGTTCGTTTTCGCGCACGATGTTCGCCTCACTGCGATTGGGTTATTGCGTCCTGCCCGATGCTCTCGTCGAACCTTTTCTGCGCGCACGCCAGCATTACGATTCGCTGCCGCCGGCTTTGTCTGACCAGATGGCAATGGCAGCTTTTATGGCCTCGGGCGCCTACCGCCTGCACATTGCGCGCATGAAAAAGATTTACAACGAACGCCATAACCTGCTGTTCGCGGCGCTCGCAGAAAATCTCGGCGACCTTTTTGCCTTCGAAGCCTCGGCCGCAGGGCTTTCGATTTTTGCCCGCTGGCGAAAGACACGGCGCGATTTTGATCTGACCGCCAGGCGTTTCGCAGATAACGGATGCGGCTGGCAAAGCACCTTTACCTATTCGGCGCGCAGGCCGGCCGCGGCTGCTCTGTTCGGTTTTTCTCATCTTGATGCACAGGCGATCGCCGATCTCAAAACAAAAATTCGCGCTTTGACAGGACGATAAATTCTGCTTTGCGGGCAGAGCATAGCGGTTTACCTGACAAGGAATGCTCAGCGAACCACGATCGGAACTGTTGGTGACTGAGGACCCTAAACTCAGCGCACTCTTTGTGCAACACGGCAAACCCCGGCAGATTGCGCGCGGTTGCGCCGTATTCCATGAAGGCCAGCCATACGGCGGCATCTACTTGATCGCCAGGGGGACTTTCAAATGGTTTCGCATGGATGCGGCCGGCAACGAATGCGTGCTTAAGACATACGCAAAGGGTGAAATTGCCGGACTGCCGCCGTTGTTCGATTCCGCGCCGCAAAAAAAATATGTGGCAACGCTCGCTGCGCTCACCGACGGCGCGGTCATTCACTGGACAGAAAATCGTTTCCACACTTTCATGCGCCGCCATCCCGAATGGCTGCTTTCTTTTAACCGGCAGTATTCAACCACGATGATGGATCTCATCGAACAGACGGCCGCGACCTCGATGAAAAGTGTGCCAGACCGCCTCTATGATTACCTGCTGAGGTTGGGCGCGGGGGCTGATTGGGTTGTCCTGCCCTACCGCAAACACCAGCTGGCCGCGACACTCAATACCAGCCCCGAGAGCCTGAGCCGCGCCTTTGCCTTGCTGCGGCAGCAGCAAAAGATCGAGGCGAAGGCCAAGCAATACCGGCTCAAACCCAAATAAAATCTGCCGTCAGAGCGCAGGCCTGGCCCAGCAGCAGGGCGGATAAGCATCCCTAAATTGCATTTTTTCTATTCGGCGTGTTTTGATCGCAAAAAGTGGCAACGCGTCGATGAATTTCGACGCGTTGGCTGAAGCTGAGCGGAATGCAATGCAGAACGGAAAAGCGCTACAGGGCACGATCTTGCGGCGCAAAACCGTTTCGCCGGAAAACATATACCTGTTCAAGACAGAGGTCTTGCGGGCATTGTCTGACGAAACCCGGCAAGGGATTATCGTTCTACTCGGCAAACACGGCAGTCTGTGCGTGAACGATCTCGCGGCCTATTTTAACGTGGGTCGCCCGACGGTTTCGCACCACCTGCATGTGCTGAGAGAAGCCAAAGTCGTGAAGTCTGAGAAGCTGGGCAAAGAGATGCATTATTCTCTGAACCTGAGAAATATCAGGCGCTCGATCAAGAGTCTGGACAAGGTTCTGGACAGCATAGAAATGACGCGTAATTGATGGGTTTGCCTGAGGCAAACCCATCAATTACGCAAACAAAAGGAGTAACGGATGAACACACTGGTTCTGATTAAGCAAGTGCCCGATACCGAGGCAAAAATAAACGTCGCTGCGGGAAAAATTTCCGAAGCCGGTATTAAGTGGACTATCTCACCCTATGATGAGATCGCACTCGAAGAAGCGATACGCATGAAAGAAAAATCCGGTGGCACCGTTACAGCGCTCGCAGTCGGTGACGACTCGGTGCAGAACGCGCTGCGCTCCGCTTTTGCAATGGGTGCCGATACGGCGATCCACGTAAAGGTCGATGGTTACCAGATGCTCGACAGCTTTGGCATTGCAAAAGCCATCGCTACGGCAATCGAAGGCGCTGACTATAAAGTTATACTTGCCGGCCGCCAGGGTTCAGACTCTGACAACGGTCAGGTTCCGCTCATTCTCGCGACGCTCAAAGGCTGGGGCTGCGTTTCATTCGCGAAAAAAGTCGAAGTTTCCGGCGACAAAGCCGTGATCGAATGCGAAGCAGACGGCGGCGAAGCCGTTTACGAATCTTCTCTCCCCGTGGTTATCACCGCGAACGCAGGTCTCAACGAACCGCGCTACCCTTCGCTGAAAGGCATTATGGCTTCTAAAAAGAAGCCGATCGAATCCAAGCCGGTAAACATTGCTGCAGAGACCAAAATCGAAGTATTGGGATTCGAACCGCCACCCGCACGCCCGGCAGGCCGCACGATCGACGGCGCAGACGCCGCAGCGAAAGCGAAAGAGCTCGTGAAAGCTCTGCGCGAAGAAATCAAGGCTATCTAAGCCGCGCTATCTAAGCTTAAGGATCAAGGAGAAATAACATGGCAAAAATTCTAGCAGTAGGCGAAATCGCCGGCGGAGTCTTGAGAAAAGCTTCGCGTGAAACAACCAGCGTCGGAAAAAAACTCGGCGATGTTTCGACAGTATTGATCGGTTCAGGCGCCGCAGCAGGCGCGGCGGAAGTGGCAAAGCACGGTGCGGCCACCGTCTATGTCGGCGAAATCGCAACATATAACGGCGAAGCATATGCAAAAGCAATCGCCGACCTCGTGAAGGGCAAAGGTTATGAAATCGTGATCCTGCCCCACTCATGGATAGGCCGCGACATCTCTTCGCGCATTGCAACGCACCTGAACACCGGTGTGATCTCTGATGCAACCGACATCAGCATGGACGGCGACCGCGTAAAAATCCGCAAGCCGGTTTATTCAGGTAAGGCGTTTGTGTCACTGAAAGTGAAGGCTTCTCCGCAGGTGATCACAATCCGCCCGAATGCACATCCGATCGCTGATAACGCAGGTGCGGGCACGGTCGAAAGCATCACTGTCGATGCAGGTGCATCGAAAGCAAAACAGGTGAAATTCGAAGCGAAAAGCGGTTCACGCGTTTCACTGACTGAAGCCGACATCGTGGTTTCAGGCGGCCGTGGCATCAAAGGCCCTGAGAACTTCCCGCTGATCGAGCAACTCGCCGACATTCTCGGCGCAGGCGTCGGTGCAACACGGGCAGTTGTAGATGCAGGCTGGTGCGACCATACCCTACAGATCGGCCAGACCGGTCAGACAGTTTCACCGAAACTCTACATCGCGGTCGGCATCTCCGGCGCGATTCAGCACATGGCAGGTATGGGGTCTTCCAAGTACATCGTGGCGATCAACAAAGACGCCGATGCACCGATCTTCAAGGTTTCAACGTACGGCATCGTGGACGACCTGTTCAACGTGCTGCCACCGCTCAAAGACGAACTCAAGGCGGCACTGGGCAAATAATTAATTGGCACAAACCATCGCGGGCTGTGCCCGCGATGGTTTGTGCCAAATCTCAAGGAGAAAACTATGGCAAGAAAAATCAAATTTGACCGTGATGGAGACAGAATTGTGATAGCCGGTGCCGTCAGAACACCCGTCGGTCAGGCAGGTTCTGCACTTTCTGGCATGCACTCTTTTCAGCTGGGCTCGCTGGTGGTGGAAGACCTGCTGAAACGCACAAAACTCGACAAGAGTAAGATCGACTGCGTTATCGCCGGCGAAATTGGTCAGTCATCGAAAGCGCCAAACGCAGCACGCGTGATCTCGGTGAAAAACGAACTGCCGCTCAATGCCAGTGCGGTGACCGTGGCGAACAACTGCGTTTCAGGCTTCGAAGCCGTATTCGAAGGCGCACGCCGTATCATCACCGGCGAAAACGAAGTCGTTGTGGTTATCGGCGAAGAGTCGATGTCAAACTTTCCCATCTACCTCGACGGTGCGAAACACAACTCCAAGACTGCCAACGTAGACAAACTCAAGGCAAACTGGGCTGAAGTGCCTAATATGCCGGATATCAAGCTGATCGACGGAGTGGCTGAAGGGTTGAACGACCCCATACGCGACGCCATGATGTTTGCCACCGCCGAGATCGTCGCGCAGAAACTGAACCTTTCGCGCGAAGACCTCGACAAGTATGCACATGGCTCATACAAAAAAGCATTCGACGCACTGACTGCGGGCAAGTACGACAAATATCTGCTGCCCGTGAAATACGGCGAAAAACCGGATGAAATTCTCAGCAAAGACGAATTCGTCATGGGTAAAACGGGTTTTATCGAAAAGCCCGAGCGTTTTGCAAAATCACCGGTGATTTACGAAAAAATGCCAGGTGGCCTCAAGGGACTATACGACAAATTTGAAAAATGGATCGGCAAAAAATACGTAGAAACAGCGAAGCCTGTGGTAACACTGTTCAACGCCTGCCCGCAGTCTGATGGTGCAGGAGCCGTCATCATGACGACCGAATCCAAAGCGAAAGAGCTCGGCCTGCCGATTCTCGCCAAAATTGCCGGTTGGGGTTACGCCGGCGTCGATCCGGCAGTCATGGGTCTGGGCATCGCCTACGCGATGAAGCAGGCGCTGGAAAACACCGGTCTCAGCTGGGATGACATCAACAAATACGAGATCCACGAAGCGTTCGCCGCCACTGCACTCGGTTCGATGGTTGTGGCGCGCGATGAGTTCAAATACGATCTCGTCTCGCGTCTCGAAAAAGGTGATGTGAACCCGAACGGCGGTACTCTCGCGATGGGTCATCCATTGGGAGCAACAGGCATTCGTGTGCTGATCAACCAGCTGCTCGATCTCGAAGGCGGTGCAAAATACGCGATGGGATCGATCTGCGCCGGTGGCGGCGTGGGTGGCGCGCTTATCCTCGAGAAAGCTTAATAATCAAAATTGCGTGATTGGTGGGGTACTTCGTACCCCAATCACGCAATGAAAAATAAGGGCGGCCACGAGGCCGCTTTTTTATTGTCCCCACCGGCATTGTTGGCATTTGAAAGTCTGTAATCCCGGGTGCTTAACTACCGGGTAAATAGGGATATTACTTCAGGTTTGTGCGCAGGAATGACAACAGACTGGCCCACGAAGCAAGGTCGCCCTTCGCGTCGTATTGCATCCCCATGTGCTGGCCATGGTTGGTTTTGAGCGTAAAGCCGTGTGTCGCACCTTCATGCACGATGAACTGGTATTTCACGCCCGCCTTGTCAAATTCTGACTTGAGCTTCGCAATGTCTTTGGGGCTGATAAATTTATCCGCGCCGCCGTGATGGATCAGAACCGGCGCTTTGACATTCTTCGCATCGGCAGTGATTGTCGGGAAAGACAACGCCGCGTGGAAAGTAGCGACACCTTTAACCTCCGCACCCATAAGCGCCGATTCGATCGCCGCCATGCCGCCGAAACAATACCCCATGAGGATAACCTTTGCGGGATCCACTTCTTTGCGCGCCCTCAGCACAGCCAGGGCAGTCTCGATGCGCGAGCGCAAAAGTTTGCGGTCTCTGCCGAATGCACCGCTGAGTTCGGCGGCTTCTTTGTGATCTTTGGCCCGAATACCTTTGCCGTACATATCCATCGCAAAGGCGACATAGCCGTTCTCGGCCAGCATTTTTGTCCGCGTCTGCTCATATTCGTCCAGGCCATCCCAGTCATGTATCACCAGAACGGCCGCGAGTTTCTTATCCGCTTTCTTCGGATAAGAAATAAAACCTTCAAAATCTTTTCCATCCTGCTGGTAGATTACCGCAGATGCTTCGATGTGATTGCTGGCATTATTTTCTTTCGGGCCGCATGCCACCAGCAGGCAGGCAGCGCCGATTGTGAGTATTTTTTTCATCGGCTGACCGCAACTTGTCGGTGTGCCGTGTCAAACGAATCACCGCAACCGGACGCACTTTTTCGGTTCGCAGGCGGAGAATCAGACCTGCCGTTTTGGCACAAACCTTAAATAGCGCTCGACCAGCGTCAGGTCTTTGTCGGCCGCACGGCGCATCGGTGGCATAAGCGAATCGGGTACCCGGCTGAATGTGTCGAGGGTGCGGACAAAATCACTGCGCAGATCGGAAATGATGCGCCTCGGCAGCGCCAGCGGGTTACCCTTATAGACATTTTTCAAGAGCTTGCGCGCTTCACCCCGGTCAATGAGGCCCCGGCGCAGCAGGTCTTCAGTGGATGAGGTGAACTCATTTACACCGAACCGGTTGTTACGAATCATATCTGAAATAATCCGGAACAGACCGGGGCGCGTAATCGCATCCATCTTATAAAGAATCACCGCAGTCTGGAAGTAATTTTGCGTCGGCACAACCTTGTCAGACAGCGTTGTGTGCAGGTGCGCGGATGTCTTCTGCTCGAGGTGAATAAATATGCGCTGCACCGCATCGCGGGGCTTGAAACCGCTTTCCCGGAGTTTTTTCAGGTTATGCGCGATGAGCTCCATTTCATCGGCTGCAACGGCCCATTTTTTCAGGATCGTCAGCACTTCATAGTCTTCGAGCGCACCTGAGACGATATCGGCGTAGAGCGCGTAGATTGTCGCATCGTATTCCGAATCGTCGCCAAAAAGCAGTTCCTGCGCTTTGAGCGGGAACACGCTGCGCGCATAAATGAGCGCCGCAAGTTTGAAGCCAATTTTATCGATGATCTTCTTGAACTGAAATTTCTTCACGGCAGAACGCCAGTTTTTGAACAGAATGCCGTCAAAGCCGACGCCGTCGAGCCGCAGCTTTTCAGAAATAACCTTGTGCATTCCCTCGGGAGAACCGGAAATAAAATAGATCGGCACCGGGGGTGAAGCATCGCCGCGGCCGCGGCGCAGCACGCGCACCACGGCCGCAACCCCGGGAATATTCTTTTTATGCTCCGCTTTTTCAAACGGTATGCGTACGAGTTTGCGCAACGATTCAAAACGCGTATCGAGGTAGGTCTTGTCGAGATCGAAAGTGCAGACGAAACCGTCGTATTTCGAGCTCCCGCGCCGCTGGCCGTAAATATTTTCGAGAGATTTGAGCATTATCTGAAGAATTTGATCAGATGATAGAAGCCAAGTGCAAAAAGTGCAGAAACGGGAATCGTAATAATCCACGCCCAGAAGAGTTTCACGGTAATACCCCAGCGCACCGCGCTGATACGCTTCGCTAAGCCGACACCGATAATACTGCCAGTTATGGTATGCGTCGTGCTCACGGGAATACCAAAGCTGCCCGTTGAAAAAAGCGTGATCGCGCCGGCGGTTTCAGACGCAACCCCTTCAAACGCGGTGAGCTTCGTGATCTTCGATCCCATGGTCTTGACGATGCGCCAGCCACCAAACAGAGTCCCGCAACCGATTGCACCGTAGCACGAGATGACTACCCATTGCGGCAACTGGGACAGACTGGTAATCTTGCCGCTGACCAGCATCGCAGCACCGATAATGCCCATCACCTTCTGTGCGTCGTTGCCGCCGTGGCCCAGTGAAAACGCCGCTGAAGACAGCAATTGCAGGCGTCTGAACCATTTCTCGGCGCTCATCGGATGCGCACGCTTGCATATGTGCAACAGGAGAATCGAATTGATGTAAGAAATAATCATGCCGATAATCGGCGCGAGGGCGATAAAAAGCAGAATCGGCCAGATTGTTTTCATTTTTACCAGGCCAAACCCTCCATGCGCCCATGCGCCGCCGGCAAAACCGCCGATCAGCGTATGCGACGAACTCGAAGGGATACCGTAATACCAGGTAATGAGGTTCCATGTGATTGCGGCGAGAAGGCCCGCGATGATGACCATCATGGTTATGCCGTTCGTGTCAACCGTCTTGGCCACGGTGTCGGCCACGTGCAGGTGAAAAATATAGAATGCGAGAAAGTTGAAAAACCCCGCCCACAAGACGGCCTGCACAGGGGAGAGGACGCGCGTCGAAACAATCGTGGCGATCGAATTCGCCGCGTCGTGGAAGCCATTGATAAAATCAAACAGCAGCGCGAGAACAATGACGACCAGGAACAAGTCCATTTTATGAATACTTGATAACGATACTTTCGATGACGTTGGCAACATCTTCACAGCGGTCTGTCGCGGTTTCGACCATCGCCAGCAGTTCTTTCATTTGGATCAGCTTAATCGCATTCTTTTCTTTGAGAAACAGCTGCTCGATCGCCGAATTAAATATTCGGTCGGCGGCGTTTTCGAGACTGTGGATCTTGACCAGCGATGCGTTGATCTCTTTGTGCTTTTTCAGATCCATCAGCAAAGCGACAGATTTGGATATTTCGATGATGCCTTCCTGTAGTATTTTTGTCATGTCGACGACAGGAGCCGGAATTGAGGCGATATGATAAAGCCTGACGCGCGCCGCCGAGCCCTGGATATAATCGGCAATGTCGTCGAGAGCGGCAGCCAGCGCGTGCACATCTTCGCGGTCAAACGGCGTAATAAAAGTTTTCTCCAGCGCAACGTAAATTTCGTGCGTGATATCGTCGCCGACGTTCTCCAGCCGGTCAATTTCTTCGGTCAATTTCGACCGCACCTTTTCCTTGCGTTCGCTGACAAGGTCATAGAGCACGTTACCCATGACAATCAGGTTATCCGTATCCTGCTTGAACAAGGGGAAGAAAGTGGTATCCTTAGGTGAAAGGAATTTGAAAAAAGTAGTCAGTGACATTTACCCTCTGTAGACCTGCACAGAGAAAGCGTTGCTGCGAAAAGTCTTTATTGCCCCCTGCGGAAAATGGTGCATAAGGTCTTCCCGACATAAGATTGACGGGCTGTTTTGAATTGAAAATGCATAGCCGTGTCGCGCACCGCACAAATTGAGCGCAAAACGAATGAGACCAGCATTTCGCTGGCGCTGAACCTGGATGGCCACGCGCGTATGAGCGGGCAAAACCCGATTCCATTCTTCGAGCATATGCTCGGCCACATCGTCAAGTACAGCATGTTCGATCTCGAACTGCGGCTGCACGGCGACATTGAAATAGACTGCCACCACTCGGTCGAAGACACTGCTATAGTGTTCGGCCAGGCCTTGCAGCAGACGCTCGGCAACAAAGCCGGTATATTCCGTTACGGCTCGTTCACGCTGCCGATGGACGAGGTATTGACCACGGTTACGCTCGATCTGTCCGGCCGGCCCTACTTCAAATACACAGGCGAGCCGCTCAAGCCGATGGGCAAATTCGGCATATACGACTCTGAACTCACGCTTGAATTTTTGCACAAGCTTTCGATCCACGCTGCAATGAACCTGCATGTGCAGGTGCACTACGGCGACAACCGCCACCACATCCATGAATCGATCTTCAAGGCGCTCGGTTTTGCGCTCAGGCAGGCTGTCGCGATCGACTCGCGGCGCGCGAATGAAATTCCTTCGACGAAAGGCTCTCTGTGAGCAGCGCCCGCATCGCAGAACTCGACTTCGGCATGGGCAATATCCGATCGCTGCAAAAAGCGTTCGAGCACCTAGGCCAGAGCGTAACCGTAACCGCCGACCCAAAAATTGCAGCAGAGGCGGATGTACTGCTGTTACCTGGCGACGGCGCCTTCGCAAGGGCAATGGAAGAGATCGAACGCCGCCGCCTCGGCGACGTGATTCGCGAAGCGCATGCGCGCAAAAAGATTATCTTTGGCATTTGTATCGGCTTCCAGCTGCTGTTTGAAAGCTCGACCGAATTTGCCGGTTCGCACGGCCTGAATTTTCTGCCAGGTAAAATCACGCGTCTGGAAAAAAACGCCGAGGCGCCGGCAATTCCACACATCGGCTGGACGACGACCGAATTCACGCCGCAAAGCCGGCTGGGCAACGGTATAAATCCGCACACCATGTTTTACTATGTGCACAGCTACGCCGCGATAGGCACACACCCGTACGCCGCCGCGACGACGCGCTATGGCCAGACCTTCACTTCAGTCATTGAACATGAAAACCTGCTTGCGGTACAGTTCCACCCGGAAAAATCGCATGACGCCGGGCTGAAGCTGCTGAAAAATTTCATCGACCTGTTATGAAGCTGATACCCGCGCTCGATATACTCGATGGCAAAGTGGTACGCCTGAAACAGGGTGACTACAACACCGCGACGATTTACCACGAGCGCCCCGTCGATCTCGCCTATTATCTCGCCGATCACGGCGCAGAACGGCTGCACCTGGTCGATCTCAGGGGCTCCAAAGAAGGGCGCGTGTGCGAAGGCAGCCTGTTCACCGAAATCCGCCGCAGCGTGAATGTGCCCTGCGAAGTCGGCGGCGGCATTCGCAGCGCCGACGATTTCCAGTTTTATTTTGACAACGGTTTCGAGCCCGGCAAAGATTTTGTCATGGTTGGTTCGCTGCCCTTTGTCAATCGCCCCGAGTTCGGGAGAATTGTGGAGAGATTCAGGCAAAGTCTGCTCATTACGGTCGATGCCTGGGGTAACGAGGTGAAACACTCGGGCTGGATCAAAGATTCGGGATACACGGTCGAAAAACTCATGACAGAGCTCACGGCGCTCGGTATTGAAAACTACCTCGTGACACAGATCAAAAAAGATGGCATGCTCGAAGGCCCCGACCTGGATCTCTATGTCGAGCTCTCTGCTAAATTCCCCACGATCAAACTCATCGCTTCGGGTGGTGTCAGTTCAGTGGCCGATCTTGAAAAGCTCGCCGAGAAAAAACTTTTCGGCGCGATCATTGGCCGCGCCTATTACGAAGGCAAAATCACAGCAGACATGCTGCGCACATTCAGATTCTCCCGAAAATAATGCCGGATTCTGGCTCATTTCATGAGGGTGAATTTTAGTTCCGCCATGCCCTTTTCGACTTCGCGGTAGTATCTCTTGTCGAACACGACATCAGCGTACGGTTTGTGCGTGAAGATCAGCATCTCGGTGCCGTGCCATTCCATCGGCGCACCTGTGCGGTCGCGTATGCGGCCATCGGACAGCGCGCGCGAAATTTCGCGCGCGCCGTGCACGCGCAGATCTCTCAGCAGCGCACGAAAAAAAGCCTCGCGCGCCGGGTCGTAAAAGCGGAAGGCGCGGTGGAACAGCAGCGCATCGTGAAAATACTCGGGAATATTAAATCCGCCGTACGCGTGCGTCTCGACCACGAGATTGCGCAGAAAATGGTCGATGCGGTTGAAGATGCCAAGACCCGGTACATCCTGCCCGGGAAACAAAAAACGTTCACGCCCCTTCGCGAGTATATGCCGGGTCTGCAGCCAGTCGATAAACAGCATTTTGGTGGCGGGCATTAGCGGATGGCGGTGCAGCCTGAAAAACGACAGCCGCAGGCGCATGTGCATGATTTTTTCGCCTTTAAAAACCAGATAAAAACGGTGATCCCGGTCGGTGAGAAATTCGAGTTCGAGCTTAATCGGGTGGTAGCCACGGTCTTTGAGCTCGGCAATTATCTGTACTTTTTCCAGCGAGCGCCAGAGCTCTTCTTCGCTGAGCGTGCCGAGAAAAAGTTTTTTGTCGCCGCTGAAATGCGTCGCCGCGGGCAGCTCTTCGGAAAAATCGATTTCTTCCAGGTCATGAAAATCAAAGCGTTTTTCCGACACGTGTTTAACCCGATACCGTCAGTGCGTGTATCAGCTCCTCCCGTGCAGAATGCGTATCGTCTGCGCGTGCAGCGCCACGGTGTCGGCAGGGTTGCGCGCGTAACCGCCGGCGGGCAGCACAACAATCGGAACTTCAGGCATAAATTCGCACACCATGCGGTCGCGTTTCGCGACACCTTCCATGCTGAGCCTCAGCCCGCCCAGCGCGTCTTCTTTGTAGACATCGACGCCCGCGACATAGAAGATGAGATCCGGCAGAAATTCTGAGCCAATATTCTTCAGATTATCCTTGAGCAGACCGAGATAGACATCGTCGCCGATATGCGATTCGAGGTCGACATCACGCGTGCTCTGCTGCTTGACCGGGTAATTATCCTTTTCATGCATCGAAAAGGTATATGAAAGTTCGTCGCCGCGGAGAATATGCGCGGTGCCGTTACCCTGATGCACATCGAGATCGACGACCAGCACTTTGAGGCCCGGACGCGACTGGCGCAACGCACGTATCGCGATTGCGGTATCGTTGAGAAAGCAGAACCCTTCGGCGTGATCGGCGAACGCATGATGAAAGCCGCCGCTGAGATTCGAGGCGACCCCGTATCTTAGCGCGAGTTGCGCTGCAAGAATCGTGCCCTGCGTTGCGGCGCGCACCGCTTCGACAATGCGGTTGTCGATCGGAATCTCGGCGCGCTGCGTCACCTCAGTGAGCCTCGCGCCGAAAAAATCGCGCAGGTAGCGCTTCGTGTGCACCAGGGCCAAAGTTTTTTCGTCGGCGATTTCGGGGGCATGCCATTTCCAGCGTTCGTGCTTAAGTTCGTCGTAAAGCATGCGGTATTTCGCTGCCGCCAGCACCTGCCCGTAATCCGACATATCGTACAGAGCCGAATAGACCAGTTCGTCGCTTTTGCGCTTATGAGAAGAAAAAAACATCCATTTACCGGAAACAGACTTCAGGGCTTGTTGCGGCAAAATTCACGGAAACGCTCTGTGCCGAATGAAGCGTCGATGGTGGTGATTTCCGGGAAGCGGTATGGATGGCGGTGCATGAGAAAATCTTCGATCTTGTCATATTTATCGCGCGTGGATTTCAGAATGATCTTCTCTTCTTCGTGGAGGTTTATGTTGTTTTCCCAGCGGTACAGGAGCGTTGTGCCCGGAAACATGGTGCCGCTGACGATCAGGTCTGCTTCGAGCATATTGGTAATCAGCTCTTCGGCGACATCGGTATCGTTGATTGCGGTGAAGATCAGTATTTCGTTGGAAGCTGCCATAGTGCACAATAATGCATGCACAGAGAGCGTAAAGAGTTTGTGTGCCAGCTTCCACCTCTAAATGACTTGTAACTGGGTTTTGGCGGCCGTTTTTGACCCGGTGTCTCCATCGATAGAGGACGTATCTGGGGGACGGCCGGCAAGGATGCCGTCCGTGCCGCCCTTGCGTATTTCGGTACCCCCCCCCCCGGCAAACCTTGGCCCGGGTTTTGATATCTGGGGCATCGCGCTCGACCTGCGCAATGAGTTTGTCTGCGACCGGGCGAATCGCTCCGACGGCAGTCTGAAGCTCAGCTTTCTCGCCGGCGCTTCGGGGGCCGTGTCACCCAAGGCGCTGCCCAAAAAGGTTGAAGCGGATAACATGTTTGTCCGCGCCTACAACCACCTGATGAAAAAGGCCGCGCAGCCGCCGGTCGCCTACGATGTGCAGGTGCTGGTCAATGTGCCGTTCAGCCGTGGCCTGGGCTCATCGAGCACAGCCATTCTCGCGGGGTTGACGCTCGCGAACGAAACGCTTCGCCGCGAGCACCAGATGGCTTACCGCATCGAGCAATTGCTTGACTTTGCGCTCGAATTCGAACCGCACCCTGACAATCTGACCGCAGCACTTTACGGCGGCTGGAATTTATGCCTGCCTGCCGGAAGCATGCCGGGCGCGACGGTTGCCGGCGGGCACGATGTCCTTCTCGCTGCGACTCCCCAGGCAGAGAACGGTCCCGCATTCATGCACCTGCCGCTCAAAGTCAGGGCACGAATCAAAATTGCCGGTATTATACCCGACCTCAAACTCGAAACCCGCGATTCGCGGCAACTGATACCCGTGACGGTCTCACGCGCCGATCTCGTGTTTCAGACTTCGCGCGTCGCGGCGCTCGTTTACCTGCTCTCCAAAGACGAGCTGACTTCTTCTGACACCGAAAGCTTTCGCGCAGCCATGCAAGACCGCGTGCACACGTCGCAGCGTTCGCACCTGATTCCAGGAATGTTTGAGATTTTTGCCGACTGGTACAGGGAAGGTGCATTAGGATGTTTCCTTTCGGGCGCGGGTTCAACGCTGCTGGCTTTCTGGCCCGAGACCACCGACACGGCCGCGCTCGATCTCGGCCGCCGCCTGCGCGAAAAGAATATCCCCTCTGTCTCGCGCGAATTCACCATCGACCAGAATGGGTTGATGGTTTTAGCCTGAAGACATAAAATGGCCTGCGGCCATTTTATGTCTTCAGGCAATAACTTATCCCACCGATAAATGAACATGCGGCATAATCCTGAACGCACGGCAGAGCTACGGCAGCGGCTGAAACAGCTCAAAGCGCAGAACCTCGTAGTTGCCCTCAAAACCGGTACCGAGGTCGAAGACATGGACACGGCTGAAATCGCCTTTCTGCGCGAGATCTCTCAGGAAGAGGGAAAATCCTTCATGCCGCTGGTCGTTAAAATCGGCGGCCCCGAAGCGCGTCGCGATATGCGCGACTGCCTCGCGATCGGCGTCGACGTGATACTCGCGCCTATGGTGGAAACCGTCTATGCTCTGGCTAACTTTGTTGAAACAGCAAAAATTCTTATGCGCGAAACCGGCAAAGAGGCGAAACTGGCAATCAATCTCGAAACGGGTACGGCAGTCGCAAACCTCGACGCGATGATTGCTTCGAGCGCATTTGCCGCCTTGTCGCAGGTAACGATCGGTCGCGGCGATCTGTCAAAAAGTATGCACCTCACGGTCGACGACGACGAAGTGTTGCGCGCGACGCGCAATGCACTCACGAAACTCAACCACCAGAAAAAACTGACTTCGGTTGGCGGGGGATTAAGCGTGCATAACATTGTGCAGATGGCGGAAATTCTGCCCTCCGACCGCTTTAATACGCGGCACATTGTCTTTGAAAACTCAGAGGCGTTTGCGCGCGAGGCGTCGCGTAACCTGTCGGAGGGACTTTATTTCGAGCAGGCGCTCTACAACGCGCTGGGCGAAATGAACCCTGGCCGTGCGGCGTTCTACGCCGAGCGGAACAGGCATTTAGAAGAAAGACTTCCCGTCCTGAGAATCCGCCGCACTGCGGCGATGTGATTACAGCACAGGATGTGCCTGAGTCGGCGGCGCGCACGATGCGCTCGGTGCCGACGACAATCGAGCTACAGAGGCCACGTTCATGAACGTGGCAATCGTCGGTGGTGGTTACGCGGGGGTTGCCGCGGCCATTGAACTCAACCGGCTCGGCTACGGCGACGATGTCACGCTTTTCGACGCGCGGCTGCGACACCAGAAAATCACGCAGTGGCATAAACTCGCGCGCGGCAGGCACGCGCACCACTACGAAGTTGCGTTCTCGCACCTCGCGCAGCGCTTTAATTTCCGTTTTGTGCATAAAGCGGTTGATATGAAGCGGGTTACCACAGACCCAGCGGCAGAACTCGGTCGGAATTTCGGTGCGATCATACTTGCGCATGGCTCGCACACACCCGCGCACCCCCCGGGCGTGATCACGCTCGATCAACTGCGCGACGACCAGGCCAGCCAACATCTGGTGAACAACCTCGCTCACGAAAGCATCGCCGTTATCGGCGGCGGCCCAACCGGCGTGCAGTTTGCTTTCGAGTTTGCTGCGCGCGGCAACAGCGTCGATCTGTACGAAGCCCGCGACCGCCTGCTGCCCACCTTCGATGCCTCGCTGGGTTTTACCGCGCTCAAAGCCGCCTATGCCGCCGGCATCCGTGTGCACCTGCTGACTGAATTTCTGAGATTCGAGAACGGCAGCATAATCTGCTCCGCCGGCGGCACAGAAGAAACCCGGCAGACACGCCATGTATTGTTTGTGCCGGGTGTGAAATCCACGCCAGCTTATACCTGTGACGTCTATGGCAGGCTTGAGTACCAGAACGGCGGTAGGTTTTACGCGGCCGGGGATAACAGCCACATTCCGGGGCCTGGTCTCAATACGAAAAGCGCGCAAGCGGCGGTACGCAAGGGCCAGCACGTCGCGCGCACTGTGATCGCCGATTTGACCGGCAAAGCGGCGCGGGCGTACACCTACCCTGAACTGGGCTATTTCGTTTCCCTGGGTCCCGCTAATGCGGTTGGCTACGTGCTGTCGCAAAAAACGGCGTTTTCAGGGCCAGTTGCGCTGTTCATGAAAGAAGCGATCGAAAAACAATACAATCTGTATCTCGAAGGCCTGCCGGTCTATCCATAATGCTTACCGTGTAAGGGGTTTCCCTTACACGGCAAGCATTATAATCTTGCGACCTGTCATCGCCGCAACCTGCTCGGGGATTTTCTCTGATTTCGGCAAGGCTTTGCCCGGCGGTTGTTTTTTTCCACCGGTGGTGAGATATTGCAAAAACAGCGCATGTGCTTTTTTAAGAGCCGCAGTATAGTCTTCCGCTGTCAGCGGCTGGTTCTTATTGGCTTCGCTGAGCAATAAGTCCGCCATGCCGAACCGGTTGAGGCCATGCGTGAAATAACGCGTTTTGCCGGCGCTGTCATAAAAATTGAACCCCGAAACCAGGTGTGTATTGAGCAGGCTGTCGCCGCCGTGGTAGCTGGCAAGCCCTGCGCGTACGCTTACCGGCGGAACAAACAAAAACATATCGGGATCGACGATACCCGCGAAGCGCTGCGGATCCATGAGCAGCACAATGCTGTAGGCCATCAGCAGCGATTCGATTTTTTCAAGCGCTCCCTGCCCTTTCAGCGGCACGATCAGGCGAATAAAGAATTTCTGCGACAACGCGCGCGATTTTTCTGCGCTCGCATACGGTGCAATCGTTACAATGCCGCGCGTCGCGTCGGAAATATTGCCCTTATAACCCTCAAAATACACGCTGTGGGATTTTTTCGTTGGCCCGGCGATGGCGCAGACGCCGCGCGGCGCCGAGTTGGTTTTGGAACGCGCGCCGATTCTCAGCGTCAGGTGAATGCCCCACAATTGGCGCAGGCGGCGCACGAGATTGAGGCCGTTATAGTGCGGCTGAGAATCGAAGAGCGCCCATATTTCAGCCTTATCGGTAAAGTTCGCAGGCGCATTTTTTTTTCCGCGCCTGAGGGAATTTTCGCCCGGATACACATTATGCAAAAAAATATTTTCGAATAACGGCTCGTTGAATTCCGCATCGAGCGGGAAATCCGTTTCCCTGAACAGCATCACACCGGGTTGTATAGCTGCTCTGCCGCGAAAAGGAGATTAAGGGGATTCAACGACGCACGAAAGCTATGCTTTCGTGCGTCGTTTACGTGGCTTCGTCTTCTGTGCCGGCGGTGCGGCTACCGCCGCCGCAGGCACTACAGAGACAGTTCCGCGGTGGTCTTCGCGCACAGCGAGATAAGCAGTCATAAAGACCAGGGCAAAGGCCAGGCAACAGATTTCGCCGATGACCGCCATCATGCCGAAGGAAGCCATTGCCTGATTTTTCGCCCACAGCATTGTGCCATAGCCGATAATCGTCGTCCAGGAGCAAAGCGCGACGGCCGAACCGGTATTGGCGATGGTCGATTTGATCGAGTTTTCTTTCTCCACTTTGTAACGGTAATAGATATTAATCGCATAATCGACGCCAATACCGATGGTGATGGGAATCGTGATAAAATTGAAGAAATTCAGTTTGATGCCAAAAACGTAGAGCGAAGCGATAAAAGCCAGCATGCCAAACGTGAGAAACGCATAGACAAACAGAAATTCGCGCAACCGCCGGAATCCGAAGAGGATAAGCGCACCGACTGCGAGAAAGCAGATCAGCGTCACCAGCGGACCTTCGGTGCGGATATTATCCAGAATATCGATGAAGATGAGAGACTCGCTGGCAAAGAGCACTTTGCCGCCCACCGGCCGTGCTCCCGGAGCAATTTCCACTTCACCGGAAATTTCCTCGCCGATGCGCACGAGATCCATCACGTTCGAAAGCACCGCATTGCGCCCCGAAGCAACAAACACCACGCGCCCGAGCGTGCCGTCTTTTTCGCGGAAAAAGCGCAGCACCATTTCGGGCAGAGCCTCTGTCTTGAACGGCTCTGATTTGAGAGCCGCAAGCGCAACCTTGCCCCATTCGCGCTCTTTCGGAGCCATCAGCGAAAGATACTTCGGCAGAAATACGCGGCGCAACTCTTTGATAATTGCGTGTTTCTTGTCCTGGTCCTGCGGGTAAAACTGGTCCAGCCAGCGCACAGAATTCAGCAGCGTCGCCTTGCCGGTTCGTTCATGGTGCTTGATGCGGTCTTCAAGGTGTTTCGCGATGCGGTTCGCTGTTCCCCGGTTTTCGGCGAGCAAAATTGAGGGCGTGGTGCCGTTGCCGAGTATTGTGTCGACGCGCTTCATATAATATTGTTCGCTGCCGGGTCCCTCTGAGGTCTTGATGGTAAGTTTCTTGAGATCGTATTCAAACCGATCGCGCTTCATGTAAAACCAGCTCGCAGCGACCGATAGCGGCACAAGAGCGTAGAGTGTCCATGTCAGCGGCCGGCGCAGCCGGTAAATGGCTTCGGCGAGAAGCCGGGACTTATTCGATTCGACATAACGGCGTATGCGCGAGAGTTTCTGCGGCCGCCAGCGCTCGATGAGCACTATAAAGCACGGCACCATGATGGTGAGCGCGGTCCAGCACAGCACCATGCCGATGCCGCCCGCGCGACGGCTGCCATTGGGCGTGCCGTAGGACGTGAGCGTGC
>CAYHJO010000003.1:0-51793 GCA_964356715.1 uncultured Turneriella sp. | reverse complement strand
CATGGCTGCGGTCAAAACCAACCTTTCGGCTGTAGATTTGCCCGAAAGCCTCACGGCGATACGCAGCGGTATCGAAGCGGCGATCCCTGTCGGATTTCAATCCCACAAGGAGCCCGTTGTGACCGGTTTCAAATATACCCGTGTGAAAAATCTCATTCGCCACCGCGACGAGGTGCTGAAAGATTTCGAAGGAATTACAGAGAAATTTCAAGCAAATCGCGCCAAAGTACTGGGCCAAGCGGGCACTTTGGGTGGCGGAAACCACTTCATCGAACTCTGTCTCGACACTGAGGGCGGAGTGTGGCTGATGCTGCACAGCGGTTCGCGCTATATCGGCAAGGAACTCGCGGAGTACCATATCGGCATCGCGCGCACGCTTGCCCACAACGCCGAGCTGCCCGATAAAGATCTCGCGGTCTTTCTCGTGAAGACACCGGAGATGCAGGCTTATCGCCGCGACCTGTTTTGGGCGCAGCGCTATGCCTACCTCAACCGGCTGACGATGCTCGAGCTGTACCTCGGTGCGCTGGCGGATTTTTTCCCGACGCTCCATGTGGGCGAAGCGATTGTCTGCCACCACAACTATGTGAGCGAAGAGGTGCATTTCGGCGACGATGTGATCGTCACACGTAAGGGAGCGATTTCCGCGCGTGCTGGGGAGCTGGGTATTATTCCTGGTTCGATGGGCACGAAGTCATATATTGTGCGCGGTCGTGGTAACGCCGATAGCTTCACAAGCGCTTCGCATGGCGCGGGTCGTCGTATGAGCCGTGGTCAGGCGAAGCGCACGTTTACCGAGGCCGACCTCGCGGCGCAGACGCACGGCGTGGAGTGCCGTAAAGACGCGGCCGTGATCGACGAGATTCCAGGAGCGTACAAGGACATCGATACCGTAATCCAAAACCAGCGCGATCTGGTCGAGGTGGTGCACGAGCTGAAGCAGATTCTGTGCGTGAAGGGGTGACCATGGAAAAGAAAATGGAGGAATGGCGCAATGAAATTTGACGAACTCGATCAGGCGATGAGGGTCTATGAGACGGCCCACGACCACTGTGTGCTGCCCGGTATCTACATCGTGGCGCGCGCTGACGGGCGGAGCTTTACGCGGTTAGCCCGCGACGTACACAAATTCGAGGCGCCTTTTGACGAAAGGTTCCGAGATTTGATGGTACAAACCACGGAGCACTTATTTGGCTGCGGCTTCAATATCATCTACGGGTATACGGAGAGCGACGAAATCTCGATCCTTTTTCACCCCGACGACAGCACATTTTCCCGGAAATTGCGCAAACTCGAATCTGTAGTCGCGGGCGAAGCTTCGGCCAAATTTAGCTTAGGATTACAGGCGCTCGGCACGTTTGACTGCCGCATCTGTCAGCTGCCTGCCGCAAAGACCGTAGTCGATTATTTTCGCTGGAGAAACGAAGATGCCAACCGGAATGCGATGAATTCTCACTGTTACTGGCTTCTGCGCAAAGAAGGCATGACGGATACCGCAGCCACTGCAAGGCTCGAGGGGTTAAGCGTTGCCGATAAGAATGAATTCCTGTTCCAAAAAGGGATCAATTTCAATAATCTGCCGAGTTGGCAAAAACGAGGAGTCGGACTATACTGGAAAGAAGTGCCGAAAGAAGGTTTTAATCCCATGAAGAATGAAAAGGTTATCACTACGCGCAAGCAAATCTACATTGACTATGAATTACCCATGAAAGATGATTATGGAAAATTTATTCAGGGGCTGCTGGAGAAATATCCACGGGAAACGGGCTAAAATCCCATGCTGATGACAATTACCCTGGAACAGAATCAGGCAGACGATCTTAGCTACTTACTGCATAAACATCCCGCTAAGGTGCAGGCATTCGACCTGAGCTTTGGCAACGCACACGTCTTTTACAGCGAAGTCAGCTCTACGCGGTGCACGGCCGCCCTGCTCCTGGAAATTGACTCAGTGCACATGATCCGCGGAAACAAAACTTCGGTTTCGGAATCCAGCCCGCTGGCACAGTACGTAAACGACAAGCCCTTTGTCTGCTCTTCGTTCATGAGTGTGGCCATCGCGCAGGTCTATGGCAGCGCGCTCGGTGGTAAGTGCAAAGATAAGCCGGATTTACCTCAGGTGGAACTGCCCTTAACCGTAAGACTTTATTCTCTCCCCTCGCGCGGCGGGGAAAAAGTGCTGACGAATCTGTTCACACCCCTCGGATACGAGATTGCGCACGATAACATTGCGCTCGACGAAAAATTCCCTGAATGGGGCAAGAGCGCGTATTACAACGTCACGCTGCGAAAAACAACTACACTCCAGAATTTTCTGGCACAACTCTATATTTTGATTCCGGTGCTCGACAAAGAAAAGCACTATTGGGTCGATGAGGACGAAGCGGAAAAGCTGATTGCCAAGGGAAAAGATTGGCTGAACGAGCACCCCGAACGCGATTTCATTGTCTCGCGTTATCTAAAAGGCAGAAAATATCTCGAAAAAATGGCAATTGCGGGTTTATCGCCCGAAGAAGCCGTTGCAGATGCAGAGAAAGAACAAGCACACCAGGCGCAAGAGGAGAAGCTCGAAGCGACGCTTAACCTTAACCAGCAACGCCTGAAAGATGTTGTCGAAAAACTGAAACAACACGATGCTGCGAGTGTTCTTGACCTCGGCTGTGGTGAGGGCAAGTTGCTCCGCCTGCTCCTCAAGGAAAAGACCTTCACCCGAATTGCAGGAACAGATGTTTCGGTACGGCCACTTGAAATCGCCGCCGCAAAGCTGCGACTAGACGAACTCAGCGAGACGCAGAAGAAACGGGTTACGATCTTTCAATCGTCGCTGATGTACCGCGACAAACGCTTCGCCGGTTTTGACGCCATTTGCCTGATCGAAGTTATCGAACATATGGAGCTTGATCGCGTAAACGCGCTCGAACGCGTCGTCTTTGAATTTGCGACGCCACGGCTCTGCATCGTCACCACACCTAACTCTGAATATAACAGCAATTTCCCGAATCTGCCGGCGGGCAAATTTCGGCACAGTGACCACCGCTTTGAGTGGACACGCGCAGAATTCGAGACCTGGGCCAATGGAGTCGCCCGGCGCTTTGGTTATCGGGTAGAGTTCTTCCCGGTCGGTAGCCTCGACGTTGATAAGGGAGCCCCCACGCAGATGGCAGTTTTTGAAAGATCGCAGCCAGAGCCTTCTGGCGCGATCTTGCGACGCGCGGATGCGTCGCGCGCAACATCGTTGCGCAAGGTATCAGAACCCGCACGAGGTGGGTTCTGATACCCGTTTAAACAAGCTGATATGGCAAAACAGATGGAAATCCCCGAGTTCTCTTTTGTTTTACTGATTGGCCCGTCGGGTTCGGGCAAGTCGAGCTTCGCCAAAAAGCATTTCGGCGCGGCCGAGGTGATATCTTCGGACTATTGCCGGTTTCTCGTATCGAATGACGAAAACAACCAGGATGCAACAACTGCCGCGTTTGAAGTCCTGCGCTTCATCGCCGCAAAACGCCTCGAACGCGGGCTGTTAACGGTCATTGATGCGACAAACTTACAGAGGGAATCGCGTAAGCCCCTACTCGAACTCGCCCGCAAATACCACGTGTTGCCGGTCGTTATCATGTTCGATCTGCCACAAAAGATTTGTGCCGAGCGCAACAAGGCGCGCACAGATCGGAATATTTCTTTCGGTGTGCTGCAGCGGCAGTATACCGAACTGCGGAATACACGCCGTAACATCAAAAAAGAAGGCATACGCATTATCCATCACATTGATAGTGCGGAAGAAGCGGAGACCTGCGTCGTCGAACGCAAGCGGCTGTTGGTCGATAAACGCCACGAAGGCGGTGCTTTTGATATCATCGGCGACATCCACGGGTGCTTCACCGAGCTCTGCGAATTGTTGCAGAAGCTCGGCTACTCCATCGAAGTTGCCGAAACAGCAGCGAAAAAATACTCTGTTTCACATCCCGAAGGCCGCAGGATCATTTTCCTGGGAGATCTCGTGGACCGTGGCCCAAACACACCAGAGGTATTGCAACTTGCAATGGACACGATTGCTGATGAACGGGCATTCTGTGTCGTCGGCAACCACGACCATAAACTCCTCAAAGCGCTGCGCGGCGATAAAGTACAGGTCAAGCACGGATTGCAGCAATCGCTTGAGCAATTAGAAAATAAGTCCGCCGAATTCAAGGCTCGCACCATCGAATTTCTCGACTCACTGCGCAGCCACTTTGTCTTCGACAGTGGTAAACTCGTCGTTGCGCATGCAGGTCTTAAGGAAGAGATGCAAGGCCGCGCTTCAGGTGCCGTGCGCTCGTTTGCGATGTACGGCGAAACAACCGGCGAGATCGACGAATACGGTCTACCTGTGCGCCTCGAATGGGCGCGCGATTACAGGGGTAATTCGTACGTCGTCTATGGCCACACTCCCGTTCCCGACGCCGAGTGGGTGAACCATACCCTCAACATCGATACAGGTTGTGTGTTCGGTGGTAAACTCACCGCATTACGATATCCCGAGCTCGAGATTGTCGACGTGCCGGCGCACGAGATGTACTACGAACCGGCAAAGCCGCTCGTGACCGAAAAGACCGGGGATACACGCGCAAATGATAATATTCTTGATATCGCCGACGTCACGGGTAAGCGGGTGTTGCAGACCGCAATTTTTGCGAACCTCACCGTTCCCGAAGATCAATCCGCCTCGGCACTGGAATGGATGAGCCGTTTTGCAGTTGCCCCGCGCTGGCTCGTCTATTTGCCACCGACGATGTCACCGCCCGAAACAAGCAAACGCGAAGGCTACCTCGAATACCCGACCGAAGCGCTCGAGTATTTCAGGGCAGCAGGCGCATCGACGGTGATCTGTGAAGAAAAGCATATGGGCTCGCGTGCGGTGGTTGTGGTATGCAAAGATGCCACAGCGGCGGAGAAACATTTCGGAGCGCGCGGCGGTCATACGGTCGTTGGCACAGATGGCCTCCTGCCAGCCACCGACTCAGCACTTCCGTGTGCACTTGGCGTAGTTTACACACGCACCGGCCGGGCGTTTTTTTCTGACGCGGCATTGGAGAAAGAACTTCTGGAACGCTTTGCCCAAGCGCTGACGAAAGCCGATTTCTGGGCGAAGTTCAGCTCTGATTGGTTCTGCTTCGATGCTGAGATCATGCCCTGGTCTCTGAAAGCGCAGAGCCTGCTCCGCGAACAATATGCTGCGGTGGGCGCCGCCTCAAAGAACTCACTCTCGCATGTGCTTTCGGTCTTGAACGAAGCAAAGCATAACGGCAAGGACACGGAAAAGCTCATCCAGAAATTTTCTGCGATGGCAGAGAATGCGGATAAATTCACCACCGCCTACCGCGGCTATTGCTGGAATGTTTCATCGCTCGCGGATATTAAAATCGCACCGTTCCACCTGCTTGCCTCCGAAGGCGCCGTCCACACAGATAAGAATCACATCTGGCACATGACCCAACTGACGGAACTCTGCCGGCATGATACTGTCCTGTTTAAAGAGACCAAGATTCTCGCGGTTAATCTCGCGAGCACAGAAGAGTGCCGTGCAGCGGAGCTTTGGTGGGAAGAGATGACGGCTAACGGCGGCGAGGGCATGGTCGTAAAACCGCTGGATTTCATCACCAAGAGCAAGAAGGGATATGCGCAGCCGGCAGTCAAATGCCGGGGAAAGGAATACCTGCGTATCATCTACGGGCCGAACTACGATATGCCCGAAAATCTCGAACGCCTGCGTCAGCGCGGGCTTGGTCGCAAGCGCTCATTGGCGATGCGGGAATTTGCACTAGGGCTTGAGTCTTTGGAGCGCTTTGTGAAACACGAGCCGCTTTATCGGGTGCATGAGTGCGTGTTTGCCGTGCTGGCGCTGGAATCAGAGCCGGTGGATCCGAGGCTGTAAGCGTGTCCTATTCAGGTCGCTCATACAGACGAGACTCCGCCCGGGCGTGGTGACGTAGCTTATTTCAAAAGAGCCTGTTTTGGCAGCGTAAAAAAAAATGTCGCGCCTTTTTCGGGCTCAGCTTCTGCCCAGACAGAACCCCCGTGGCGGGCAATCACGCGCTGAACCGTGGCGAGTCCAATGCCCGTACCTTCAAACTGATCGGCGGTATGAAGCCTGGAGAACGGAGCGAATAGATTATGAGCTGACGCCATATCAAAGCCCGCTCCGTTGTCGTGCACAAAGTAAGTTGGGTCATTTGCCGCAAGGCGACCAAATTCGATCACCGGCTGTTCTTTTTTTGCGGTAAATTTCCAGGCATTGCCCACCAGATTGGTGAGGACGACACTCAGGAGGCGCGAATCTGCGTTGGCAATCAGCCCTTCCTCAATTTTCACCGTAACCTCTCTTTCGGGGTCAGCGGCTCGAAGATCTGCCACGACAGACCGACATATATCAGAAAGATTTACCGGGCTCCTGCGCAGGTTCGAACGGCTAATGCGCGAGAGTTCGAGTAATGCATCTATGAGTGCGGTCATGCGCTTGACGTTATTCGAAATCCGGCCCAGGTAGTTTTTAGCGCCCGCGTCCAAAGTCGCGCTGTAATCTTCCAACAATAGCTCGCTAAAACCGTGGATAGCCCGAAGAGGGGCCCTCAGGTCGTGAGAGACCGAGTAACTAAAGGCATCCAGTTCACGGTTGGTTCTCTCGAGTTCCCGGGTCCATGCCAGGCGCATCGCCGCTAAATCGAGGTGGGTGCGAACCCGGGCTAAGAGTTCGGGCACGGCGAACGGTTTTACCAGATAATCGTCGCTGCCCGAATCCAACCCCTCCACGGTCGACTCGGTGCCGGCGCGAGCAGAAAGTAATATAATCGGCAGCGAAGCGGTCGCGGGATCGGACCGGAGAGCTTTTACGAGTCCAAAGCCGTCGAGCCGGGGCATCATGACATCGCTTAAGATAATATCGGGGTGGTCTTTTTGCACCGACTCCAGGGCGGCCAGGCCGTCTGCAGCCGTCGTTACGTCGTAGTAGGACGTCAAAAGATTTGAAATATAGTTTCTGAGGTCGGCATTATCGTCGACTACGAGAACCTTTTGCCGCCCGTCTTCGTTCGGGACATTTTTCGGCGTCGCCGGCGATGATGCTTCGCCCCAGCGTGCGGCCTCGGCGACGTGGCCTTTTAAGCTTCTACCGGCATCGCGCTCGGCCGATTCATGCGCGATCATACCCCCAGGCAAATGGGCGTTGCCTTTCGGTATTTCGATGCGAAAAGTCGATCCTTTGCCCACAGCGCTTTTTACCGAAATACTGCCGCCATGCAAACGCACGAGCTCATGCACGAGCGCTAATCCTATGCCGGTGCCTTCCTGAGTTCGTCCTTCACGCCCCGGAACCCGATGAAAGCGTTCAAAAATCTTCGGAAGCTCCTCTTCGGGAATCCCGAGGCCTGTGTCGGAAACTTCGAGAATAAAACGGGCCTGGTCTTCGCGGACGGTCACCTTAATCTCGCCTGCGAGCGTGAACTTAAGCGCATTGGAAATAAGGTTGGGTACGATTTTTTCCCACATATCGCGGTCGATCCAGGCCGCCTCGGATATTTTGGGGCAATCGATAGTGAGTTTAACGCCGGCTTTTTCCGTGGCCGATTCAAACATGCCGGCTATTTCGGCGGTAGCAGCACCAATATCTATTGGCGAATAGCGGGCTTGCAATCGCCCCGCCTCGAGGCGTGAGAAATCCAGCAGGGCATTGACCAATTTGAGCAGACGCAGGGAGTTATCGTGAGCAAGCAGTACAAGATTTTTCTGCCGCGAAGTAAGCGGTTCGTTCTGATCCGCAAGAAGCGATTCGACGGGCCCGAGCATCAGTGTCAGCGGCGTGCGGAATTCATGGCTGATGTTGCTGAAAAACGCCGTCTTGGCGGAATCGAGTTCGGCCAATTTCGCATTCGCAGCGCGCAGTTCATTATTTGCCGCGGCAAGTTCCTGGCTGCGTTTGATGACTTCGCCCTCCATGGCGCGGGTGCGTCCGCGCAGCTCTTCGCCCATCTCGCTCGCGCGCACCAGTTCGGTGACTTCTTCGACGCGGTGCAAAATGTAGAGGATTTCTCCCGCAGGCGACAGGACCGGAATATTTTTGGGACTCCAGTATTTCACTTCAAAGCTGCCGTCGGGTCCGCGAATATCGTATTTCTGCACGGCCATTGTGTCGGGAGCCTTCGTTTTAATAACCCTCTCCAGCGAAGCCCGCAGATTGCTTGTACCCGTCGCATTAGGGTCGTCGGGATTATCGGGAAACAGTTCAAAAAGTCCCTGCCCCAGAGTCTCCTCTGTCGTATTGGTAATAAGAAAGCGCGCCCTGGTTGCGGCGACCATCGTATACCGGGGCGCATCCGGCAAGAGAACTAGAAGTACATCAGGGGATTCTTCAAAGAGAACCTTGTAGTCGATATCGGTTTTATTCATAGATTTCATCGGAAATATCGCAGCGCGGTCGAATCGCGCTGTCTGGCAGGTTATTTGCCTTTACTTGCCGCTTTTTTTGATTTCATGATCACTCGCCTCCAGTAAACGTATCGGAGCAGAGCTACTGTCAAATACCTTCCATGAGTTGGCAAGTTTTTTATAGTCCGGCAGATTCTCCAACCCACGGGTAAAGCACCTGCGAATAACATCTATGGGAATATTATGACCGCCTTGCCTGACTCGTTGTCTGACGCGGTCGATAGCAAAATCTGCAATCGGCAGACTTAGAAAAATCAGCTGCACGTGATATCCTTTCTTCTTTCAACTATCAATCCGACGGAGATAATTCTTTGCCGACAATGTTGTCTCAAAAGCGAAACTCACCTTCTGCTCTGCTAAATGGGTCATCTGATTGAGTAATATGCGACCCGCTTCGACGGCAGCAAGTTCTGGCTTTAAAGAAGCAATACCTGAAGCCAGGATATCGGCGTTCAGGTAATGCGTTATATCCGGATAATTTTTTAGAGAGAATCGCGCAAACGTCGTCTTCCCGGCACCGTTGGGACCTGCAATGATGAAAATCTTCATGCGATGGTCAAGGTGAACCTAGCTGCATTGCTCTGGCAAGAACAAAAAAAAAGGCCGGCCCTGTCGGCCCTGTCGTGGGTCATTTCTTTTTCGGTATTCGTTTTCAGATAACGAAGCGGTGTTGGTCTGTTTGACGAGTTCTTTTGCGAAATATTTTGTATTGATCGCCGTACAGTCACTTCAGAATACGGTTATCGAACACAATGCCGCGATTCGATAGAAAGATACCGAGGACTGCGTGGGGAAAATTCCGTGCGTGGCTCGACTATAATCCGCCGCATGCGCTCTCCGCTAAGGGCTGGCGGCTTTTCAAAGAGGAATTCCGCCGCAAAGCGCCCGTGCGTTACTGGCTACAGCAAAAGTCCACGAGCCTTCGCCATGCCCTATCGTTCCCGCTACAACGTCTCGTCGACTGGTTTCGCTACCGGACTTCACGAAGATATCACATCGTGAAAACGGGACTTACACCCAATTACTATGAGGTCGCGGCGCGGATGTTGCATGCGAATTTTAACCTGCTCAAAGATTTCGTGGAGGTGGAGCAAGCCTGGCATTACCTGGTGTGGAATGAAAAGCAGCACGGATTATTGTTCTGGTGTCGTCGTAAACTGCCTTTGGGACGCGTGTTTTTTCCCTTTCGCCAGCCCGATTTGGGATTAAAGTATCTCGACTGGGCGGCAACGCTTGATGACAAAAAAATCCCCAAACATCAGCGCAGCAACGCGCAGGCAAAAGAAGCGCGCGAGATTAAGGCGCTCTATATTTGGTGGACAAAGACCCGGCCCGAGCGCAAAGGTTGGCCCGTACCGGAATACGACAATCAGGGAATGGGCTTATTTTCTTCCATGGACGAAGATTTCGATCGTAACGCGGCGGATTACAAGATCGCCAAGGCTGTCATGAAGAAGAATGAACAACTTGAGGCTGCGTGGGAGAAAGAAGACACGGCAATGCTGATTCGCCTGATCAAAATTCGATCGGCGCTGTGGACTTAGCATGCCGACAGGAAAAAATGCAATGTCTCATTCCCAATCCTCAAGTTTGATCGTTTTGACGCGTGAAAATTCTTTGATGTTGTGCGTAACAAGCGTTACATCTTTGACGATCGCTGTTGCGGCGATAATAAGATCGTAGGGCCCGATCGGTGTCCCCACTCTTTCCAGAGCAGCTCGAATCTCACCGCATTTTTCGGCAATCTGGTCATCCAACGGAATGCTGGAAAAAGAGCCGAGGAACTCGGGAATCAACGCCTGTTTTTTTTCGGGGTTTTGGCTTTTATTGGCGCCATAGGACAATTCAAATCGGACCACCGATGGCAGAGCAATATCTTCATTGGAGATATTAGCAATCCGCGTTTTTATTAGCTGCGACGTACCCTTTAAAATCTGGATGCACACATTCGTGTCGAGAATGGACTTCAAAGCTCTGGTCTTTTTTCAAACTCCCCTTGTGAACCACGTTCAGGAAAGTCAGGTATTGTACCAAAAAACTCACGCAACGGTTTAGAGGTTGCTGTTCCTATCTCTTCGGTAAGAATGATGATTTCAGCCCGTTTATGCACCAAGCTCTTAGGGATATTCAGCGTTACCGTTTCCGGCAAATCTTCGTATGTAGTTCGCATTGCATTCATGATTTACCCCGCGCAATCAGCCTCCCTTGCCCCGCTTGTGGCGTCAACGAATCCGCTGTCCGGCAATGATACGAGATGACGGCAATTGGTGAGGGTTCGATTCCCTTACGGGGTTAGGGCTGTTTTAGCGTAAAACAATAAAAAAACCCAAAAACGAACCAATGAAATCATGGGTTCGTTTTTGGGTCTCCTATGCGTCCCGAGAGGCACCCGCAGGTGAACCTGAGTGGCAGATCGAAGTGAAGCTTTAAACCCGAAATGTCGCGGATTACTTCTTCTTTGGCGCGTATTTTCGCGTAACGAACGGAGTATTGGTCTGCTTTGCTAGTTTTTCTGCGTATTGAGCCGCTTCATAGAGTGCTTTTGGCACCTTGCGCATACCAGGATCAGATAATTTCGATTTGGCGAGCTTAACTTTCATTTTCACCTTCGTCAATTAGGACTGCCGGTCTGGAAAACGCTTAGGAGTGGGAAACATCGAACCAAAAAAATTTGGCTTTTTCACGCTGCTGAATACCAAACGCTCAGCCTTGCCGTCGGGCTCAGTTTCAATCTGGTATCCCATTTTCTTATATGCTGCGAGCCTTTTCTTGAACATGGAGACTGTGAGCCCGCTGGCGGCATCCAGATAGTCATAAATGAGAATATCTTTCTTGTTTTCGGATATTCGATTAAGGCGCCCTGCATACTGAATCAGTTTACCTTTGAATGATACCGGCATTGCTATGAGGAGCGTATCGAGAACCGGCAAATCAAATCCTTCGCCGATAAATGAGCCCGTGGCTAAAATATAAAATCTCTCGCGATTTTGAATGGCGGCATTAATTTCATCCAGAATTTTTGCCCGCACTTTTTTACCCAAACCTCCTACAAGGAGAAAGGATTTAGCATTCAATCCGGATAATGCATTTTGGAAAGCTTCGGCCAATAATTCGAGGTGTTGCTTCCTCTCAGAAATTACGAGTGTGAATCGATTGGCTTCAAGAGACGCTTTTAAGTCTTCTGCCACCATTAATAACCTGTTCGGGTCGGTGACTAACCTTTCCCAGACTTCATGAATGGGTGGCTGTGGCGGCGATTCTGGAGGCATTCTGAATGAAGTTTCCCGGATGATTACTTTCTTCTCGATCAGCATTGAACTGGCCTCGGCCATTTCGTGCCTGATCGGCCCACATTGCATATGGATAATCGCCTGATGACCATCTTTGCGGTATGGAGTTGCCGTCAGGCCAAGTACATACCGGGCGCGACATTTCTTCAAAACTGTTTCAAACGAAATTGCGGGGATATGATGACACTCATCGATGATTATCTGACCATATGCCTTCAAGAGCTCTTCGGCATTCTCCATTTTTGCAAATGTTTGCAGCATACCAATATCGACCTTGCCGAGTTGCTTTTTCTTCTGGGCTCCAAAAGAGCCGATCTCTTTCAGGTTAATGTTCAAAAATGCCGTGAGTTGTTGCCGCCACTGCTCTAACAGGGGCATACGGTGTACTAAAATTAATGTCGGTAGTTTTCGCTTTGCGATAAGCGCGCATCCCATCACAGTCTTTCCCGCACCTGGTGGAGCCACTAAGACACCAATTTCTTCTGAGTCAAATGCAGACAATGCTTTCTCTTGCACTGAGGAAAGATTACCATTAAAAGCCAGATCGAGGGCGGTGAAATCGGGTTTTGTGTCTCTAATGACAAGATTGCTACCCGCAATTTTTGCAATTTCGAGGCAGGCATCGTATGACCCGCGCGGAAGAATCAACGAGGCAGGCTGAACCTCACCGCAGAAAATAAAGCGTGGGGTTTTCCACGTCGAAAACCTGAGTCGTTCCAATTCGAAAAATTTGGGATTTGCAAATGTGGCAGTACGCTTGAACGCAGCGTAGATGGGGGCAGGCAGGTTGAGTGTGCCGATGGATAACTGAGAATCGGCTTCAATAACAATCTGTTCTGCATAACTTCCCGGAACTATCTTATGGCTACCTGCATCCAGTGCTTTTTCTGCAGAGGCAACTTCTTCGTTTTCGTATTGCGTAAAAAATAATCTTGGCCCAGCATCTTGCTCGATGAGAGTGCTTTTTATTTCATCAGGTGACAGACGGCGCGCTTGGCTGAGTTGTTGCCATTGATCTTCCACGGGTACGAACTGGTCGTTCAATAACGCGGTATTGCCCTTTTCTCTCGGAATCTTTTGTAAAGGAAGCGCAATTAAATTGCCAAAGCCGCCTTTTGGTAAAAAATCCTGATTGGGGAAAAATCGGTCAAATGTTTCAAGACTGATGGCTGGCTTCAAGGCGCAAGCACGGGAAACTATGATCGTTCCAAGTTGCCGCGCCATTCTCGCCGGTATTGGGTCGGAGAAAAAAATCCATGCATGCCCTCCATTCCCGGAGCGAGAGCGTTCGATCTCCACCGAAACTCCCAAATCACGCGCTGCTAATTTGTACGCTGAAATATCCTCTTTCCAGCCCTCCCCGTCGAAATCGGTAGCCAAGAAGGTGCATGTATCATTCTCTCTAATCGCATAGGTTCCGATTGTATGTATTCCCTGCAAATGCTCCTTAACTGCTTTTTCGTCCAATGCGTAAAAAGCCTGATTATTGCAGTCGCCACATTTGATTCGAGGCTTCTCACAAGTTCCGGTTATCCACTCATTTCTGCATGCGGGAGAGTAGCCTTTGCTGCCTTTCTTCTGGTTTTCCCAAAGCTTCGGGAAAACTGATTTGCGGCCACTGAATAGTGTCAAAAAAAGGGCTATCTTTTCTTCTGGACTCTCGGGAGATTTCTCTCTAACAGGTAGTCCCAAGAGCGGCGGGGGTTCAGCCCTGGCCTTGGCTTGCAGAGCCTGTAATTCGGTTGCTAAATTCTTTTTCTCTTGCTCAAGTTCTTCAAAGCGGCTTTGAATTTGTTTAATTCGTTCGCTGCTCATTGTTATCTGGCTTTTCCAAATCTCGCGATAACTCCGCTTCGATTTCCTCTATGCTCGGTAAGTTGGTATCCAGGGGTTTGGGAAGTGCACGGACGAGTTCGTATTCGGCCACGCCCATTGGTTTCTCGATGCCGGAAAGGGCGTACTCAGCGACAAGGCGGTTCTTGGTTCTGCATAGCAACAAACCAATCGTAGGTTTGTCGTCGGGTGCTTTCATTTGTGCATCCACGGCAGCCAGATAAAAGTTAAGCTGCCCGGCGTGTTCCGGCTTAAATGCAGTGGCCTTGAGCTCAACGACGACATAGCATTTTAGCCGGGTGTGGTAGAAGAGCAGATCAATGAAAAACTCATCACCTCCGACCTCGAGGCGAAATTGACGGCCAATAAAGGCGAAACCGGCCCCTAGTTCCAGAAGAAAACGTGTGATGTGACGGATCAGAGCGTTTTCGATGTCACGCTCGTGCGCTTCATCTCCAAGACCAAGGAAATCGAAATGGTAAGGGTCTTTCAGGATTTGCGTGGCAAGGTCGGCATGAGGCGGGGTTAGGCGCTGGTCAAAATTCGTGATGGCTGCCCCCTGTCGAAGATACAGTTTGCTTTTGATCTGCATTTCCAGAGTGACACGCGGCCAACTGTGAGCAATAGCTTCAGCAGCATACCAAGCCCGTTCGACAGAACCAGATACCTGAGTAAAAAGAATGACCAGATGAAACCATGGCAATTGGGCAGCAGACTGCTGCCCAATTTTGAGATCGGGACAATGTTCTGCAAAATACTTCATGTATTTGAGATTACGACTTGAAAGCCCTTTCATGTCCGGGAACTCAGCTTGGAGATCTGCGGCGACACGGTCGATGACTTTGGCTCCCCAACCATCGCGTTGTTGACGTTCTAAAATCTCTGTACCAATTCGGTGGTAAAGGCGAATCTGCTCTTCATTCGCTGAGAGAACCGCACGTTGGCGCGCCCCTGCAATCTGCTTTTTCAAACTGGTAAGCCAGTCGGCGTAGTCGGTAGGAAGGATGAGCCTGTCTTTGCTCATGGTGCGAATCTCATACTATTTAATGTCGGCATCGATCTTGCCGTTTTTTTCAATGCGCCTCGCAACGAATACCCCAATTTAAGATAAATCTACCGCAGAGCAATGCCGCATCGCCAAACTCTAATCGGTTAATTTTTTCTACTGGTGAGGGTTCGATTCCCCTACGGGGTCAGCGTAATTCCGCCTAAAACAATAAAAAAACCCAAAAATGAACCAATGAAATCAAGGGTTCACCTTTGGGTCTCCTATGCGTCCCCTAGGGGAATCGAACCCCTGTTGCGGGAATGAAAATCCCGAGTCCTAACCGCTAGACGAAGGGGACTAATCCTTCTAAGCTCGTCGGAACATTTGAATTTTTTGTGTTATCTGCGCGCGCAGCGCGCAGATAACGAAAAAATCAACTGTCCTCAGACAAGCTTTTTGAGAAGCCCGGGAATCGAACCCGGGACCCACTCCTTAAAAGGGAGTTGCTCTACCGACTGAGCTAGCTTCTCTCTTGTTTTCCCAGAACAGGCCCTGTGGCTCTGTTTCTGATCGCTCCGGTCGGCAAGCGCCCTGTGCGTCTAAGGCGAATCCGGCAAATTCGTCAGCGCGTCAATTTATTTGGCAAAGGAAATTGCTCTATTCGATTGGCGGCGTATGTGAAACGGGCGATGTTGCGAACCAGCTCAGCCATGCGACTGTTAGGATATCCGTCTTTATTGGCCACAATGCTTGTCGTGCTCGCGACCGCGCTGGCCGCGGGCGGCAACACGCGCATTCGCTCATTCAACAAGGCGAAAAAACTGGTGCTCGAAATTGCCGGCGACGAAGGGCGAACGCTGTACTGCGGCTGCCGTTTCACAGGCAAAGTCGTTGATGCGGGCAGTTGCGGCTACGTGCCGCGGCGTGACAATGCGCGCGCACGGCGCATCGAGATCGAGCATGTAGTGCCCGCCGAAAATTTTGGCCGTAGCTTCATCGAGTGGCGCGAAGGGCATGCCGATTGCGTGAAGCACGATGGCACCGCTTTCAAAGGTCGCCGCTGCGCAGGCAAAACCAATGAGACCTATCGCCTGATGGAAGCGGATCTCTATAACCTGTTTCCCGAAATCGGCGAACTGAACAGTGACCGGAGCAATTATCGTTTTGGCGTGATTGGCAACGAAGAGCGCGCGTATGGCAGTTGCGATTTTGAAGTTGCCGGTCGTGTGGTTGAGCCGCGCAGCGAGATTCGCGGCGATATTGCGCGCATCTATTTCTATATGGACGCAGCCTACCCCAACCGCGGCATTCTCGGTAACGCTGCGCGCCGCCTGTTCGAAGTCTGGGATAAAGAAGACCCGGTCGATGCCGCCGAATGCGCACGCGCAAAAAAGATCGAAGTGATTCAGGGCAATGCGAACGATTTTGTCAAAGGTGCATGCCGCGACGCAGGCATGTACGAGGCGGATTGATTCTCGCGAGACAACCTCTTATTCTATTTGCGGCCCTGTTCGTCCTGAGCACGAATTTTTGCCGTAGTGCAGAAAGGTTGCGCCTTGAAGAGAACGTCCGCAGCAACTATGGCATCACCTATGAACGTTTCGCCTCGTGGCTGCAGACTGCTCCCGTCGCCACAAATTTCGATTTTCCGCTCTGCCCGCCCGACGCGCGTAAATGCTACGATGCACAACCCTTCGGTGTCGCCGATGGTGTTGTGGTTTTTGCCGAAGATATTGGCGGTGGCTGGGGCAAGGTCTTGCGCATCGTGCACCGCCTGCCTGCCGGAGGGGAATATGAGTTTGTCGAATCGCTCTACGCTCACTTCACCGACATGCTGCCGCAACCAGGTAATCTGGTGCGGCGCGGGGAGGAAATCGGCACGCTTGGTACCGCGGGCGGCCTATATGAAGCACACCTGCACCTCGAACTGCGCAGCACGATTGGCATGCCGGTGGGGGGCGGTTACGGTGCAGATCAAACAGGATTTCTCGAACCGAAAAAGTTCATTCGCGCCCACCGGCGATAAATTCTTTTTCATAATATTCCCAGATGCGCGGATTTTCTTTCGCGATGACGCGCGCTTTGCCGGTCTTGAGTTTATACACGCCGCGCGCGGTCTTCTCAAACCAGCCATAATAGTTGTAATACAGAATCTGCCCGGCCTTCTCAGAGCAGCCGAGCCCTACGAGATCGGCGGGCTTGAGCGATTTGTGTTTTTTCAGCAGCACACTGATGTGGATTGCCGTTTCAAGATACGCTGTTTCGAGTTTTTTGCCGGTCACGCCGCCGATATTCTGCGACACTCGCCGTCCGTTAAACTCTTTGAGCACCTTCGCCTTCTGCCGGCCGTTGATCTTGCCGGCGAAAGGCGCGGGTTCGACAAAACTCACCACCTCACCTTTGTCAATGAGCAGCATGCCGATATTCAGACGCCGGCAGAGACTCTTAATCATCTGCCAGAACGACATTTTCTGCCGGCCCTTGGGTTTCAGAATGACGGCATATACTTTCGGTGTGATAGCAAGCCGGCGCACTGCCTGGTAAATGAGTTTAATATTGAATGTCAGCTTGAGTTCGGCCACGACAATCTCATCGCCTTTCACTGCGACGAGGTCGCAGCCCAACACCTCGCCTTTGACGCTATAGCCCTGCGCAGTGAAATATTTTTCGACAGGCGGATAGAGATCGGCCTCGCTGGCTTTTTCCGTTTTTTCGGCCTTGCTCCTAAGAGACATAATACCGGCCCTACTGACGCCCTCCGGGCGTCAGCATCTTTCGCATTGGTGAAGCGCGATATATGCCAAACGCGGAGCGTTTGGCATATATCGCGCACTTTACACCGCCGCGCTGTCTCTTTATCCTGCCGTATGGAAGAAGGCAGCGCGAGCGGTACGGCAGAAATGGTATGTTTTTTCAGGGCCCTCGATCTGCAGTGGGACAAAGAAAATTCCCTCATTAAAGATGAATTCGCGCGGCTGTTTTTGTCTGAAAAGATGCAGCAGCGCCTGCCAGGTTATGCAGACCGCAATAAACGCGACCTCTACCGCCGGTTGATGATGTATCTTTTCGACTGGATCATTTTGCGCCATGCGGCAATCGATAGCCTCGTGCGTGAGAACGCTCCCGCTATGCCGGTTGTGCTGTTGGGCGCGGGGTATGATTCGCGCGCGCTGAGGCTCAAACCTTTTCTTAAGCATGGCATCTCTGAAGTTGATTTTCCTGCCACAGCCGAGCAAAAGAAAAAGATACTTGAGCAGGCCAAAATAGATACCGCCCATATCACGTTCCACTCGGCAGACCTGATGCAAAGGAGCCTTGCGGAAATTCTCGAAGCACTCGGCCTCAGGGGCAAACAGGCGCTCATTGTGTGGGAGGGTGTCACCATGTACGTGACGAGGGGTGTGATCGAGCAGACCATCCGCACCTGCGCGACGGAGCTCGCCCCCGGCAGTGTTCTGGTTGCCGATTACTTTAATGAGAAAGGCAAGTCATCGCTCAGCGCAGACGTCATCAAACAAAAATCGGAGGCATTCGCGAAGACCTTCAAGAGCGAACCGATACTTTTTAGTTCAGACCCCGAAGCAATGCGTGCACTAGCTCTCGCACAGGGCGCAAAGGTGGTAAATTCGCAGACAGGCAGCGACATCGCCGCAAAATTCGGCCGCAGCGCCGACTTCAAAGACAACGGCATGTTCGCACTGGCGGAAATTCGCTTTTGAGTTCAGCGCAAAAAATTGCGATGCCTTAGTCGTACGGTAGAGGCACCCCGCCGGGGTGTCTCTACCGTACGACGCAATTCCGCGTGACGTCATAAATCCATCAGCGATAATTCCCGTATGGTGGCTGAAATCCCCAAACTCTATTACTTCGCCGACCCAATGTGCTCGTGGTGCTATGGCTTTCAACCGGTGATCGACCAGATTCGCGCGGAATATGGTGCAAGCTATGACATCAGACTGGTGATGGGGGGCCTGCGCCCCGGCAAACTCGCCGAGACGATGACGCCTGCTCGCGCTCGCATCATTCGCCACCACTGGCGCGAAGTCGCAAAGATGACTTCGCAGCCATTCGACGAAAATTTCTTTGAACGTGAGGGTTTTGTCTACGACACCGAACCCGCCGCGAAAGCCGTGATTGTGATGGAACGACTCGCGCCGCAGCACGCTTATGCCTACTACCATGAAATCCAACAGGCATTCTATGCGCGCAACCAGGATATCACCTCGCCGAATGCGCTCGCTGCACTCGCAGCCTCGTACGGCGTCCCAGCCACGGATTTTTTGCAGATTTTTTCGAGCGAACAGGCGCACAAAGAAACCTGGGGGCAGTTTACCTTCAGCGCAGGCCTCGGCATCCGTGGTTTTCCCGCGCTGGTTTTAGAAGACAAAGGGCAATTTTTACTGGTAACGCGCGGCTGGCAGCCGTTTGAGCAGATTAAGAACGTTCTTGAGCAGGCGCCCTCAACGCTCAACGGCGAAAGCTGCGAGATCGGGAAAGAATGCTAAGAAGTTCTGCGAAGCAGAACTTCCCCAACAATTATTTCGTCTTCAACGCCTTGCGATCCATCGTCTTGAGCCACGCCATCGTGCGCTGCATTCCGTCTTTATAACTCACAGCGGGTTTCCAGCCGAGTTGCTGCTGGCTCTTCGCGATCGAAAATTTGAGCCGCGAGCCCAAATTCTTCACCGTGTAAGTGGTTAAGAGCGGCCGGGTTTTGATGCCCAGCAGCTTCCAGATGCCGGTCAACAGCACCGCGACGGCGTTCGCAAGAGAATACGGAATTGTGAGTTTCGGCCGTTTCAGGGCGAGCGTATCGGCAATCACGCCGCAGAATTCCTGAAACGTTATCGACTCACCGTCGTGCACGATGTAGCCATTACCCACCGCGGCTTTGTGCTTTGAAATCAGCACCAGCAGATCGACAACATTGTCGACATACGATGGCCACACCAGCACGCCTTTGCGCCAGAACACCATACTGTGGCTCTGTATCGCATCGGCAATCAGCGGCACAAAAGTTTTGTCACCCGGCCCATAGACCCAGCAGGGAAAAACCATCGTCGCTTCGAGGTCGGTGCGTTTGTGCACTTCCCATACCGCTTCTTCGGCTTCGATCTTACTATCGGCATAGGGTTCGCCCCACTTTGCGAGCGGAAAACTTTCGTCTATCACGACGTCTTCGCGCAGGCCAAATACGTCGTTGGTGCTGATATAGATCAGCCGCTTCACCTTGTGTGCCGCGCAGGCTTCGGCGACATTGCGCGTGCCCTGCACATTCACCTTCCAGAACAGTTCGCGCGGGCCCCAGTCTGAAACCAGCCCCGCACAATGGAACACCAACTCGCAGCCTTTGACCGCTTCAGAGACCTGCGTGGCATTGCTGATATCTCCTTTATATACTTCAAAGGCGGATGTATCGAGTGTCGCGAGCGCCGGGTCATTCGGCAGCGTGAAGATGCGCACCTTGTGCCCGGCGCTTTTGAGACGCCGCGCAAGAGCGCCGCCGATAAAGCCAGTGCCGCCGGTAACGAGTACCTTCATTGTTTCACCGCGAGGCGTTGCCCGCAGCGCCAGACAACGAAGGTACCGAACAGGATTGCATAGACATTGATAAACGCGTTCAAAACTGCATCGGCAATGCCTGCATGGTACATGCCATTCTGCAGATTATACGTTGTGTCGAGAATGCCGAGAAACACAAATGCTCCGCCAGCGGCAATCGACGCGACATAACCGTAAATCCGCCCACGCAAAAGCATCAACCCGCCATAGATAAACAATAACGACATCACCGTATCGGCATAGGGAAACGAATTTTCGTGATTGAGGTAACACGCGGGTGGTTTGTCGGGTGCGAGGCCCACGGTGTAAAAGGCCACCCAGAAGCCCAGCACGCCGATGCCCGAGATAATTTCCATGATTGCCAATGTGCGCATGGCTTGCGTTTTCAGATGCGCCTCGGGTGTCGATCACGAAACCGCACCTGGGGCAATGAAATCCGATTTAAATCCAATTTGCGGTGTACGGTCAAGGTGCAGAGAAGCTTCTGATCCCGATGAACCAACCGACCTCACTCGTCACCGGCGCCGCCGGCTTTTCCGGTGCGTGGCTCGTGCATGAACTGCTCAAGTCAGGACACCGTGTTATCGGCCTTGATCGGGCGCCAGCAATTGCCAACAGTGCACGCCGCGCGCACCTGCATGCACTGGGCTTTGACGAAGCAAATCCGCGCCTGCAATATATCGCCGGCGATCTAAACGATGCAGCTTCACTTGAGCCGCTGAAAGCACTTAAGGTGGATTTCTTCTTTCATACCGCGTCACTCTATGACTACAGCGCTGACGCAGAAACACTGACGCGCATCAACGTCGGTGGCACACAGAACCTGCTGGCCATTGCACCCGAGCTCAAGCTGAAACACTTCATCCACTGGAGCACGTGCGGCGTGTTCGGCAAACCCATTGCCTCGGGAGGCTCGGCCAACCTGCCCTTCTCGGAAAAATCGTCGTCGCCAAAAAATTCGACGGGCACCCAGCCCGAAGGCACAACTCTCGTCAACGCTTACTCGGTGAGCAAATGGCACCAGGAACAACTGCTGTGGCATGCGCACCGCACGCAGGCATTGCCGCTCACGGTGATTCGCCCCGCGCCGATCTATGGTCCCGGCAGCGACTATGGCCATGGCGGCATCGCCGCCGCGATCGGCAATGGCCTGCTGCCGGCAATTCCCGAAGACAGCAAAAACTACATCACCGCGTCGGTGCACGTGCGCGACCTCGCGCGCTTTGCGCTCTTCGTTGCCGGGCGCGCCGAATTTATCGGCGAAGATTTTAACGTCACCGACAACAGCGTAATTTCTTACCATGAATTTCTGCACTACATCGCACTGTTGACCGGCCGCAGCATGGTGGATATTCCGCTGCTGCCGGTCACATGGCTCAAACCCGTCGCCTCTCTCGTCGCGCATGGCTGGACTGCACTCGAAAAGAATTTCGGCGTACCGCGCGTGCGCATTCTCGAAGTGCAGTCCGCAGAATATATTTCGTCGAGCTACTGGATTTCGAACCGCAAGAGTCTCGCGACGGGGTTCCAATATCTTTACCCTGATGTGAAAGAGGGGTTGAAAGACACCGTGGTCTGGCTGCGCGAGGCAGGTGCGATTGCGTAGTAGAGACGCATGGCAATGCGTCTCTACGGAGATATGAATTTCCACAACCGTGCGGTATTCTTCGCATCTGACAGCGCACTGTGCGGGCGCCCTTCAAACACGAGTCCCAATTGCGTGAGCGTCGCCCCCAACCCCGAGCGCTTGAGCAATTTCTGCTTTTTGTAAAACAGATTCTTAAAATCGAGAAACCCGCGCGGCAGGGTGTAGTCGATACCATGGCGGCGGCAATCCTGCAATAGCTGCTTGCGGTCATAGTTGCCCCAGCTGAACAAAATCACATCGTCGAATCCCGCAACCCAGGTCGCAAAGCGCGCAAAAACATGCGGAAAAAACGGCGCAGCATCGACCTGCGCCTGCGTGATGCCCGTAAGCTCGGTACAAAATTCGGTGAGGCCGGTATGCAAGACCGGGCGGATGTATTCCTGAAACTCAGACACGACACGCTGTTCGGTATCGATCGCCACAGCGGCGACTTCAATCGTCTCGCGCTCGGCGCGCGCAAAGCCGCTGTCTTTCGCACAGGTCGCTTCGAGGTCGAGAAAGATATAGTGCTTACGGAATTTCCAGTTGGGCTTCATGCGGCTTTTCCCCAGAGGGTCGGATTTCACTTTGCGCAGCCGGCGGCAATGCATGATTGCCGCTATGCAATTACGGCTGCTGACCATACTGACCTGCATTGTTTTTAGCGGAAATGCCGCACAAATCCTCGCGCAGGAGAAACCAGCGCCTGCTGCTCCCACAGCGCCAGGCGCCGTTCCGGCTGAAAAACCCGCAACACCGTCGCCAGCCAGCGGTACCGTGATCCATCCGCCTAAGCCCGCAGAAGCAAAACCCGCCACCGTGCCCGCCACTGGCGAAGCGCCGGCACGCCCTGATGAAACGGTCAAACCAGCGGCTGCTCCCGAACAAAAGCCGCCGCTGACCGAAGAAGAATTACGCGCGCAGAAAGAAGCGGAAATGCGCCTGCAAAAAGAACGCGAACTCGCAGAAGAAAAAGCACGCGCCGACGAAGCGCGCCGCATCGAAGAATCAAAAACTTTTTTCGACAAGCTGCTGGAAAACTCAAAAATATACACGGGATTGCATGGAGGCCTGAGTGCCTCCCTTAACAGCACGCATAAAACCGGATACGGTTTTGGTATGACCCTCGACTACCTCGCATACAGGCAATACGGTTTCCATTTCGGTGCAGAAACGGGAATCCTGCCGACAAAAACGCAGTCACTGAACGCGACACCGGCGCCCATATCCGTTGTCGAAGGCGGAACATTCGGTTTTCTGAATCTGAATTTTGCCGCAGTCTATGCGCTGCCGACTCTCGCGGGGCTTGAACCCGCGATCGGCGCGGGCATTGCCATTTACCAGCTGCGCGGTGGCACATACGATTTCAACCAGATTGTTTCACCTTTTGGTTATGGCAGTATCTACTACAACCTGCTGAGCCATCTGCAGGTGGGGTTACTAACGCATATCGTTGTGCCGACTGCGTCTAAAGTAATTTCCGCCAGCAGCGAGTATAAACTGGATTCCAGTGTGACGCAGGCCGCACTGGGTTTGCATTTATCGGTACGCTACCGCTGGTTCTGAGGTATAGCGGGCGGTTGCACTTTCGGCAGCGTCTCTTCGATGGCCGCCGGTAAATCGACCTTGATACGTTCCAGTGTCTGAGCCTTTTCGAGCATAACCGGGTTTTTCCAGTTATCGAGAATAAATTTCGCGAGCTCTTCGCCGCGACTCGTGATGCGCGTCGGCGCGCTTGAGTACGTGGTTGTCTGCACGGGAGCATGTCCCATGAGCTTTTTTGCACCGATTGCCTCATTAAAGAATTTGGTTTCCAAAAGCGCAATTTTCAACTGATCGCCATCCAGTTCATAATGCAGTGGGATATAACCGCTGTCAGACGCTTTTTCTGCGAGCGAGCCATGGCGCCTCACATTAAAGAATGTTTTGCCGCCGGCCTTACTCAATTTGCCGGCAAAATATTCGCCATCGAGTTCAAAGTTGCCGCTGAAATAATGGAAGCTGAAATCGCCGGTTTTATGCCGCGCAATCAGCATAAAGCCCGGCTTACCCGGAAAGCGCCATAACCCCGCCAGCTTTTCATCGACAATCACCGCGGCTTCACCACCGACGATGAATTCGCTGACGACGTAACAATGGCAGAACAACAGAATGGTGCAGATAAGCGCTGCAATGCGGATTTTTGATTTTCTGAACACGGTTATGCCTTGCAGCAGGCGTACCATGCCCCCGTCAGCAGTCCATCCAAAAATACTTGCCGCTGCTGCCGGCACAGGCAGGCAATGCGCATGAAAAGATTTGCCCTGAGCTTCAGCGCTCTAGCCCTATTCGCCTGCGGCACATCGTTTGAACACATCCGCAGCGTCACGCGTATCGAAGTGCGCGACAACCACGACAAACCGCTGGCGGTGATCGAGAATTCAGGGCAGATTGGCGAAGTGATGCAGTTCGTGAATGCCCGCTCAGATGGCTGGAAAGTTCCCTGGTATGGGGTTCCGGTGCCCACACTGATCGCCAATTTTTACGCGGACAAAACCCTGCTCGGGCACTTCGGTGCCGGCGCGAATTTTTTTGAATGCCAGCGCGAAGGTGGCTTCTATTCGCTCACGACGACCGAAGCCGAATTGAGTGAATTTGAAAGACTGGTTGGGGCAAAACGGAGACGGTGAAATTTCGGTAACCATTCTGCGCTCCAGTTATTGGCAAGGGCGTTATGCGACTTAAGGATATCCATATAGTTGGCGATGGGCGCGCTTACCATTTTGTCCGCATTCGCTCTGACGGCGAACCGCTCGATGAAATGGTCATCAACACAGATGGGGCCGGAATCATTTTACGTATAGAGATTCGCCAAAATGAGCGGGGGGATTGCGCTTTTTCGGCAACCGGAGAACTGGAGTACTGCACCGGCTGGGAATCGGAATCGCAGGCACAGGAAGCATCCGTCTGGTCTAAGCATTTTCCACAACCGACGACTCTCGGCAGGCAGGGTGCCGAATTTGCAGAAACCATCTTCGCAGATTTGGCGACCAAAATCACGGACACGTATCTTCGTCACCTCCTCTATGCATTTCCGGCGCAGGCTTCGAAAATCGTCTTTGACGCACGCCTCTATCGCGTCTACATTCCGCCTGAGATTAGCCCAACAGCGGCAGAGCTAGAAGAATTACCTGCGGTGGAAGAAGCCAAATCGCGATGGCAGAGAGCATTGGCCTGGGCTTCGGCATTTGCGCACCATCGCCCGATCATCGCACTCTCGGCTGCCGCTCTTTTTCTGGTGTTGTCACTGCTGCTGGTCTGGCAACTGCTGACCAGGCAAGGACTAGGCAATGATCCCAGTAAATGGCCGCAACTAACCAAAGAGCAAATAGAACTTTATTCCAAGATCCCCGAAAACGAAGCTCACGCCTACAGACTCCGTAACTTTGCCGAAGTCGTGAATGGCGAAACACTTCCACTGTTGAAACTCAGTAAACGAACTTTTGCCTCGCTGATCACCGACTACACACGCATCAAAGGTGGGATTTCGGTCAGGGGCGGAGCAAGCGAAGTTAAAGTCCTGACCAGTTACGATTCGTTTCTGGACGACATCTACAATGACTCTCCAGAGCAACAGCTGCGCAAATTCCACTCGAGTGTTTATCTTAACCCAGAGCTGACTTCGTTCACCAAAGCACGTCTGTTAAACCGGTTATACCGCTTCAACCTGGTGAGAGTACTCAGCGGGTACTCGCCTAACCCATTCTTTTACGCATACGATTACGTAGAGAGACAACTCAACAAGGCGGAACTGACGGACTATTTGCTGCGCATCATGGCAATCGCCCCCGATTCGGAAGTGGCCGCAGAAGCACACCTGATTTTTGCCGACCTGACCGAGATTCAACAACGGCTCGTGCAACTCCTGTTTTTCGACACCAAAATCACTACCCTTTGCTTTGAATCAGAGTCAGAGAAAAATTCTGTCGAAAGGACCGTTTGTACGATTGCACGGCGTTACAAACCCTGGGTCTTATCGACAGAGTATGATTCCCGGAAACAATTCCAGGAGTTCAAGCTGCAGAATCTTTCTCACGGCCTCTCCAATAACCGGACGTCTTACCGGCGAAATGATATGCTGATGGAAAAGACTGCAAGCCTGCTGGGTATCCTCGAAAATTACGGCAATTTTGCAGAATTCCGCGCCTCCGTTCTGGCTATTCGACCGCACGATAACTATGGTGAATTTGTGTATGCACCTGCCTACCGCCGCATTATCTCATCTAAAGAGTGGCTCACGCAAGACCAGACACGCATACCTAAAATACCGCAATATGAAATGCACAGCGCCGAACTGGTAACTCAACTGAAATATTATCGCCGTGAACAGGAAAACGCGTTGCTCGAAATCGAAAGTTTCCGCAAAATGCGCCAGTATTTGTTTGGCAGAGAATACGAAGAGCAGATGGCGAAGGTGACAGAGCGCGCCAACCGGCTTAGTCCGAAGCGCCCCTAATTGTTTTTGACCCGCCGTGGTCTGCCATGGCTCTCGATTTATGAGCCAAGGCAACACAACTACGCTAATCAACGAGATTCTCATCGACGCACCGCCGCAGGCTGTCTTCGACTATGTCAGCCGGCCCGACCTGTGGCATGAATGGCATCCCGCTTCGACATCCGCGGAGCTGCCGCGCGTGCCGCTCAAAGTCGGCGATGAGTTTAGGGAAATTATCACGGTCAAGTATCCGCTTGTCAGCGTGCAGCGGCAGACGGCTTACAGGGTGACGATCAGCAACCCCGCAACAGTCTGGGAAGTTCAGGGGAAATCCTCATTGTTCGACCTGACAATTCATTATGATTTCACCCGCGTGGGTCAGGGCACACTGTTTCGCCGCACACTGACTTATCGGGTGCACGGCGGACTTGCATATTTTGAGCCTCTGCTGGTGAGACCCAAGATTAAGAGCCAGTCTGCGGCAGCACTCGCGAACCTGAAACGCCGGCTGGAAGGCAATGGTCATCGGCCGGCAAACAGTATTATATCACCCTGATTTTCATCGACGCTATGTCTTTTCCGCAAAAATTACCCGATGCTCCAGTTTGTTCTCAAGGCCATGTTCGGTTCGAAATACGAACGCGATCTGAAACGTATCAGGCCGTACGTCGAGCGCATCAATGCGCTCGAAGGCGAATTCCAGAAGCTTTCTGACACGGAACTCGCGGCCAAAACGCCGGCTTTCAAAGAACGCCTTGCCAACGGCGAAAAACTCATCTCACTTTTGCCCGAGGCATTCGCTGTGCTGCGTGAGACCTCCGTGCGCACGCTCAAGATGCGCCATTTTGACGTACAGTTGATGGGTGCCATGGCACTCAACGAAGGCAAAATTTCTGAAATGAAGACCGGCGAGGGTAAAACCCTCACCGCGACGCTGGCTGTTTATCTCAATGCACTCACCGGCAAAGGTGTTCACCTGGTTACGGTCAACGATTACCTCGCCAGCCGCGACGCCGACTGGATGCGGCCGCTCTATGACTTCCACGCTCTGACCACTGGCGTGATTAAGAGCAATATGCCGCACACGAAACGCCGTGAGGCATACGCTGCGGATATCACATACGGTACAAATAACGAATACGGCTTCGACTATCTGCGCGACAACATGGTCGACCACCGCAACTACCGCGTGCAGCGCTCGCACTACTTCGCGATTGTCGACGAAGTGGACTCGATTCTGATCGATGAAGCGCGCACTCCGCTGATTATCAGCGGTCCGGCAGATCAGGACGCCGGCGAATACGTACGCGTCAACAAAGTCATTCCGTCTTTGCAGGATAAAGTCGACTACGACGTCGATGAAAAGGCGCGCACTGTGCTGTTAACAGAAATCGGCGTGCACAAAGTCGAAAAACTGCTGAACGTCGAAAACCTTTACGCCCCGCAGAATGTGGAACTCGTGCATCATGTTCACCAGTGCATGAAAGCACACAAGCTTTTTGCACGCGATGTCGATTACGTCGTCCAAAGCGGTGAAATTATTATCGTCGACGAATTCACCGGCCGCATGATGGAAGGTCGCCGTTACAGCGACGGCCTGCATCAGGCGATCGAAGCGAAAGAAAAAGTCGATGTAAAACAAGAGAACCAGACTCTTGCCACGATCACTTTCCAGAATTTCTTCCGCATGTACGAAAAACTCGCGGGTATGACAGGTACTGCCGACACCGAAGCCGAAGAATTCCGCAAGATATACAAACTCGATGTGATGGTGATTCCGCCAAACCGCAAAATGATACGCCGTGATTTTGCCGATAAGGTCTACCGTACACAGCGCGAGAAATTCAACGCAATCGCAGACGAAGTGAAGGATCTGCACCTCAAAGGCCAGCCGGTGCTTTTGGGTACCATCTCGATCGAGAACTCCGAGAAACTTTCGCACCTGCTGACAGTCAAAGGCATTCCGCACAACGTATTGAACGCGAAACACCACGACCGCGAAGCCGAAATCATCAAAGAAGCCGGCCAGCGCAGCCGCGTCACGATCGCCACGAACATGGCGGGCCGCGGTACCGACATCATTCTGGGTGAAGGCGTCAAAGAACTCGGTGGCCTGCATATCGTCGGTTCTGAACGCCACGAATCGCGCCGCATCGATAACCAGTTGCGCGGCCGCGCCGGCCGCCAGGGTGACCCGGGCAGCTCGCGCTTTTACCTGTCGCTCGAAGACGAGCTGATGCGCATTTTCGGCTCAGACCGCCTGGGCCCGATCATGCAGCGTTTTGGCATGCAGGAAGGCGAAGCGCTCGAACACCGCATGGTGACCAATGCGATTGAACGCGCGCAGAAACGCGTCGAATCGCACCACTTCGAGATGCGTAAGCACCTGCTCGACTACGACGATGTGATAAACAAACAGCGCAAATTCATCTATATGATCCGCAACGAGATTCTCGATAACGCCGACATCAAGGCGCTGATCCGTGAATTTGCCGATGACGCGATCAACGTGCGCATCGAACAGCTGCTGCCCGGCAAAAAGGTGTCGGAATTCAACTTCGATGCTCTGCAGGAATACCTGGTCGGCGTTTTCCAGCTGCGCTTTGACAACCTTGAGGAACGGGTGCGGAATACCAGTAAGGCAGAGTTTATCCACATGGTAGGCAAGGCTGCGATCGACGCGTTTGACGCCAAAGAGACCGAAATCGGCAGCGAAAACATGCGCATTCTGGAGAAAATGATCGCGCTACAGGTGATCGACCAGAAGTGGAAAGATCATCTGTACCTGATGGACCAGCTGCGCGACGGCATCTGGACGCTGGGTTACGCCGAGCGCAACCCGCTGGTCGAGTACCGTTTCCGCGCGTTCAACATGTTCGAAGACATGGTCGCGGCGGTCAAAGACGAGGTAACAGAATTTATCCTCCGCGCGCAGGTGAAAGAACAGCTACACGAAGAAGCACCGGCCGAAGAGGAATACCACGAAATCGGCGCGGCGCAGCACAGCACGATGGCGGGCTTCGATATGCGCGACGGCGTTGCCGCACAGGCGATTGCGCAGGCGCATGCAGCCACGAACCGGCCGGCGAAAGGCACGTCAGAAGCGGCAAAGAACACGGCCGGCGGCGCGGCGCAGCGGAAAAGTTCCCGCCGGCGGCGTTGACGCAAATGGCCATAGGGCGCTTTGCGCCCTATGGCCATTTGCTCTTAATATACGCGTCCCTACCCGACCCGGTGCGGTAGCGGTAATAGTGTTCAGGATTCTTTTTGTAATAATCCTGGTGGTAGTCTTCCGCCGGCCAGAAGTCACCGGCAGGCACGAGTTCGGTCGCAATACGCGAAAATTTTCCGGTTCGCAATAAATCCACCTTTGACTTCCCTGCCGCTGCCTTTTCTGCCGCGTTGGTATAATAGATGTAGGTTTTGTATTGCGGCCCGCGATCATAAAACTGCCCGTCTGCCTGTTCGGGGTTGATGTTACGCCAGAACACTTCCAGCAGCTTCTCATAGGTTATTTGCTTCGGGTCGTAAATGACGAGCACCGCCTCGGCGTGCGAGGTGCGGCCATAAGACACTTCATCATAGGTCGGATTTTTTTCTCTGCCGCCGGTATAACCGGAGATGACGGCCTTGACTCCCGGCAATTTTTCAAACGGCGGTTCCATGCACCAGAAGCAACCGCCGGCAAATGCTGCCGTGCGGAGCTGCACATTGCCCTCTTTGTAAGGCCGCGGCAGACTAAAGCCGCCCTTGCCGCCGGCAGTTGCAGCCTCGCCGCATGCCAGCAGCGCAGCGCCTGCAACCACAGTCAAAAAATATTTTTTCATCCAGTAATCCTCCATTGCCAATAGTTTGTCACCGTGGCTGAAAAATTTGTCGTTCGCGCAGAATAAATATGACAAATTATTGACACTATTACCAAAACAAACGTATATTGTGCGCAACAAAACAACGGCTGCAGCTTTTCGGGCCTTGTAAACCCGAAGTTTCACGCCGTAAAACTTCAGGAGTTAATCAACAATGAACATATCAGCATTTTCCGATCACGGCGCATTTCTGTTCCGTTACTTTCACATCATCGGTGGCGTGCTTTGGATTGGCGTACTCTGGTACATCAACTTCATTCAGGGCCCATACGTAAACTCAATCGAAGCCGCCATGCAGACTGCGGCGAAACAAAAACTGTTCCCCAAAGTCATGTGGTACTTCCGTTACGGCGCGCTGCTGACTTTCCTCACCGGCGTGGCGCTGATCGGTCTTAAGGGCTTTGATCCGAAAATTTCGCTGCCGGTGGGCAGCGAACCATGGAATGCATGGTTTGCGAAAATTTATCCCGGCTTTATGTTTGCGACGATCATGTTTCTGAACGTCTGGTTCGTCATCTGGCCACGCATGAAGAAAGTCATCGCTGCTGCCGATGGTGAGAAGATCGACGGTATTCCCGCGATGGCGCGCCGCGGTTTTCTCGCTTCACGCACCAACACGCTGCTCTCAGTGCCGATGCTGTTCTTTATGGCGGCGGCGCAAAACCTGACTCTCAACGGAGTCAGCGCAGCTAAACTACAACTGTGGATTATCGTTACGACCGCGGTTCTGCTGCTCATCGAAGCCAACGCGCTGCTGGTTTCGAACGACCCGGCGAAAAAACCGGCGACCTTTAAACCGCTCGAATCCGTCAAAGGTGTCATCCACATGGGATTTCTGCTGACAATTCTGCTCTACGTGGGTGTGGAGTTGCTGTTGAAGTAAACCTCACCCCCCAGCCCCCTCTCCATTAAATGGAGAGGGGGCGCAAAAAAGCCCGCATCAGCGGGCTTTTCTTTGGGAGAAACAAGCATCTTGAGGGCTTCGCCCTCAAGATGCTTGTTTCTCATACTGCTTCAGCGTCGGCTGCGCCAGATGGTAGTTCTGGTTATCCCACGGATGGAAATCGCTCTTGTAGTATTCGAGAAATTTGGCGACGCTCATCGCCGCAAGGTTGTATTTGCCGAAAAAGACGTCGGTGATCGTGAGCCACTCGCGCCAGTTAAACAACGATTTATCCTGCGCCATAAAATACAGCGTGTTACCGAACGTGATCAGGTAAAAGCCGACGACGGCGAGGTTCATCACACCAGTGCGCAGCACGTAACTGTCGTCGATCGCCATAAGCTGGTCGAACGCCACGGCCTTGTGCTCGATCTCTTCGGCGGCGTGCCATTCGAACAGCCGCCTCATTTCCGGATGCATTTTTGCCATCAGTTCCGGATTCTCAAAGTAGATTTCACCGAACATGGCGGTGAAATGCTCGAGGCCTGCGACGAGCGCATAGTTTGCCTTGTCCGGCATCGCATTTTCCAGCCAGTCAAACGCGACGCTTTGTACGATCCACAGCACGGGATCGAGATCATAGCCCTGTGCACGCAAAATATCCCACAATTTTTCGTGCTGCGCCGCATGCATCGTTTCCTGGCCGATGAAACCCTGGATGTCTTTTTTGATTTTGGGATCAGTGACTTCGGCCAATGCCTTCTTTGACCACCGCACGAAATAGCGCTCGGCGTCGGGAAAAATGGCCGTCCAGGTGTTGAGCATGTGCGTCAGAAACGCACTGTCGGCAAACCAGTGTTTCGGCAGCGATGCATCGAAGCTCACCTGGATGCGGTGGGGTCTGATCTGTTCGGGGGATTTACGCCCCCTCCCAACCTCCCCCAAGTCTGGGGGAGGAACTTCTTTCCCCCCTTTCCCCGGAATCGGGGAAAGCGCGCTTGCGCTTGGTAAAGCCAACGTGGGGTTAGCGGCGGTATTTTTCATACGGCCAGCTGCCTCGCAGCCCAGCGCTCGACGTGCGGCACCGCGTCGTCGAGATAGTAGGCGTTATTTTCGGTGATATGGATGATCTCTTCCCATTTGACGCCGAAGGTCTCGGTCGGCGTTCCACCCTCAACACCAATATGCGGCTCAACCGCCCACAGACCCGGATCGGCAGAAACGCGTGCGTTCTCAGACCACAACGCGGTATGGTTATCCCATGGGTTGACGAGGCGGCTCACCTCCTCTGCCGCGAGATAGAGAAACGTCGAAACTTCAAAGCGCATCACGGGAATGCGCGGCAGAAAGCGCGTCGGTATTTTGCCGACCTTGTGGCCGAGAACGCCCTGCGGATATTTGGCGTGGCAGTTTTCATAACCGAGGTCGGCGAGGGCAACGCTGACATCCTCATAAATTTCAGCCATAGTTTTTTCTTTGCAGACGCCGCCCAGAATCAGCGGACGAAAAACCGCGAGGTCATCGAGTGCTTTTTCGACGCGTTCGTTGCGCCCAAAAGCGTACGCGTAACCGATATCGGCAGCGCAATCGTTGAAGATCGGGGCCACGTCGAGAATCACGCACATGCCCTCTGCAAGGCGTGTTGTGGTTGGCATGAATTTCTGTCCGAAGTGAGGAGGCAGAAGTTTTGCGGGAAAACTGCGGGTGTCAAACGGCCGATCGATGCCCTGAAACGCAGTGCGTGCGCCGAACCAGGCGAACGGCGCATGGAAATAGCGGCTGATGCCATACGATTTGAGTTCCTCATCGATCAGCCGCGTGGCGTCGAGTTCGGTGTCGCCGGCACTGAGTTTTTCAGCCACCGCAGTTACCGCCTGATAAGCGAGGCGCTGGCATTCGCGAAAATTTGCGAGATCCGTATCTGTGTAGAATTCTTTTGACATACCCTAATATAAGATCCATGAACAATGCGTCAACTTTATCTTAGTGCGCAGCACACAGGTTTGCGCCCAAAGGAATAGCCAGCAGGTCATTTGTGGCCACGCCACAAATGACCTGCTGGCATTTTCCTCCCTTGGATAATGACTTGCCGGGCGGGCTTTGTTTCCGCGATTTACTGAGCATAATGTCCAGCGTCGAAGCGTACCTGTCACTGGCGGTGATGGGCCTACTGATCTTTACATCCGCCGCTTATACTCTGTATTTGCGGTTTTTACCGCTCAGATACGTGCTCTATGGCTTCCGCATCGCGCTGACAGGCCTCGGCAAAGAAGACGAAGGCAGTTCGCTGCCGAAAACACCGCGCGGCGGTGAAATCAATAATCTGCGCGCAATGTTTCTCGCCGGCAGCATCCAGGCGAACGCCGCGGTGCTGCTGGGAATTCCGGTCATTGTGCTGTGGGGCGGCGCGGCTTCGCTGGTCTGGGTTGCACTCTTCGGTATTCTGCTCGCAACGCTGCGTTTCGCTTCGGGAACGCTCGCGATGCGCTACCGCGAAAAGCGCGACCATGAATGGCTCGGCGGTGCGCGCGAAATTATCGCGACGACTTTTTGGGGCGAAGGCGGCGGCAAGCTTTACGCCGTTCTCGCGATTGCCGTATGCATTGTATGGGGAGCCACCGCACAATCGGATCTTTGGCATAAATTCTACACAAATCCCGATAAAGTCAGTCAGCCGCTCAAGATCGGCGAGCATCTTTTTTCCAGCCCATGGGCACCCACTTTTATTGTCTTAACGGGATTTTTACTGAGCCTCGGCAGTCTGCGCCGTGTCGGGCGCATTGCCGCGTTCATTACGCCAATCGTGACAACATTGCTGCTGATGCTTGCGATCTTTATCATCTCACAAAACACCGCAAAAGCCGGCGAATTCATGTCGCAGGCGTTTAAGCAGGCGCTGAATTTCAAGAGCCTCGCCGCTGGTATGGTCACCGCGCTGCTGGTTTTTAAATGTGCGGTTTTTGCCGGCATCGTTGCGCCCGAAGAAGCTACCGGTATTTCTGCTTCGGTAACAGCTGCTTCGGTCAATGACTATGCAGTCAAGCAGGGGCTGGTCTCGATGTCGACCGCGCTTTTTTACACAACGCTCGTCATTCCGCTGCTCTGCCTGGCGTATGCGATCGGCCTGCCCGAGGTTAAGGGTGCCGATCTCGCGATGGGCGGAGTGAAATCACTGCTGGCTCCCGCGCCCGCTGCGGCGAGTGAGATGATTCGCCAGGTGCATTATTCTCTGGCGCATATTTTTTCCGCTTCGCTGGGGCGCGGCGGCTTTCTGATCATTGCGCTTTCGGCCTTCGCATTGGGCGCAATCGCGGCCGCTGTCTGGATTATTATTCTCGAACGCCTGCTCACCTCGCTGGGGTTCCGCAAGGCCGTGTGGCCCGCGCGCATTCTGTTCGTACTGGCGTTCGCGCTGTCAGCCCGCTTTTCCAATCTGTCGGAAAAAGTACTCGTATCATCGATTCTGTTTTCACTGGTAGCATTCATCTTTCTCACGGCACTTTTGTCGAAGGCGCGCGAAGTGCGCGTCCTGGCGCGCGAATATTTCGATCTGTATCCGCATAAGCACGACCTTGGGGTAAAGTTTTATGTGCTGTTGCTGACACTCTTACCCAAGAACATAGTGTCTAAGCTCAACGGTTTTCTCGCGGGGCTCAGACTGCCACGCTTCATGATGACACCGATCGTGCTGGCGTTTGCGCGCATCTACAAAATCAATATACAGGAAGCGGAGCTCGAAATTCGCGACTATGAATCGCTGAATAAATTTTTCACGCGCGCGCTCAAGAACGGCTCACGGCTCATCGACCAGAAAGACACGGTAATTATTTCGCCGGTCGACGGCCGCCTGCTGGTTGCCGGCAGCCTTGAAAAAGGCCAGTTATTGCAGAGCAAGGGTATGGAATCTTCGCTGCAGAATTTGTTGGGCAACGACCGCTTCTACAAACGCTTTCTCGGCGGTTACTATATGACCATCTACCTTTCACCGCAGGATTACCATCGCATTCACTCGCCGGGCGAAGGCCGTATTCTGGGCTATTATTACCAGCCCGGCAAACTGTTTCCGGTTAATAATCTCGCTGTGAATTCGATCAACCAGCTGTTTTCGAAAAATGAGCGTCTGATTACGTATATCCAGAGCGACCGCGGACTGGTTGCCGTGATCAAGGTCGGTGCTACCTCGGTAGGCAAAATCCGTGTCACCTATGATCCGAACATCGCCACCAACCGCTGGATTCGCCTCGCCAAGGAGCACATGTATGAAGAGGAAATTCTCATCCGTAAGGGTGCCGAACTGGGGCGCTTCGAGATGGGTTCGACCGTGATGCTGCTCTTCGAAAAAGACACGGTCGAACTGCTTGAATTTGAAGAGAAGCAGAAGATGATTTTCGGTCAGCCGATTGCACTGTTCACCAATAAGCCGGCTTCGCCCGCGAAAGCCGTTAAAACTTCCGGGAAAGGATCGCGCAAATGAAAATAGGCATCGTCGGTCTCGGCAAAATGGGCTCTGCCCTCGCGCAGGGGCTTTCCGCTAATTACGAAATTACCGGATATGAAAAGAGTGAAGCCGTTTCCAAATCACTCAGGCCTTCATTACTGAAAAAAATCCGTCTGACAACATCGGTCGACGCGCTGATGGATGACGCGGAGCTGGTGATTATCGCCACAAAGCCCGCGCAGGTTGCGCAGATCGTCGAATCGGTACCCGACCACCGTCTCGTGATCAGTATTGCCGCAGGTGTATCACTCAAAACGCTCGATGCTTCGCGCAAAGAAAACGGCCCGACCATTCGTGCAATGCCGAACACGCCGCTGCTGATAAAGCGCGGTATCACCGCATTTACAGGCAATAAATTCTGCGCTGACGAAGATATCCAGACGGCGCGTGATATTTTTGATTCGACGGGTGAGGTAATTTATCTCGAACAGGAAAAACTTCTGCATGCCGTTACGGGGCTTTCCGGTTCGGGACCGGCGTATGTCTATTTGTTCCTGCAGAACCTCGAAGACGCGGGTGTCCTGTTGGGCCTCACGCGCGCCGACAGCCGCCGCCTCGCGATTCACACCGTGCTCGGCTCGGCAGAGCTCGTGCGGCAATCGCAGGTTGCGCCGCAGGAACTCATCCACGATGTCACTTCGCCGGGCGGCACGACTGCCGTGGCACTCAAGTCGCTGCACCGCCATGGTTTTCCGAATGCGGTACTCGAAGCGGTGACCGCTGCCACCCGCCGCTCGGTAGAGCTCGCGACCGAAGGGCAGCCGCGCACCACTCAAGATTGATTTTGGGCGCGCATGGGTAAGAGCGGTCTTACCGAAGACGCGATCATCGGCCTCATCGCACGCCTGCGTTCTTCGGCGGCAAATCCACTCAAAGCGGACGACATCGGCTATTTCCGTGGCGACAAACGCACTTACGCTGCGACCGATTCACTGATTGCAGGCGTGCACTTTCGGCAAAACTGGCTCTCGCCGGCTGAAATCGCATGGAAGCTGTTCGCGCGCAACTGGTCCGATTTTCTCTGCAAGGGCATTCAGCCGACGGGCGCGCTGCTGAGTCTTGCACTCACGCGGCAGACTGCGCACAAAAGTTTTGTTGTCCCTTTTCTGCGCTCGCTCGATGAGCTGCTGACGCAACACGGCATCACGCTTACCGGCGGCGACACCGCGCATTCGGCAAATGACGTTTTTACTCTCGCATTTTTCGGCACACGCGGCAAATTTTTGCCGCGCGCGAATAAGGCCGTGCGGCCCGGCGACCTCATTTTGCAACTGGGTGGTGTCGGTGGCAGTAATTATGCGCTAGAGCGCCTGCTCAAGGCAGGCGGATTGAGCCCCCGGGAAAAGGCCTTTTTCGCCAGACCGCAGATTTTTCCGCATCTGCCACAGGCAAAATTCCTCAAAGCGACAATCGACCAGAGCGACTCTGTGCAAAAGTCGCTTAAGCTTCTGGCAGATGCCAATCAAACACAACTTCGCATCGACGTTGATTCGATTCTGCCATCGCACCAACGCGTACTTTCCGGGCTGAGCGCAAAAGCACAAATTCTTCTCGCCGCTGAAGATCTCGCAGTCTTTGCGGTTGCCTCACCGGCGATTCTAAAAGAGACCGACAGCGCAGCACCCCCTAAAGGCAGTCATACTTTTCGCGCTGTCGGGAAAGTGGAATCCATCCAAGCACGGGTGCCGCGGGTGGATTATCACCAGAGTGGCCAGCCGGTAAAGCCGCCAGCACATGACTTCGAACACTTCAACTGAGCGCCATGGCCCCACACCCGCTTTTAGCGGGCCGACGGTCGTTCTGCACCGGCCGCAGATTCCGCAGAATACGGGTAACATTTCGCGGCTCTGCGTTGCCGTCAAAAGCCCGCTGATACTGACAGGCAAAATCGGCTTTGATTTTTCGAGTTCTGCCGTGAAGCGCGCGGGGCTCGATCACTGGCAACATCTCGATTTTCAGCATTTCGCGCACTTTAAAGACTTCCGCAGTTTTGCCGGCAAGCGCCGCATCGTTGCGGTGACCAAAGCCGCGCGCGCTTCCGCGCTGGATTTTGCGTATCAGGGCGATGACATACTGCTGTTCGGCAATGAGACGATGGGTCTGCCGCCGGCGCTGCTCAGACACCTGCCCGATCAGATACAGATTCCGATGTGGGGGCCGGTGCGCAGTCTCAATCTGTCGAACAGCGTGGCGGTTGTTGCCTACGCGCATATCCGCAGCGTTCATGGCACAAACCTTACGCACGCCGCAGGAGAGTTTCCACGCACTTATTATCGACGGCCACGGATGTCCAAGGTTCGCGCGCGGCCGGATGCCGCAAATGGCGCGAATCGACGGGCACGGATGGCCGAGGATTGCGATCGACTTGAGGGTGATTCTCACGCAAACAGGAACATGAATGAAATCCGTTAGCCTGCTGCCCGACGTCGTGCGCCATGCGCTGCGCGAATATATCAATCCACTGGCTAAGGGTGAGGCACCGCCCGCAGCGCCGTTTAATGCCTATCCGCTAATTGCACACGAGCATGCGCTCAGCGGATCGCCGCGGCGCACGCTGTGGGTGGTCAGCGACGACAACATCGCACTCGAATGGCTGCGCGCCTGGACTTCGCTGAAAAACGCCGATAAACGCAAGTACGAAATCGCGGCGCTGGTCTCGTGGGGTGTCATTCCTTACAGCAATGCGCCGGCGGACAAAGAAAAAGAATACCAGCGCACGCGCGCCGAATTTCTGATCCAGTCCAATCAGCCATGCACGATTGTCGCCTCGGTCGAAGGTTTAAGCCAGTTTATTGCGACCGACGGCTCCACCGGAGGCAGCGGTATGCTGCTCAAATCAGGCAGCCGGATTTTGCGCTCAGACCTTATGAGTTTCCTCGGCGGCGGCGGTTATGCACACACGGTACCCGTTACGCGCCCCGGCGAATTCTGCATCAAGGGCAACGTGGTCGATGTTTTTCCGCCCGATCTCGACTATCCGGTACGGATGGATTTTTTCGGCGACGACATCGAATCGATCAAGACGTTCTCGCACGAAACGCAGCGCAGCATTCAGGCCGTCGCCGAGGTCAGACTTCTGCCGCTGCGTCCCGAGACGCATAACCTGCAGGAACAGATCGCTAAACTCATCGCGAAATTGAAAAAAAGCAGCGATGAGCTGCCACCCATTCTCTCGAGCGCGGGGGCCAACCTCGCGGGTTATGCCGACGTGTATCCTGCACTGCGCCGGTGCTCGGCGATAGACAAGCTGTGGAAAGACAGTGTATTCGTCGCCGACGGCGAAGCTGTATTGCAGCGACTCACGACGATCGATAACGAGCGCAAGTATCTCTATGAACGCGGTGAAGGCCGCTACCGCCTGCCGCCGGCCGACCTCTACGCGCCCGTCGATAAGATTGAAGCCTTTCTGCTTGCGGCACAAACCGTGCCGCTCACCGGCGATGCAAAGGACATCCCCCTCAGAGATGCGCCGCGCTTCGGTGGGCGTCTGGGCCTTCTAAAAGAGAAGATTGCCGCAGAAACCGGAAAACAATTTTATTATCTGATTGAATCTGAGGGCCAGCGCGAACGGCTTTCTGCCGCAATTTCCGCGCGAGCAGACCAAATCATTTCTCTCTTTTACCCGCACGGTTTTGAAACCGAAGCGCTCTGTGTCTTGAGCGAAAACGACGTGTTTGGCCGCGTGGTGAAGAAATACGCCGCCGATAAGAACATCAGCAAAATACTCGAAAGTTATACCGACCTTAAAGAAAGCGACTACGTCGTCCACGTCAACTATGGCATTGGCCGCTTCTCTGCCTTGAAGCGCATGAAGGTGACAGCCATGGTGCAGGGAAGCGCCGGGTCGCCCGCCGACAGGATGTCGTCTGAGCGGGCGACGGTAGAAAGAGATTTTCTCGAACTCGCCTTTGCCGACGGCGACAAACTCTTCGTGCCGCTCGACCAGCTGAACCTGGTGCACAAATATATCGGTTCGACAGAAAATCCGCACCTCGACCACCTCGGCAAAAAATCGTCGTGGGCGAAAACCCGCGCGCGCGTCAAGCGCCTCGTCGACTCGATCGCGCAGGAGCTGCTCGAACTCTATGCGCACCGCATGGAGCAGAAGGGCTTTGCCTTTCCGCCCGATTCGAGTTTCCAGCACGACTTCGAGGCCGCCTTCCCCTATACCGAAACCGAGCACCAGCTTGAGGCGATTCAGGCGATTAAACAGGACATGGAGTCCGATAGAGCGATGGACCGTCTCGTGTGCGGCGACGTCGGCTTCGGCAAAACCGAGGTGGCGATTCGTGCCGCGTTCAAGGCTGCCATGGCCGGCAAACAGGTGTGTATTCTCTGCCCCACGACGATTCTGGCATTCCAGCATTTCCGCAGTTTCACCAAACGTTTCGCCGATTATCCGGTCAGAATCGATTTTATCAGCCGCTTTCGCAGCGCTTCAGAAATCACCGAAATCAAGCAGATGCTGGCCGCCGGAAAAATCGACATCATCATCGGCACACACGCGCTCTTAAGCGACGATGTGCGCTATAAATCTCTGGGCCTGCTCATTGTCGACGAAGAGCAGCGCTTCGGCGTGCAGCACAAAGAGAAACTGCGGCAGATGCGCACGAACCTCGATTGCCTCGCGCTCACCGCCACACCGATACCGCGCACTTTACACATGTCGCTCGCAGGCATTCGCGATCTGTCGATCATTGAAACGCCACCGGCCGACCGGCGCAAAATCGAAACGCATGTTCTGGCCGAGAACGAAGAGCTGCTCACCCTTGCGCTCAGGCACGAGCTCGAACGCGGCGGTCAGGTGTATGTGCTGCACAACAAGGTCAAAACCATCGATGCGCAGGCAATCCGCCTGAGTAACCTCGTGCCGCATGCGCGTATCGCGATTCTGCACGGTCAGATGCCAGAAAGCGAAATCGAAGAAATCATGGTGGATTTTTATCAGCACGCATATGACATTCTCGTGAGTACGACTATCATCGAATCGGGAATCGACATTCCGAATGTAAATACGCTGATTGTACTCTCGGCGCACGAGTTTGGTCTCGGGCAACTGTACCAGCTTAAGGGTCGCGTCGGCCGCTCAGACCGGCAGGCTTATGCATATTTCTTCTATCCTTCGCCCGGGGTGTTTACGCTGGGCGGCGACGCCGAGCGACGCCTCGATGTGCTATCAGAATACGACGACCTCGGTTCGGGCTTCCGCATTGCGATGAAGGATCTCGAGATCCGTGGCGCTGGCAACCTTTTGGGCAAAGAGCAGAGCGGTGAAATTATGGAGATCGGCTTCGAGCTTTATACGCAGATGCTGAACGATAAAATTGCGGAACTCAGGGGGCAAAAGCGTCTCGTGGACGATTTCAACTGCGTTATTGTACTGCCGTGTGACTGGTATTTCCCCGACGCATACATCGCCGACACCAAAGAGAAAATGGAATTTTACAAGGCCTTTTCAGCCGCTCAGAGCATGGATGAATTCCGCGAGATCCGTGAAGCTCTGCTTGACCGATTCGGAAAACCGCCGGAAATGGTGGAACTCATGCTGCTCTTCGAGGAGATACGGCAACTCGCGAATTTCCTGAGGCTGGAGAAAATAGCCATAGGCACGGAGGCCCAAGGTATCGAAATGCCCTACTTCGTGGTTTCCGCAGACCACCGCCTCGACATGCAGAAGGTGCAGGAGCTTTTGACGCGCGACAGGCGCGTGCGTCTCGACCCGGCGGATGCGCGCCGTATCAACCTCAATATTCCCGTGGCGCCGCAATCAGCGCTATTCCGCGAGCTGCGCGCGTTGCTGCGCCACCTCGCCGCCGGCGCCGAAAACGTGTGATATGCGGCTGGCTCACGAAATTTCCGTTGCGCGTTCCTACCGCGACGTCGCGCGCATGCTGTTCCTGCATCTCTCGCGCCGTTCACAGCTGAGAGCCGTGGCCGTGCAGGATAAACTGGGGTTATGGCATACCTACCCCGGCCGGCGACCGCGCCTCGACACTGAAGGATTTGCGTCACTCGACTCGCCGGAGCGCGTTGCGCTGAAGACCACAAAACTGGCCTCCTCGCTGCGCGCGGCGACAGTTAAGCTCAGGACCCTGCTGCCGGTGCTGCGTGTAAAACTCGAAGCGATCGATAGCCACGAGCGCCTGGCGCGCAGTGACTTTCTGCGCGCCGCAGAAGAGCGCCTGCACCAGTCGGCCGAGCGCAGAATACACCGCAGTCTCAGGCGCGAAATTGACGCCAAAATCGGTATCTTCAGCAGGCATTCGCACGATCTCAAAACGCCTCTGTCGATGATTGTTTTTCCGCTCGAAACGCTGGTTCTGCACGAAGAAAAAATCCCGCCAAAGCTGCGGCTGAAACTCGAAAAACTCAAGATGGCGGTTTATGGCGCGCTGCGCGGAGTGACGAATACGCTCGATGCGGCACGGGTGCTCGGTGGCGGCCGCAGGGGAGAACTCGTGGCGCACAATCTGTCAGATTTTGTGCGCCACGTAGCCGAAGTGTATGCGATTGTATTCGAAAGTTACGGCAGCAGTCTCGCAACTGAGATCACACCCGACATATGGGCTGAAATCGATGCGGTGCAGATGGAGAAGGTGCTCAACAACCTGTTCAGCAACGCCATCAAGCACAATATTCCGGGCAGCCGAACAGTCATCAGCGTCGGCAAAGCGCGCGGCGGCGTCGAAATCTCGGTGGTGGACGGCGGGCTCGGCATCAATTACGCCGGCGGTTCGGTTGCGCGCGAGCAGGAAAAAGTGCGCGGCGGCTGGGCATTCAGTTCTCACGGCTTTGGCCTCAAGATAGTGCGTGAGCTCGTGCGCGCAAACCGCGGCAGCTTCAGTCTCAAGTCAAAAACCGGGATCGGCACTGTCGCAACTGTGCGCTTGCCGCTCATCAAAAGAAGCAGCGAATCATGCGCACAAGCACAGCGGCCATTCCGTTTCGACCACACTTTCTATGAAGTAGAACTATTGGCCGCAGAGCGTACCGCGCTGTCGCGCCGCCCAAGAGGCTAGGCTAAATCCTGAGCGGCGGCGTCGAATTTTTCAAAATAGAATTGGAAACCGTCTGCCAGTGCCCGCTTCGGCACCGCACGCACGCTTGCGAGCAGCATTTCATTGCCGAAATCTCCCGGCAGATGCTTCAAAACAAACTGCGGCACATGCAAAATCGCATGGCGCTTGAACGCCGTGGCCAAATTCCCGGTCAGTGTGGCATTGGTAACAGGTTCGGGTGCCGTCGCGTTGATGATACCGGGCGTAAAATTCCCGAGATAATGCAGCAGCAGATGCATCATGTCATGCTCATGAATCCATGAAAAATACTGTTCCCCCGAACCGAACTGGCCGCCCATGAAAGCACGGAACACCCTGCGCCACACCGTGAAGACACCGGCAGTATTCGACAGCACGGGCGCGATGCGGAAAATTGCCAGCTTGTCTTTGGCGAAGGCACGCATCGCGGCGCTCTCCCATTCGACGCAGGTGTCGGCAAGAAAGCCGCGGCCCGGGTCAGAGGCTTCGGTCAGAATTTCATGCCCGCGATCGCCGTAAAATCCCGTCGCCGAGGCCTGCAGTATCTTCAGATCAGGGTTTTTCGCGGCTTTGACCAGCTCAGAGAGAAATTTTACCGAATCGACGCGGCTGGAGAGAATCTCCTTTTTTACCTTAGCCGTCCAGATGCCGGCGGCAATACTTTTCCCTTCAAGATTGATCACGGCAGCCGCGGACTTCAGCACCTCAATTTGCGCTGCCTTGTCGGCGCGGTTAAGAATCGTGAACGCGGGATTTGCCACGAAGCGGTCGGGCGTACGGCTCACCACCACCACCGGCACTTTCTGCTGCACAAGCTTATCGGCGACAAGAGCGCCAATTAATCCGGCGCCGCGAATCATCACTGGCTTCATTTTCACAGCCGGGTATAGCGAGGGCACGTCAGCAATCCTTTTTTGGAAATCGCCGTAAAGGCCCGTGTCCCGCCTTCAGGAACATGCGCCTGATTTTTGCTTGGCCGCGGCGCGCCAATCGGTCGATAATCGATTATGTCCGAAAATCCGGTTCCTCCGAACGCAGCGCCGCACTACGCGGGCTTCTGGCGGCGTTTTGTAGCAGCGCTGCTCGACCAGATCATTCTGCTTGTAGGCCGGGCCTTCGTCTATGGCGCGATCGGCCTGATTATCTACGCGATGCTTTTCGTGCTCGATGCGCGCAGCCAGGCAGACCTGGTATTGCGCATCTACGCAGGCATTCTTGCTCTCCTGGATTTCTGGATTACCTGGATCTATTTCGCCGGAATGGAGAGTTCGTCGCTCCAGGGCTCGCTCGGCAAACTGGCGGTCGGCATTCGCGTCTGCAGCGCCGATCTGCAACGCATCACCTTCGAGCAGGCGACGGCGCGGTATTTTTCTAAAATTCTCAGCTCACTGACAATCGGCGTCGGTTACCTGCTCTGCGCTTACAGCTCAAAAAAACAGGCGCTGCATGATTTTGTGGCGAAAACTGTGCTCATTGTGCGTTAATCTGCGAGTTGCTGAAGCCAGAGCCGAAAAAACGGCAAGCCCCGCAATTCGCCATAGACTTTTCTACGAAAAGTTACTGGCGAATCGCTACTAAAGCGCTCCGCAACTTGCATAGCAAGTTACTCCGCTGCTCGCCGTTTTTTCGGTTCAGCAGCTCGCTAATCAGCGAACAATTTAGGATATAACATTACCCGCAAAATGCCTGTTGCCGGGCGAATTTCAGACCACAACGAAACATGGAAATGCACGGCTGCCAATGCGCAGGTCGGCATCTTGCAGTGGAACGGCGAGCGTGAAGTCAACATCACCAGCAAATCTTCGAGCACAGGATTATGGCCGACAATCATCACGCTGTTCAGATCTTCTGGCAGCTTCTGTATGCGCTGCAGGTATGTCTGGTGCGAGGCGGAATAGAATGTCTCGTCGGGAATCAGATTGTCGCCGAGCTTCATCGTGTCGGCGAAAATCTTTGCTGTCGCCTGCGCACGGGCCGCGGTCGAAGTGAAGATGGCTTCCGGCGGAAAACGGAAGCTGTCTACCAGCTTGGCCATTTTCTCGGCGTGGCGAATACCTTTGTCGATCAGCACACGCTCGTGGTCTGTTTTTTTCAGATCCTGCGTTTCGGCTTTTGCATGCCGCAGTAAATACAGCGTTTTGATGTGCTTTTCTTTTTGTGCCAATTCAGTATACTCCGCTCGTCTCGGCAAGGCCGAACATCAGATTCATATTCTGTACCGCCTGCCCTGCCGCGCCTTTCCCGAGATTGTCGATGGCAGACACGATCTGCACCAGCCCCGTGTCGCTGTCGACAAAATGCGCGTAGTCGCAGAAGTTTGTATGCTGAACGTGGCGCAGTTCCACAGCGTCAACATTTTCCCTGTAACGCAGGAATGTTTCGCTTTCTGCTGCCCGGCGCGCAGCGGTTTCAAAATCGGCGGCGGATTTTCCCGCCTTGATCGTGACATACGCCGAGCTGAGAATGCCGCGATACATCGGCAATAGGTGCGGCGTGAAGCGCAGTCTCGCCTGCGCGTGTCCAAAGCGACTGAGCTCCTGCGCGATTTCCGGCGCGTGCTGGTGCTTCGCTGTCTTGTAAGCGCGGAAATTTTCGTACACGGTAGAATAGCCCAGCGTGTCTTTTTCCTTGCGGCCACCGGCACCGGAGGTGCCGCTTTTTGCGTCGATAATCACTACATGCGATAAATCCAGCAGCTCGCGGTAAATAAAAAGCGGTAAAAGCGCCGCCGTAGGATAACAACCGGGATTTGCGACAAGGTTTGCCGATGCAATTTTTTTCCGGTTTACTTCGCTGAGACCGTAAACCGCTTCGCCGAGTGCCGCCGGCTGATTGTGTTCCAGTCCGTAAAATTCCCTGAATTGCGCCGCATCTGCCAGTCTGAAAGCGCCTGAAATATCGATGACGCGCACGCCGGCCGCGAGAAACTGCGGCGCCCAGGAAAGTGACACCTCGTCGGGTGTTGCGAGGAATACCACGTCGAGCGGGGGCGCATCGGCGACGGCTTTAGGGTGCGGCGAGAAGCTCAGATCGGCGAAGTCCGGCGCCGCCAAAGCCGGAAAAGCCGCAGACAATTTTTTATCCGCGTATTCCGATGAGGTCAGATAGACGAGTTCGGCGCCGCGATGCAAAGCAAAGATGCGTATGAGTTCCTGACCAGTGAAACCGCCGGCACCGAGAATGCCTGCCCGTATTGTCTTATTCAATTTTCGAGTATCGTGACCTTTTTCATAACCACGCTGGATTTCGGCCTGTTCTGCTGATCACATTCCACCTTAGTGATCTGCTCGGCAATATCGAGCCCTGCGATCACGCGGCCAAAGACAGTGTGTTTACCGTCGAGATAAGTATTGTCTGCGACGCTGATGAAGAACTGGCTGCCGTTGGTGTTGGGCCCCGCATTCGCCATCGAAAGCGAGCCCTTGGTATTCGATTCTGATTCGAGGTTAGGAGTGTAGCTGATGCCGCGCGCGGTGAACAGCTCTTCCATGGTCTTGTTACCCCACCTGCCCTGCTCGGCCTTGAACATCGCCTCGGCTTCTTTCATTTTCCCGTTCAGGTCGGCCTGACTCCTGATGTTGAGTTTTTTGAAAACTTCCGTGCGCGCTACCTGCTGTACTTCCTGCATCGCCATGGGAGAGGAGGAAACTTTCATTTTATCGAGACCCAGCGCCTTCGCGTTGATTTCATCGGCAAACTGGTAGCCCGGTCCGCCGGTGCCGTTTCCTTTGATATCACCGCCCTGGATCATGAAATTGGGAATCACACGGTGGAACACCAGGCCGTCGTAGTATGGCCGTTTTGCCTGCTTGCCGTCGACATCGGTGAATTCTTTTGTGCCCGTTGCGAGACCGACAAAGTTTTCGACAGTTTTCGGTGCCGCGTGGCGGTACAATTCGACGGTAATCTGCCCGAGCGATGTCTCGATCACCGCAATCGGGTTGGTATCTTTGCGCATTTTTTCTTTTCCGTTTTCCATAGCCTGAGCCTTTGATTTGGGTGTTTTGCTGCAGGCCGTCGAAAGCGTTAGTGTCGCGATCACCAGCAGCGATTTGGTGGCAATAGTGAGGATCTTCATTTAGTATTCGCTCACCAGCTGCGCGCGGGCATATTCGCGGTTCATGCGCGCGATGTGCGAGAGCGAAATCTCTTTGGGACACTCGGCTTCGCAGGCGCCGGTGTTGGTGCAGTTCCCGAAACCTTCGGCGTCCATGGCTGCGACCATCTTGCGCACGCGTTCTGAACGCTCCTGTTTGCCCTGCGGCAGCAGTGCCAGATGCGAAACTTTCGCGGCGACAAAGAGCATCGCCGAAGCGTTCTTGCAGGCGGCCACGCAGGCGCCACAACCGATACAGGCTGCCGCGAGAAATGCCTCGTCGGCGATCGGCTTCGGAATCGGCGTCAGGTTTGCTTCGGGAGCAGAACCGGTATTTACCGTAACAAATCCGCCGGCCTGCTGAATACGGTCAAAGGCCGAACGATCGACCACAAGGTCTTTCAGCACGGGAAATCCCTTCGCGCGCCATGGTTCAACGGTAAGCGCGTCGCCGTCGTTGAATTTGCGCATGTGCAGCTGGCAGGTTGCCGTGCCGCGTTCGGGGCCGTGCGCGCGGCCGTTGATTACCACGCCGCATGAGCCGCAGATACCCTCGCGGCAGTCGTGGCTGAAAGCCACCGGTTCTTCACCCTTCTGTGTGAGGTCTTCGTTGAGTACGTCGAGCATTTCGAGAAATGACATGTGCTCGTTGACATTGTCGAGCTGGTAGTCGCGCAGCTGACCTTTTTTGTCTTTGTTTTCCTGGCGCCAGATTTTAAGTTTAATTTTCATTGTTGCTTCTTGAGCAGAAGCAACACCTGAACTTATGCTTAATCCATTGCCCCGCGGAGCGAGGCAATGGATTAAGCATAGCCATCAAGGCGGTGCATTCGCTCAGAAGCAAAATTCTTTTTGGCATTACGGCATAAAGCGAAAAACGGAATTCCAAACTGCACGGGCAAACCGAATCCGTTGACGCGGCGCGACAAGGCCTTAATATGGCCCTATGCAGACCATAAATGTTTCATCGCTGAAGGCCAATCTGAGCGCGACATTAAAAAAAGCAAATCATGGTCAGAAAATTCTCGTCGTCGATCGCACTACACCGCTCGCACATATAACTCCGCTGGATGAGAATGTGGTTTTTCTGCAGACGCCCCAAAAAAAAATACGGCCGCACCCCCGCAATACGCTGGTCATCGACACCGACGTTGCGGAGATGCTTGTTAAAGAAAGACGTCGATGAATGTCTATATCGATTCTTCGTCGCTGCTGAAATGGCTCCTGAATGGTTTCGAGTTGCCACGCCTCAGAGAATGGCGAGCGGCATGCAGCAGTGAACTCATCGTCAATGAAGTTTACCGCACATTGTTTCGCCTGCGCCTTGAAGGAAAGCTCACCGACGACCAATTGGTGGCCAAACAGCAGGACGCAATAGAATTCATCGAAGGCATTTTTCTCATGCAGCTGAATCGCGCGGTGATAGAAAAGGGCCGTGAGCCATTCGGAACTTTTATCGCCACACTCGACGCGCTGCACCTCGCCTCGGCAATTCTGTGGAAGAATGAAGTCGATGCAGAAGTGCACGTTCTGTCACACGACGACCAGCTGCAGAATGCCGCCAGGCTCAATGGCCTGATGCTGCTTTAACTACTGAGACTGACTCCATTGAGAAAACATACATCCAAATTCATCTTCTGGTTCGCCATGCTTATCGGCGGCACGATCGCCATTCAGGATCTGCTGCCGCAGCTGAAATTACACCTGCTGCCGGCGGCGCGCGAGTTTATTCCCGCCTTTTTGCTGCCTGCCCCGCCGGCGCCGGTAGCCCAGCCAGCCAAAGCAGCGGAGCCGCTGTTTGCCGGCCGCGACACCCATCTGAAGAATTTTTACCGCAAACTCGCGCAACTGAAGAACGGCCGCCGCGAGCGCGTGCGCGTGATGCATTTTGGCGACTCTGTCATCTGGTATGAGCGCGTCGCGCGCGACTTGCGCGCAGGTCTTATGCGCGATTTTGGCGACGGTGGCCGCGGTCAGGTCATTATGCACGATGACTGGGGAATATCCCTCTTTGGACATGAACGCCTCAATAAGAACGGATTTGAATTTGAAACAATTCCGTTCAACCATTTTAATCACGCGGAACCAAAATGGTTGCCGTCGACAGGCTTCAGTGGCTGGACTTACCGCGCGAAATCATTTCTCGCGCAAACCGTACAAAGAGCCCCGCCGCACGCAGCTGCGTTCACACAACTCAACCTGATTCTGCGCGCCGCCCCCGGTGCCGCGCCCAGGCAGACGATCCGTGTGACGAGCTACGATTCGAGTACTGCGCCCGCAGCGATCGCCGATTCGACGGTCACGCTGAAAGCAGACAGCTGCAGCATGCACAGCATTCCAATACCCCCCACACGCCACATTGGTGTGAATTTCGGCGACAGCGGACAGCCGCAGCAGAAATCGGCCTACCTCGACGCGGTTCTGCTCGAAACAGATCGCGGAGTTTCGTATTCAACATACATACAGAAGGGCCGGCATATGGCGTGGATGACCGCAATAACGCCCTCCACATTCGATTGCGGATATCAGGCAATGCAGCCGGATCTGCTGGTTTTTCAATACGGCATCAATGAGAGTGCTTCGATAGACTGGAAAGCGTATGGCTTCTCGCCTGAAAACTACCGTAAGCAGATGCGTGATTTCTTCGGTCGCCTGCGCCGCGCATTGCCCGAGACAGACGTGCTCATTATCGGCCCGTACGAACGGCTCAAAAAAATCGGCGACCGGTGGGTGACGTACAAGGCACACGATGACGTCAGGCAAATGCAGCGCGACATGGCCCAGGAGATGGGTTTCGCTTATTTCGATTCATACGCATACCTCGGTGGCGCCGGGCATATGGAGCGCATGACGCGCGAGGGTTTGGCCACGGGAGATTATTCGCACCTCAACGACAAGGGCTCGGCAATTCTCGGTACCGCAATATACAAAGAGCTCTACGCCGGTTACTCGGGAAAATCCTCGCCCGGCAGCGCCCCCATCGCGGCTGCGGATACATCCGCGCCCTCGCCCATTCTGTTCAACTCGCTGACTTTCGCCTACTTTTTTATTCTGGTCTTTGTTGTCGCTGCATTTCTGAACCGTTTTCCTGGCGCACGGCTGATCTTTCTGACTCTGATCTCGTGGTACTTCTACGCTTCGTGGCGCTACTGGGCGCTGGGGCTCATGCTGTTTTCCACCGGCATCGACTATCTGGCCGCGCTGTACATCGAACGTTCGCTCGATGCGCATCGCGCGCGCGCGAGGCTCTGGCTGCTCGTCTCGCTGGTTTCGAATCTGGGCCTGTTATTTTTCTTCAAATACTATGATTTCTTTGCGGGGCTGTTGAACCCGTTTCTGGCGAAGGGTAATTTTTTCCAGATACCGATACTCGAACTCGTACTGCCGGTCGGCATCTCATTTTACACATTCCAGTCGCTGTCGTATACGATCGACGTTTACCGCAGGCACATGCCGGCCGAAAAAAGTTTCTGGCGCTTTGCTTTTTTCGTCGCGTTTTTTCCACAGCTCGTGGCGGGCCCGATTGTGCGTGCTACCGATTTTCTGCCGCAGATCATGCAGTCGATACGGCATTTTCTGCCGTCGAAGGCCGATTTCGGCAGCGCGGCGTATCTGTTTGCCAAAGGCCTGTTCAAGAAGACTCTCGCCGACTGGATCTCGGTGAATTTCGCCGACCGTGTGTTCTCTGATCCCGCAATGTTTACCTCCGCCGAAACACTGGTGGGAGTCTACGCCTTCGGCATTCAGATCTATCTCGATTTTTCGAGCTACACCGATATGGCGATTGCGGCAGCACGCGTGATGGGCTTCAACCTCACGCTCAACTTTAACCGGCCTTATGTATCGCGCACGATCACCGAATTCTGGCGGCGCTGGCATATTTCGCTCTCGACGTGGCTCAGAGACTATCTCTATATCAGCCTCGGCGGCAACCGCAGGCGCCTCTATCTCAATCTGCTGCTCACGATGCTTCTGGGCGGCCTGTGGCATGGCGCCGGCGTGAATTTTATTCTGTGGGGTGCGCTGCATGGTCTGGTGCTGGTGTTTGAGCGCTTCACGGGCCACGCAGGCTATTTAGCACGCGTTGAGGCGGGTCATAGCAGGATGTTTCGCGTTGCCGGTTTTTTTTCCTGGGTTTTGACATTTCACCTCGTCATGTTTTCCTGGATCTTTTTCCGCTGCCATGATTTTGCCACCTTCGTTGCAGTTATGGATTCGTTCCGCTCGCTGACGATGAACGCGCCGAATGTGGATTGGAAAATTATCGCTGCGATTTCAGTTCCTTACGTCTGGCAGTGGCTGCCCGAAAAATACCATTTCCTCAGCGAATTTATTTTTTCTGCGCTGCCCGCCCCGGCTCAGGCGCTGCTTGCGTATCTCGTCTGCCTTGGCACGTACCAGATCTACAGCGCAGAAGTAAAAACATTCATCTATTTTCAGTTTTAACATCGCGCACTGATCTGTATTGAGCTGAAAACGGAATTTCCAGTCGCGCAGTGGTGTGAATCCCGTCGCTGCCGATGCGGAACAGTTCGGGGTTTATTTTTTCCTGTTTGAGCATTATTATACTCATGGCAAAACCGAGTCCCTCGCCTTCTGAGTCATCGCCGTGGTCTCGGTAGAAGTCGATGATGCTCGAATAATTTTGTGCAAGACGCATTTTTTCCCGCACCCGACGTTCGTCTTCGGGCGTGAGAGGCAGATTATTTGTGACTTCGACGCAAATGCCGTTCAGCAGATGAGTAAACAGAATCTGCACCCAGAGGCCAACCGCCTTTGCCTTTCGCGCATAATCGCTCACCCAGGCCACGTCGCGCGATTGCATTCTGAATTCCTTCAGCCGTTCGTGGTAGCTGCGCATATCAAACAGATCCCATCCGCGTTCGCAAAAAAACAAATATTTCATATTTGCTTTCGTTGCATTCGTCGCTAATTCCAGGATACACGCGAAAAGAATATCCGTCACCGTGCTCTTGATAAAATTACCGAGCAATTGCGAGATGATGTTGTGCAGTCTGGTTTCAGGATTCTCAATTCCGCTGACCGGCACGAGTCTGACCGTAGTGCCGTTGCTGATCGCATACGAGAGATCGCGTTCGACGCCGAAGTATGTGATGCCCCCGACCATAGCTATGAGTAGGCTGCACCACGGCGCCTGCAAGTATTTTCTTTGTTTGCGGAT
>CAYHJO010000002.1:0-61285 GCA_964356715.1 uncultured Turneriella sp. | reverse complement strand
CGCGTCCGACACCGCGACATTGAGTTTTGTCGTGATCGACGGGTTCACAGAGAATTCCGCATTCTTTAGCTGGAACATGCGGATCTTCATATCCATGACAAATTTGAGGTCCATGCCGACGCAGCCATTGACCGTGCCTGAGTTCTGGATTTTCAAGTCTTTGAATTCGACGTACCAGCGTTTCGATTTGCACTCGGGGATTGCATTGTAAGGTTGCGTCGTGCCATAGACCGTCACGCCGGCCTGAGGTGTGATGGCTTCGATTCTTCCGTTCAGCGGATTATAAGTGGCACCTGTCAGCAGCGTGTTATCACCCGCGGGATTCAGAATGCCTTCAGCCCGTGCATCGCCGTCGACAACGGCTTCAGTGATCATCGCAGGTTCGGCCTGAATTGTCGTGGTACCCGCGTTTTCGCTGACGGAGGTGACTTTTTTGATGAAACCCTGCGGCGAACCGGCGTTGACATCGGAAACAATGATGTCGCCGGGCTTAACTTTTTTCAGCTCGTCGTGCTGCCTGGCAAACTGCACGGTCGTCGCGTCGGGCACGACGATGTATTTCGCTTCAACCGGGGTCAGGTCACGCACGTTGTCGGCGCGTTTGCCTTCGAGGTAGTCGCTTTCGGCGTTGTCGAATGCACAGTTCAGTGAGAGAAGCGCCGTGGCGAAAATGGCTATGATGGAGGTGTGTCTTGTCATGGTTTTTCCGGTTTAGAATCCAATTTAATAATATGGTTTCAGATTGCTGTGCAATGCCAAAAAAATGACAATGTTGGCATTTTTTGTCTATCAGGGCTGCGCGGCATTCGAGCGCCGGTATTGCCCGGGCGCAACACCGGTCGCTTCTTTAAAGGCGCGGTTGAATGGCGCGGGCGAAGGGTAGCCGAGATCGAGCGCGAGGTGGATCAGCGGGTATTCGCGGTTCTCAGGCGCATCGAGAAACTTCTTCGCCGCGCGCATGCGGTAGAAATTCAGGTACTCGTTGAAATTGCGGTAGCCGAGGCCGCCATTGATCGCGCGGCGCAGTTTGTATTCCTGCACGCCGAGTTTTTCGGCGAGGGCAGTAACCGTGAGCCCTTCGGTGCGAAACAGTTCTTCGGCCTCCATGGCCTCAATGGCCTTCTGCATAATCACCGGGTCCGCATTTTCTGTTTGCAGAGTGGCGGATTTAGCCTGTAATGCGAACAACTCACGCCAGGCACGATCTCCCCACGCAACGCTGGCGAAAAGGGCGACCGTGATTGCGGTCAGCCCCACCGCATCCGATGCCTCGCCGAGCCCCACGGGTCTCAGCGCCGCGGCCGAAATAATCGCGTGCACGATCAGGACACCGGTGCCTAGCAGTACGACTGCCCGCACGCGGCGGCGCGGCTCGATCAGATCGGCGCGGTTCGTGCGCAGCACGACCGCGAGCGCGTGGAAGACAAAACCCAGCGTGTAGAAAAAATTCGGAATCAGGCGCGGGAAATCCTCGGTCGGAAAAGGCGAGAAGATATCGGTGATTTTGCGATTGAACACGAGCGCTGCCGCGAGCACAAATTTACCGGATATCAGCACGCCATGCCACCAGCGCAGGCGAAAACGGTCGTCGAACAGTTGGTTGCACATCAGCCAGAAAAAGACCGGCTGCGCGATCACGCATAACAGAATCGCCAAGCGTAACGGGCGCGCCACGTCGTGGTCGTGTAAAAGCCACGCAACAAAGTACGCGGCGCTGCAGACAATGAGACCCATCGCGTACTGAGCGCGGCGTTGTGCCAGCGACGGCAGCAGCCGCAGCGCAAGCACCGTCAATAAGGCGACGTCGACAATCAGTGTGGTTTCGCGCAGCTGCGGCATCGGAGCGTGCATTTATTCCGCGCCGCGGTGTGAGGTAAAGCCGAAGGCTAACAGGGTTTACAGCATACCCGGCGTGGGTCACAAGTCCCGTTAAGACATGCGTAAACAGGTTCGCACATTTGCCTTGCCCGCTGCATTCGCGCTGCTCACCGTTTGCGGGGCGCTTTATTCCGAGTGGGAAGAAAAAAAGAAATACCATTACGTGCCCGACGGTAAAAAGGCCGCACCGACGGCACGGCAAAAGAAACTCGCGGGCTTAAAAAAATCCCTGGCACCCTATACATCCGCCTTTGAAATCGAAACGGCAACAGCGAATCAGGTGACGGCAGAGCGCGGCACAAGGCTGGCGATACCGGCAAATGCCTTCGTCGATGGGCGCGGCCGAGCCGTTGCCGGCAAGGTTTCGGTGCGCGTCACCGAAGTGATCGATCCGCTCGATTTTGTCGGCGCGGGTGTCGACCTGACATACTTCAACGAAAAAGACCAGCGCGAATTTTTTCAATCCGCCGGCATGTTCCGGGTCGATGCCGCGGCCGCGGGCGACGTACCGGTTTCGCTCGCACCAGGAAAAAATATCCAGATTGAATTTCCCAATATTGTGCCCGGCAATGAGTTCTGGGTGTACCGCCATGACTCAAATATGCAATGGAAACGCCACGGGCACAACCAGCAGCGCGACGGTACCCTGTTCAGCGTCGGTACAAGGCGCTATACGATCGATGCGCTCAACACCTGGTGGAACTTTGACAAGCCTTTGTCCGAAATCGCCTGCGCGCAGGGCCAGGTGAAATGGGAGAAGGGCGGCCAGCGCACGGGCTTCACCGTGCATTCGGTAGGCATCAGTTACAAAGGTTCGTTTGCGCGGCGCGAGCCGGATTTATCTTCGTTTAGAGTCAATGTGCACAAAGGCAGCATCGCGCGTTTTCTCGTGATCGACACCTCGGGCCGCATTGGCATCACGCCACCGGTTTCGGTTTGGAACAAAACGGGTTTTGATAAAGCTGAAGACGCCGCGAAGAGTGTCTGTCAGGATGTCGGCACGATTGAAGTGGTGGCGGTTGATGAGACGATTGCTTCAGACAAGAAGCGGCTATCGGAATTTCTCGGGCTTGAGGTCAGGGAATATCGAGTCGATTACAAGTAGGCGCTGCCTTGGCTCCCTCACCCCTCAATCCCCTCTCCCGGAGGGAGAGGGGAAGTGGTTGGGTTATTCGTCATCGGGCAGTGCAGGGTAGAGTCCCGGCAACCAGCGTGTCGCCAGTCCGTAAGGAAACCTGAGTTTCAGCGCTGCGCGCGGTGAAACCGAACCGATGGCCCCGGTTTTCTCGAGTTCGGCGACAATGCGGCGTGCCTGTCTATCGCTCACGCCCAACAGCTCATTTGTCTCAGAACGATGGAGCTCACCGCGGTAAAGTAAGGCTTCGAGAATCCGCGTCGCTTTGTCAGGCAGCCGATTCGCCGCGATTTCTTCGCGCGCCCAAATGAGAATACGGGCGCGCAATGTTTCAGGTTTCATCAGAGCTTCCATGAAGCGAACCTGGTCGATGCAGGTTTCGAGAAAAAAGCGCGTAAAGTTGACGAGTTTCGCTTCGCTCAGATTGCCGCGGCCATCAAGATCGCCCATGCGCTGAGCGTCGCATTCGGCGAGCAGTCGCTTGTACGTTTCGACGCTGCGTGCCATACCCCGCGCAATCGACCAGAGACCGCCGCTATTGAGCCGCCGAGAGAGCATTGCGTGTGACATCAGGCGCGCGACGCGGCCGTTGCCGTCCAGAAAAGGATGAATCCATAGCAGGCGATGGTGCGCGCCGGCGGCAGCGATCACCGCTTCGGCGTCAGAAAGCGGCGAATACACCTGATCGAAGCGCGTAAGAAAAACCGGAATGTGACCGGGATCGATTGGCAAATGTGTACCGACGACGACGAGGCGATCGCGGAATTTTCCTGGTATGACATCGAAGACTTCACCGGTTTGTGGATCGCTGACTTTCAGCAGCTCCGGAGGTAGAAGTTCACAGAACCGCCTGTGCATTTCCTGAATGGTTTCAGTTGTCGTTTCACTGTGCGCAGCTCCACCCTCGTCAAGCCAGCGCTGCACGGCGATGTGTGCGTTTGCTTCTAATTGCAGATTGCGCTTGCCGGGCTCGTTGCTGAAATCTTTCCTCAGCGCATTCTCGATCGATATCGGGTGTGTGTTATGGCCCTCGATCAGATTGCTATAATAACAATTCATGCCGCGCACGGCGTCGGTTAGATTTTCGCGCGCAGCAGCGGGTAGTCGCCCATAAAATCCACTGGACAGCTTCGCGAGTTCGAACGCGAGTTCCGTGAGTTCTGCGCGTTGCGCCGAAGCAAGCGGTATAAGCATCGGCTCCATGAGCGACGTGTTCTGCGTCTTATAGCCACTCATTTTGTCCATATAGATGTCTGCAAAAATGTCCGGTTCAACTGTATCAAAAGATAGTCATTTTACTCGAATTTTTCCATTTTTTCTCAGGTCTTCCCATTTTTGTGTCCGCAAAAATGTCCGCAGGAATGGCCGGCGAGTTTAGCAAAGCAACGAAATAAAACCGCAATTTTTTCTCGTGTTCGCAGACATCCTAAATAACATGACTGCCATGCTCCGCGGAGTGCTAATCTACTGTGCCTTCTTATTGCCCGCTCTGTCACGAGGGCATGCTGCCGCACCCACCTCCATCGACAATGCGCCGGCCGGGAAACCCCATCGCACCGCCTGGCTTGCCGACATGCGCGATGGTTCGCTGCTGCTCGGCCCTTACATGCGCATCTTCGAAGACAAGGCGGTTCCCAACTTCGACTCGACGCGTTCCGTGATTTGAGCGGGGGGTGAGGCGCGCCCCAACTGAGAATTACTGTCAATTGTGTCATTAAAAATCTCGTCGTGACATCCCTACACCCGCCGCTGGCGCATGCAACAGAACTACGACGTCATTTTCATCGGCTCAGGCATTGGCTCGCTTGCCGCTGCGAGTCTATTGTCGCAGTGGGAAAACAAACGCTGCCTGATCATTGAAAAGCACTGGCAAGTCGGCGGTTACACGCACGTCTTCAAACGCAAAAAGAAATATGTGTGGGATGTCGGCCTGCACTACGTCGGGCAGATCGGCGAAGGCGAGCAAATCCGTCGTGTGTTCGACACCATCACCAAGGGCAACCTCAAGTGGAACCGCATGCCTGACGTGTTCGACAAATTCGTTTATCCCGGTGAGACATTCGGTCATCGCAGCCGCGTCGAAAATTTCCGCACCGACCTTGAGGCGCAATTTCCTGCAGAAAAAGATAACATCGCGCAGTACTTTCAGGATATTCAGGATGTGCTGATCTGGTTCCAGCGCACCGAGATCGGCAAAAATCTGCCGCTGGCTCTCAAGTGGCTGATACCGCTGATTAAAAAAGATGTGCCGTACGCGCTGATGACAACAGAAGCGTACCTGAAGCAGCGTTTTGAAAGTGAAAAACTGCGCTCTCTTGTGGCGAGCCAGTGGGGCGACTTCGGCCTGCCACCGTCGCAGAGTGCCTTCTGCATCCATGCGATTCTCGTGAACCACTTCTTTAATGGTGCCGCGTATCCCGTCGGCAGCTCTGAGGCGATTGCCGATTCGATTATTCCGATCATCGAAGCCGCGGGCGGCAAGGTGATTACCAGCCATGCCGTCGAAGAGATCATTGTCGAGAACGGTAAGGCGACGGGTGTGCGCGTGAAGAACCTCAGACCTGTTGAAGGTAGGTCAGAGGCGGATGTCACCATTAACGCAAAAACAATCGTCTCGTGCGCGGGTGCATACAACACCTATGTGAAATTGCTCAAAACAGAAGAGACTGCCGATTTCAAGACGCGCATTCTCGACTTCAACAAACGCAATCCGCCGGTGTCACACATCAGCGTGTACCTCGCGCTCAAAGACAGCCCGGAAAAACTTGGCATGCAGGGCGAAAACCACTGGATTTATGACTCCTGGGATCACGAGGCGACCTACGCCCAACGTAAAGATTGGGTGGCGCGCGGTCGGGCACCGATGGCCTACCTGTCGACGCCGTCACTGAAAGATCCGGCTTCTGAGGTGCATACCGCGGAGATCATCACCTTCGCACCTTACGGCGAGTATGAGAAATGGAAAAACCAGCCATGGCATAAACGCGACGAAGCGTACAAGGCGCTCAAAGAAAAGGCGGCGCAGCTGCTGATAAAATTTGTCGACGAGCGCTACAAAGGGTTTGCCGACCTCGTCGACTTCTATGAGGTCTCGACGCCGATCACGACCGAGCACATGACGAGCCACGACCAGGGTGCAATCTATGGCCTTGCCTGCGTACCCGAGCGCTTCGATATCGATAAATCGCCCTGGTGCCAGGTGCACACACCGATCAAAAATCTGCACCTGACGGGTGCAGATTCTACGTCTCTCGGCATCGCCGGTGCAATGATGGGCGGCGTTGCCACCTGCGCGCACCTGATGAAACCGTGGCATCTGCCGAAGTTGTTGAAATTGGTTTAATCTTTGTAGAGACGCGCTATAGCGCGTCTCTACGGTTCGATCTTGCAGGGGGCTAACTGCCGGATAAACGGCTTCAGCGAACCATCTTTTTCCAATGTCGGTTCGATGTTTGCCTGCAAATGGTAGTTGAGCTCACAGCGCTTTGGCGGCTCTGTGAGTTCTACGGTCTTGGTTACCGTCGCACTTTCTCCTACCTTGGCGGGACGCAGCGTGGTGTCTGAAACCAGCTCCTGGTCAACGACGCGCACCTCTTTGCGGAATTCTTCACGGTAGAGAATTTTGTTATTCTCGCCAAAGATCGTCAGCTTCACCGCGCGAAACAGATCGCCGGTCGGGAAATGGTGCCCGATTGCCGGCGTGCGGATTGTATAAGTAATGTGATTCTTATTTGCACCGCGTTTGCGTTTCACTTCGATCTGAAATTTTTCGCGCATGTCGGTCGCCGCAGTCTGGTGCAGCGAGTGGTCGGCGTTCTTGAAATGGCAGTCGCCACAACGTTTGTCGGAGTAGAGTTTGCGCAAAGAAAGATGCTCGGCGACGACATTTTGCATCGGCGGTGAATGCTGGTAGACGACTACCGGTTTGATTTCCGCCGGAAAATTGAACTGGTGGCAGCCCGCGCAGAACTTTTCAGTGCGCAAATTCTTATCGACGATGATCTCATGTTTTTTACCCGTAGGGTCGCGGGCTTTTTTCCCGCTGCCGACAATCTGTCCGTCGCGCACATGGCAGACTGCACAGGTGATACCCCGCTCAAGGTATGCCGGCATTTGAGCTCGAACGCCTGCTGGCTTTGTCAGCCAGCCGATGATACGGTCTACATCCGCCTCTTTGCCTGACCACAGAGGTGTATGGCAATTGAGACACCAGCCGTCGCGGTCGCGCTGCACTGCGTGCGCAAAGACGTGGTTTGTGAACGCGCGCGCATGGACCGATTCGCGCCACGTGTTATATTCGAACTGGTGGCACTTGCCGCACTCGCGCGCATCTAGGCTCAGCTTTTCGGGCCTGATCTTCGCCGCGTTGACGGGATGCGAGCCCTTGCTCAGGCGCGAAGCGGCGACGCCGTCGGCTTCTGTCTTAACCCGAATGTGGCAGGGAATGCACGAGGTGATCGCGGTGGGTACCGACACGCCCGGGTGGTGTGAGGCAATCCAATAGTTGGCCATACCCAGAAGCGCGAGCACTGCGGTGCCCGCAGTTACCAGAAAAATCTTTTTCAAATAACTTCGATGGAGGGCGCCACGCTACTCGAATTTCTCTTCGGTGCGCGCCATGCGCAGATAACCGTTGCAGCCTTCTGCGCCAGACTCTGTATTGCCGGTTAGAAAATCCGCATGCAGATTGGGAGATTTCCAATGGTAAGCACCTTTGTCCGTATTCTTTTCATGCAAAGCTGCTGCGCGAAAGGTTACCTTGAGGGTATCCTGATTTGTCATGCACACCGTGTCGACGTTGAGCGTTTCACAGCGGCGCTGGCAGTACGTGGCGCTGCCCTTGATGCCCATCGACGCGACTTTGCTGTCCTTTTCATACTTCTGATACCAGTTGATTTGACCATTTGAGCGATCCGATGCCCCGCCGTAAGGGGTGTAAATGTCGGGAACTGCGCCGGAATATTTATCTTCATCTTGCACGCCATAGAAGTTCTTGATCGCTGCCAATACTACCCAGAAGTTTCGCCCCTTGGACAAATCGATTTCATATTCAAACAGGCCCGATTGTCGTTTGAGTTCACCCTTGCCGTATTTCATGGCGATACGCATCAGTGCGAGGTCCAGGTCGTAGTTTTCAATGATATCCTTATAGTCGGGAATCTCTTTGACGAATTTCTGGATCTCGGCCTTGTTGCCGCTTTTCAGGAACAGCGATTCTTCCACGGGTTCGAGAATTGTCGCCTGCGCTTTATCCTGACCAAGCTGAAACCCCAGCCCCTTTTCGTGCGCGAAGGCTACGAGATCGGTTTCGGCAACCGGGGTCTTGATCTTCTTGCCGTTCAGGTCATACTCAAACACCACGCCTGCCGCGAGCGAAGCGGAAGTCTGCACTTTTACGGGGTTAGCTTCTGCAGCGGGAGCCGCAGTCTCCTGCGCGTAGAGAGCGGCGCCGCCCGGGACAACCACGGCTGTCGGTGTCACTGGTGACTTGATGATAAACGGGGCATTTTTCGCAATTCGGTTTACGAGTTCTGCCTTGAGCATCTGCGGCGCGCTGATCCTGTTGAAAGCAGCTGCCATCGCGCCGTAGGATGCGTTCTCAAACGGGAATTCGTCGATTTCTTTGCGCAGCAGCTTTGTATAGTCGCCCTCAATACCTGAGTACATCTCCCGCAGAAACTTCTTCTGTCCGTCGCTCAGATTAGCAGCTTTTGTTTTGGCAATGTCTGCATAGACGGGAAAACTTCGAACAAAATCCGGCGCCGGTTTTTCGGGGTATTCGTTTTCGCGCACACTGCGCGCGAGATACACGAGGTTACCATAGATAGCAATCTGGTCTTGTGCGGGCAGACTGGCACCGAAAATGACGCGGTCGAATACCACAGGCAAATCTTTTTTTACCGCCGCAGAATACCAGTCGCGAGCGGTCAGCAGGTCTTTGATCTGCGCCGATTCCGCGAGAGCAAAGCGCGCCGATGAAGCGTCGGCCGGTGGTTCTTTGTATTCGCTTTTGAACGGCAGTTTGCCGGCGTCGGGAGCATGCGTCAGGTTGCGGGGGATATAGACTTTTTTGCCATTGCATTTGAGTTGCGGCGGGCAATTCATCTGCAAATAGAAATAGTCGGTTTTTTTATAAGTCACCCGCAGCAACCCTTCGACGGGAATTTCTGCCAGCTTTTCAGAATCCCATACGATCATCTCTTTTTTTAAGGGTTCCTGCAGAATTTCTATGCTGGATTTGGGTTTAATGTGAATTACGGAATGCGGCGTGTCGAAGGCGATGAATTGTTTTTTGACGCAATGCAGCGCCAGAGCCGCAACGGCCGTCAGAACGACGGGGATAAGTTTACGCATGCGCGTAGGCTCATTCGCGATGCTCAATCCGACAAGTGATTTTCACCGCTGAGCGTCCGTGGGTACGGCAGTAAGCCAAAATTCACCCGGAGGGTAAGCCGCGGCTGGTGTTACAGGTAAATCAGCATCTGCCGCACCATATCGTGCGTCTCCCGCAGCGAGAGCGGTTTTTGCATATACGCGACCGCACCGAGACGAGTGCATTCGTCGATATCCGCAGCGGAAACCGAACTGGAAAAAATCAGCACAGGGATGCTCGCGAATTTACTATCTTTTTTTAATCGCTGGAGAACTTCTTTGCCGCTGACGAGCGGCAGGTTCAAATCGAGAATTATCAGGTCGGGCATCGCGTGTTGGAGGTATTGCAAACCCATTTCTCCGTCGGCACGCGGGATAATCGTGACGTCAGGTGCCTCTTCGGCAAATACAATCTTCATCAACTCTGCATCCGCAGCCTCGTCTTCAATCAGCAGAACTGAACTATTCATGGTGTTGCAGTTCCTTCGATATCGTGAAACAAAACCTTGCGCCGCCCTTTTTTTCCGCATCGAGCCAGATTTCTCCGTGATGCAGGGTGATAATTTTACGCACCAGCGAGAGACCGATGCCATGGCCCTGGCTGCCGATTTCACCTGGCAAGCGGAAGAAGGTTTCAAAAATCTTGTCCTGGAATTTCACCGGCACACCGATACCGTTGTCTTCGATTGAGAACAGCCACTGCGATTCCTGGTCTTCAAACGAAACGCGAATAACGGGTTCAGTGCCGAATGGCACAAATTTGAGGGAGTTTTCAATCAGATTTTGAAAAACCTGGTGCATCAGCGTGGCGTTACAAACCAGCGTCGGCAGATCGTTGCTGATGACCGCCGCGCGGCGTGTGTTGATTTCGGACTCAAGGTCGAGCATCACCCGGCTCAAAATTTCCGACATGGAGTGCGGTGCAAAAGTATTCGTCGCCTTTCCCGCCCGGGACAGCACGAGCAGCTTGGAGATCAGCTTGTGCATTCTCTCGACGCCGCGCTGAAGATATGTATTCCAGCGCTGCATTTCAGAGGAATTCTGCTCTGCGTATTTCTTGCCCAGCAGCTGTGCGTATATGCCGATCTGCCGCAACGGTGTCTGTAAGTCGTGTGACGCAACGAAGGCAAACTGTTCGAGTTCGATATTCGATCTTAGCAATTCGGCTGCAGTCGCCTTCAACTTATCTTCATATTCTTTGCGTTCGGTAATATCGATGCAAGAGCCGATAAATCCTTCGAATTCACCGATCTCATTGTACCGGGGCACACCGCGATCGAGTATCCAGCGATACGCTCCGTCGTGCCGTCGCAGACGATATTCCATTTCAAAAGGTTTCCTGGCGCGGAAGTTTTCCTGATAGGTATCTACGCACGGTTGAAAATCAGCGGGGTGAATGCCTTCTGCCCAGCCGATACCCCATTCCTGCTCGAGAGATTTTCCGGTGAATTCAAGCCAGGTTTTGTTGAAAAATACGCACTGCGAATCCTTTCGGGACATCCACAACAGCACGGGCGAAGAATCTGCCATCGCCTGAAAAGCGGCGCTAATTTCCACGGCATTATCTTGTTTCATAATGCAATCCTGCGTTGTCTAAAAAAACTGCGTGCCGCTCGGTAATTTTCCCGGCGGAACAGCCGGCGTATTTGACCAAAGGCTCCAGTGCCTCCATAGCCGGTTTAAGCCCTTCGTTCAGCCAATTTTGCAGGATCACACGATTCTGCGCCTGGCTTGCGCTGACAAAATTGACAAATGCGGTTGTCCAGTTTCTCTGCCATTCGCAGTCCTTTTGCAGCGCCTTGAATATTTCTGCCATCAGCGCTTCGCCCGTGCGGCTGAATTGTGCGGTCATCTCGTACATAAATACGTCATCGAGCAGCGGCTTCAAAACCAGGTTACTGACGGCAAAGGCCTGCGCCCAGTCAAAAGTGCAAAGTGCGTGCTCGAGATATTTCCTCAACGGCTGCCAGTCGGGGGCTTTTTCCCAGTCATTTTTTCCGCGCGGCGCATACGCGCGGTATTTGCGCAATAACGCCAGGCGATAGGCGTTAGTTTGTAAGCGGCGACTTTCGTTTGCTGCCTGAAACGATAGCATAATGACTAATTTTCCGGACGGCGCCAGATGGCCGACATACGCGGCGAGCATCTGCAGGCCGTGGCAGGCGAAGCGCAGCACGTCCATCGCACGCGCGCACTGCAGTTCTATCCCCGCCGGTGAAGGTTTGTTCATATCCTCAGCTTCAAGAGATTCAAAAAGCCTCGCGATAAAATGTTCGCTCTCGCGCTGTCTTTCGACGTAGGTAAAGTAAGTGAGCCGCGCGGGATCATCGAAGTCGTCCCAATGTGTACACTTTAACGGGGACGACGTCTGAAACTTCTTCTGCCATCCTCCCAGCGGCAAATCGGTCTCGAGACCCTTTTCTGCGTGATAGAGCAGTCTCGAACTGACGATGTCATATTCATCGGGAATTTTTTTCCTGCCGGCAAGATGCCAGTATGTCCTGAGTTTCAACCGCTCCGCGTTAACCATGTCGTCTGCCATCAGGTTTCCCATACCGCCTGATTTTCATTCACTGTCAGGCAACCTTTGAATGAGGGCATAATGATTTCCAGATCTCCCGGTAACAGAAACTGCCGTCCCAGAATGCGTTCGACGTCCACGCGGTTAAGCACGCATTTTCCGGGAACCAAAATACGCACGTAGCCACCGCGATCGATAATTTCGCTCTGCTGATTTGCCGCCTGTATCGCCTGCACCAGCGCGCGTGCGGTTTCTCCCGCCTGCAATACAGGGCCGACCGTTTCTGCAGGGCGTGATAAGGGTTCGGTCATTATAACCCCTCTGGTACGCGCACGCAGATGATGCCATTTTCAATTTTTACCTCGTAGGCTTTGAGGCAGACAGTATCGGGATTCACGCCCCGCCCGGTTGCGAGATCATACTGCCATTGGTGCGCAAAACAGGTCAGGACAGTGCCCGTCAGTTTGCCCCTGCTCAGCGGCACGCCGAGATGCAGACATCTGTCTTCATACGCGTGGACGCTGTCATTTGCCCTGAACAGCAATATTTCCCGGCCGCTCAGATTCAGCGATGTTATTTCGCCCGACCACAAGTCATCGAAAGGCATCGCAGGCGAAAACATCACAGCGTTGCCCTTACGTCGATGCGGTCGAGAGGTTGAATACCCGATTCAGCCAGCGTCAGCTCATCTGCCAACTGCTTGCCGTGAAAAAACACATGGTATCCCGCCGCGATAGGTACCCGTGCCTGCGCCATACGCTGCAGGCGCGCCGTGATATCGGCCATCGTCATGTCGGTCTCGGCCAGGATCAGCAGGCCGATCGTATCTCCCTGCAGAAATCCGAATACTGGCTTCATCGGTTCCCCCGTTTGATCCACGGATAACGGCCACCGAAGACGTCTTTTCCCCAGGTGTTGAAATCCAGCGCAAAATACTTGCGTATCAGCTCGACGACGTTGCCGGGGGCCTCACCGTGCAGCACGCGCTGCACAACGTCTTTATGCGCGGCGTACCTTGCGGGCTGTTGTTCAAAAATCCAGCGGCAGGGTTCTGAGCAGAATATATACCGGCGCCCGTCCCTGTCGAGGGTTATCGCATCATTGTGTTCGGGAGTACCGTGGCTCAGCACGAGCTGGCACAGGTTGCAAAAGGTGACGATCGCCGAGCCGTGCACGGCAAAATCATTCCCGGGATCAGCCTGTTGCCAGTTGGCGTCAATCTGCTGCCAGATTTTTTCGAATTGATTCCAGTAGCGGGGATATTTTTGTGCAAACCACGCGCGCTCATCGGGTGAGGGTACAACGAAGTCGAACCAGACCGTCGCGCGGTACGTGTACGCGCTGGCATAGACCATGTGGTGGTACGAATCCAGGCTCTTCTCAAATATATCCCAGTACCACGGCCGTTTAAGTCCGTATTTTTTTAGCTGCGAAAGAAACTGATCCAGAATCCATTCCTGCATAAATTCCTTAAATGAGAATTTGCGTTTTTCCAGCGGCGTGAAATAATCCATGCTGAACCCCGTCACCACGCTGAAAAACAACCAGTTGCGCCAGAACCATTTATCGAGCAAAAACTGCGCGTAGTCACGGTCGTGTTTTACCAAAACTTCGAGCACCGCCGGGCCGATCTGAGCGTGCCGCGCCTCATCGCTCTGGATACTGGTAATCATTTTCTCGAAGAGTTTATCGCCGACTTCGTGAGCCATTGAAGACAGCGCGATGAATTGCAGATTTGTGAATCCGGTTTCAAAAACGAAATTTGTGGCGACGGCGAACTCGATGGGGTCAGAGGCGATCAGCAGCTCATCGACCATGTGCCGCGCCGCGATTGGCACCCAGTTATTCGTGTGGTAGAATTTGTGCGTCCAGTCGAATTGGCCGTCATAGGGTAACAGCTGGTGCATGAGTAAAAGCGGTATCTGCGTGTGGCGCATCTCGTCGAGGGCGCCAAAAAGCGCGGCCTGCCGCCATGCGCTGTCGCGGCCAAAGCGAGCGGCGCGCAGATTGCCGATGACGGCAGCAAATTCAGCGAGCGGAAAGGTCGCGGCATAAAATTTAAGCCCATTGATCCAGGCAGCTGGAAGCCTGTCGTAATCAGCCGCAGAGAGCATTTGCTGGACGGCTTTGACTGATGCCTCTTTCTCATGCTGCTGACGCACGTATTCGCCGTAGCTTGTCTTATACGGTTCGTCCCAGTTCTGCCAGGCAGCATGGTCGAGCCATGGTTTACCGCTAACAACTTCAGGAAAAAGCTCTTTCTCGGAAGCGTACGAATACTCCCAATCGAGTTTACGCACAAGATCTGACCATTCGCTGCGTTGAAGCATTGATGAATTCTTTCCCGGATAAACACATATCTATGGCTATCTGTCGTTGGTCAAGATGAAAATCCCGTGCCTGGCAACCCGCAACATCATTGCCTGCCTGTCACATTACGCGGCGACGGTCTTTATGAAAGAATTTGATATCGCAGTGATCGGCGGCGGGCCCGCCGGTTATGTTTCGGCCATCCGCGCAGCGCAGCTGAAGCTGAGCGTCGCGATCATTGAAAAGCGGGCAACCCTAGGCGGTACCTGCCTCAATGTCGGATGTATACCTTCAAAAGCATTACTCGACTCTTCTGAGCATTATGAGAACGCACTGAAGAATTTTGCCGAGCACGGTATTATCCCGAAAGGCGGAAAGGCGCCTGTGCCGAGTAGTCCGGCCGGCGACGGCCCTTGGGCCGGACGTATCGAGGTAGATGTCGCGCAGATGCTCAAGCGCAAGGACAAGGTTGTATCAGAAGTCACCAGCGGCGTCGATTTCTTAATGAAGAAGAACAAGATCGAGCGTTTCGTCGGCGTGGGTACGGTTACCTCGCCGAACGAGGTGCAGATCCTTAACCCGGCCGACAAGTCGGTGGTCGAAACGCTGAAAGTGAAAAAAATTATCCTCGCAACGGGGTCAGTCCCCATCGAGCTGCCGACGGTGCCTGTTGACGGCAAAGTCATCATCACCTCTGACCATGCGATTGCTTTGCCCAAGGTGCCGCAGCACATGATTGTGATCGGCGGCGGCGTGATCGGTCTCGAGCTCGGTTCGGTCTGGCGGCGTCTGGGAGCGAAGGTTACCGTGATCGAATTTTTGCCACGGCTCTTCGGTACTGCCGACCGGCAAATGTCGAATCTCGCGCAGCGAATTCTCGAGCAGCAGGGTATAGAGTTCTCTTTTGAGCACAAGGTCGAGAAGGCTGAGGTCAAGGGTAAGGGGGCTGTCGTGACGGTCAAAAATCCTGCCGGTGAAACCAAAACATTTGAGGGTGACATTGTGCTGTGCGCGGTTGGCCGCAAACCTTATCTCGATGGTTTGGGGCTCGATAAGGTCGGTGTAAAGCTCACCGAGCGCGGCCGCATAGCCGTGGATTTCCATAACTACCAGACCTCGGTGCCGTCGATCCATGCGATCGGCGACTGCATTGCAGGCCCGATGCTCGCGCATAAAGCGATGGAAGAGGGTGTCGCCTGCGTCGAGGTGATGGCGGGGCAGGCGGGGCATGTCAACTACGACGCGATTCCTGGCGTCGTCTATACGCATCCCGAAGTCGCCTGGGTGGGGCAAGGCGAAGAGGAACTCAAGGAGCGCGGCATCGAATACAAAGTCGGCCGCTCGTTTTTCAAACCCAACGGCCGCGCGAAGGCGATGCTGGAAGGCGATGGCCAACTGAAGCTTTTGAGCGACAAGAAAACAGATCGCCTGCTGGGAGCTTTCATTGTCGGCGCGCGTGCTTCAGAACTGATCGCCGAACTTACTCTGGCTATGGAGTTCGGCGCGTCTGCCGAAGACGTGGCGCGCACCTGCCACGCGCATCCGACGCTGTCAGAGATTATCAAAGATGCCGCGGAACAGAACGGGGGATGGGCTATCCATCAATAGCCTTCGGCTATTGATGGAGCGGCTCGCGTTAGGCTGCCGGCTTTGGCCCGAAGGCCAAAGTGAAAATTGGAGACAGGCGTCTTCGCCTCCCGCAAGCAACTCGCGATAGCGAGTTGCGAGGTCTCCAATTTTCAAGGCAGCGTAGCGGGCCAATCCACAAGATAATGCGCGTTCGCCATGCGAGGTGCGTAGGCAAACCATCTGATCCCTTCGCGCAAAACTCGCGCAGCGAGTTGGGAGGCTTTGGGATTCCATGGGGCTTTTCGCTAACCCCACCTCAATTTGCGAATCACCGTTTTATTTACAGCAGCCATTCCGTCCAATTCGACTATAGGTAGACTACTTAACGGGACGAATTTGCGACCATCCATTGTGATGAGAATCAAAAACATGAGCTTTCTGCTTTCATTGCCGATCTTGCTGATGCCTTTGGGGGCCGATGTGATGGACGAGCTCAAGAGGCCGATCCCAAGCTGTTACAGCACCCTGGTAAATGCGAGTCGCATTGTCCCCGATCTTGTTGCGAAACGCGATGTCGCTGACCTTCGCATTGTCATAGCGGAATGGAGTAAATTCTGCGACCCCGACACCACTGAGAATTTATTGCTCACTCGCATCCTGACCGATACAGTTGAGGAAAAAGAATTGCAGCTGAATGAAGATCAGTTTCGTCGAATCTTTAGCTACGCTATTTCTCCCGACGATGATGGAACGGAAGTTGAACCGCACAGCGACGATGCCGTGTTTCGCCGGTTTATTACCTTCGTGAAAGAATTCTCTGGAAAGCAGATAGTGAAAGAACAACAAAAAGTGAATCCGATTTTTTATTTGCTGGCCGGAGACCAAGAGAGGTTCCTTACTGTGACCCGGGCCAACCGGCAGACTGCTATCGCGAAGCACATGACAGCTTACCGAGAGGAGATAAGACGGATGTCTTTTCTGGATGCTGCCCTATACGGAGGCATGTGGCTTCCTCTTGGCAACAACCGTTTGCTGGGTCCGCAACCGTTGTTTGGTGTGATAATGGGTTGGGGAAATCATTATCTGAACATCGCTGCGAATCTGCAGCTGCGGTATGGCAAATCGGCCAACGGCTATGATGTGGTTTATGATGGTCGGAAAATTTCATCGGATAACTACGCCGGTGGCTATGCAGGGCTTGATGTTACTTACACGATTTTATCCCGAAAACAATTAGACATTGGCATCACTTTGGGCATTGGCTCGGAGGTGTTATCCACTGTCGACGGCGAGAAGCAACCCAGTAAGCAAGGGCAGGGAATTGTCAGCGCAAACCTAAATCTGGGGCCGTCATTCCGTTACTATCTCAATGAAGATCGCAATGACTACCTGTACGGAGCGATGCGGTTATGCTACGTGCGTTACGATAATCAAGGTGGCACTGACCTCACGGGCATGACGTCCGTCTTTTACGTGGGCTATGGCCAAACTCTGAGTCCAAGCCGAACATTTGAGGCGAGGCGAGTCGGAGGGTTGTGGGATTGATACGACCCTACAAATTTACTTGATCTTTGGGTGCGATTTGAAGCTTTAAGGTATGAAGTACCTTATTCTGGGATTTTTGTTCCCCCTTCCCTTACTGGCCTCACCCCTGACCGACGCGCTCAAAGCCGTCGCCGATAAATGTACCGTTGATCCGCAGTATGCGATGATCAGCAATTGCCCCGGAGGCGAAGACGCGGCCGTGCAGGCGATTGTCGATAAAGACGGCGCGGCGAAAGTGCTGCCCGATCTCGCGAATGCCTTTGCGGGCAAAGATGAGAAGGTGGCACTCGTCGCGATCAGCTATCTTTACAAAGTGAAAGATATGCTCAGCGATATTCTCAAGAAACCTTCGCTGGTGAGCAGCAAGACTGTCGATAGGCTGATCAAAGGCCTCGCGCAGAACAAGAACTATGTGTCTTCGTACGTTTCGCAGATAACCACGGTGCTCGCAACGCTGCAGAAAAAAGACGCGGCGCTCTTCAAGGTGCTCGACAGCCACCCGCAGAGCGTGACGCGCAACGATGGTTACCGCTGGTCGATGCACCAGGGCCGTCTGCGTGTGTTTGACCGCATCAAAAAGGCGGCCAAAGACCGCAAGTCAGAGTATCTCGCCGATGCGGCGCTCAGCGCCCCCGAATACATGTACAACTATACCGACAAAGAAAAGAAAGCCATCTGCGAATGGTCCAAAAGTTATCTTGAAGATGAAAATCCGCGCTACGCTGCTTACGGCGCACGTGTGCTCGTATTACGTTGCCTGGGTTCGTACATTGACGATGTGCTGACCAAGGCCGAGGCGCTCAAGGCGGAGGGTAAACTCGACAACAGCCCGTTCCGCGAAGCGCTGACGAATTTTACCTTCAGCTGCAAAGAATACATGGGCAGTGCGCCCACGGGCACAGGCGAACAGTGCGCACGGCGGCAGGCGCTGGTGGGGCAATAAGGCTTGCCAAACTTGATTTGCATTGGGCGCTAGCCCAATGCAAATCAAGGTATGGGGAATGTCAGCGTCGGGCAACTGCCACAAAGTGCGGTTGATTCTCGATTATCTGAAAATTCCGTACAGCTGGATTGAGACCGACACCCGGCAGCGCGCGACGCAGACCGACGAGTTCAGGAAGATGAACCCGAACGCGCGCGTGCCGCTCGTGCGGCTCGAAGACGGTAACTTTCTTCCCGAATCGAACGCGATTTTGTACTACTTTGCGCAGGGCTCATCGTTCTGGCCTGCTGATAAATTGTCGCAGGCGCATGTGCTGCAGTGGATGTTCTTCGAGCAGTACGACCATGAACCCCGGCTGGCAGTCAATCGCGCGATACAAAGTGTGTTAAACACCATGGCCGAACGACGCTCTGAGTATGAGGCGAACCAGCCAAAGGGTTATAAGGCGCTTTCGGTTATGGAAAACCATCTCACGGACAATGTGTGGTTTGGTGCGGCCAAAGCCTCGATCGCCGACATCGCGCTCTATGCATACACACACGTCGCCGATGAAGGCGGCTTTTCGCTTGCGGATTATCCGCATATACGCCGTTGGCTTGGCGATATGGAAAAAATCCCCGGGCATTCACGTATGGTATTAAAATAGCTAAAGCAGCTCCGCCGCGCAGAGTTGGTTTGCCTAATCCCACAGTTTCAGCTGATCGAGATTGCGCAGCACGATCCCGACCTCTTCGCGTGCCTCCAGTGGCAGAAGCTGTGTGCCCTCCGGCACAAGCGTATTTGTCAGATACCAGTCATTCTTCGCCGGCAGGCACTGGTTCTTTTTGGGGTAAAGGTATAATGTGCCGATGCGGTAGAGCGGTGTGATTTCGAGTTTGTCGATCAGAATCTGTCGCGTGGTGAGATATTCTTTTGCTGCTTCGCCAGCCTTGCCGGTTTCGAGCGAACACTCCTGCACGCTTTGGCGGCGGCAAAGGTGGCGCACCTTCAGCCTCGCATAGGCTTGTTCAATATCACGGCGGGTTTCCTTGTAGAGACGGATTTTTTGCCTGATGATGGCGACGTCATCGTGGCGCTCGGCCACAAATTCGATGCGGCACTGTGTTTTTCTGCCAACGCGGCGTGCAAGAGTCAGCAGCGCGGATTTGGAAAGCAGGCTGACCTCGGCGTCTGTGCGCGGCAAAATATAAACCGGCGGTATTCTTTCGAGAGCAAGCAGCCGGTCTGCGAATTGGAATGTCCAGCCGGGTGGCAGATTGCGCAGAAAAAATTCTTCGAGTGCACGCTCGTTGGCCGACAGTTTGCGCTTACGGTGGCGTTCTGCGAGAGGAGATGTTTTCCCCTGAGTCGCGGGTGGCGCGTTGCCGGTGCCAGGGGAATTGCCGGAAGTTTGTGGTTGACCGGGCAGGCGCGACAGCGAGGCTAAGACCATGCAAAAGACCGCAGTGATACCGACCATTCTCATTGGCGTATTTGTTGCTCTGAGCGGCGTGAGTGCGCAAGACTCGGTCAAGCCGAAAAGCGGCGCTGCGTCGGCGAAGAAGCCGGCCGCTGCGGCCGAAGGCAAAGGCGAAACCACCAGCGGCGATAAGGGCGGGGCAAGAGAGTCGACTTACCTCGACGTCGTGCACGCACGTGAAAAGGCACTGCGGTTAAAAGATGATAATATGCGTGATATTCAGCTGCTCAATGCTTTGGGTGCTGTGCTGCCAGAGGCTTTTGACAAAAGCGAATCGGAGAAGCTCAGCGGCGAATACAAAGAAGCTTCAAAGCTGATCTACCGTATGGAATATGTCAACGCCGAGCGCATTTTGCGCGAGAACCGTGAGAACATCGGCAAGGCGATGGGCAAAGCCAGCGAAATCTTCCGCAAAAAGACTACTGAAATGCTGAATCAGAGCGCCGACCGTATGGCAGATCTCGATATGGCGGCCGGTACTGCCGGCACGCAGGATGCGATTCGCATGCAGGGCCTGGTGCAGAAAAACCAGCATCGGCTTTCGGTCGGCTACCAGCAACTGACGCTGGCGTCGAACGCCGAAAAACACCGCCGTTACGCCGAAGCGCTGTCGCACTACCGGCTGGCGCGGCTGCATTCGCTCTATCTCATGATCGAATTGGCGAAAGACGATGCCGAGAGAAACAAACTGCGTAACGAATACCGCAATGAACTCGACGAAAAGTATTTCAAGAAAGAAGAAAAGAAAGAACCGACCGCTGCGGGTGCGGCTGCGCCAGATAAAAAGCCGGCTGGCAAATAAACTCCGGACTTTTTCAACCGGTCTGATAAGCTGGTATAGTATGTTCCCCCGCCACGGGATACTCATTGCGGCTTTCGCGGGTGCCTGCCAGAATGCCAGCGCACCGGCAGCGGTAAGTGGCAATTCGCTCGTTATCCACGGTGGCTCCACGAGCGTTTCGCGTTACGATGCCGAGGCGAACATTTTTTCTCTCACCGCGGATTTGCCAGTTTCGGCAAATCCGGGGGCGTTATCTTTCGCAGTGACTTCCGGGGTGCACGGCGGGAAAATTCTGACAGTCCCGGCGAATGGCACCGTGACTTCGCTTTACGAACCCGGCACAAATTCTTTCGTCGCCGGACCCGCCCTACCGGTTGCGGTGACAGGCGGTGCGCATTCCGTATCGATACCCTGAGGAACAAATCCACTTCCGGTAATTTATGATTTACCCACCGAGCCTGCCACGGCACGCAGCAAAGTGCCTAAGCGCATCGTACTTGTCGACGATGATCCCGTGCTTCTCGCGCTGTCAGAAAGCATTCTGACGACAGAATACGAAGTCCGTGGCTTCAGCAACGCCGAAGATGCGCTGTACGCCGTGTCCTCCGATGTTCCCGATCTGGTCATCTCTGACGTCGTGATGCCGCTGATGTCGGGTTATGAATTCTGCGAAAAACTGCGCAAGGTTCCCGATTGTAAAGATGTTCCTGTCCTGCTGATATCCGCGTACGGCGACCCGGTCAGGGCAGTCGAGAGCGGAGCCGATGACTATCTGCTGAAACCTTACCGCACCGAAGAACTGTTATCGGTGGTGCGTGAACTGATCAGCATCCGCTCGCATGAAGCGCGCATGAAGGTGAACGTCATGGGGCAGCAGCTGCTTCTGGCGCAACAGGGCTCGATCGACGCGCACGCACCCGATTCGGTGACGGGGCTACCTTCACTCTATGCGACGATAAACGATATCAAGAATGCACTGAGGCCCGATTCGCACGTGCTGATTGTTTATATCGACGTGAGCCCGCTGCATGAACGCGACGAAATTTATGGCTGGAAGGCGTTCGACCAGTTGTTGAAAAACGTGGCCGAAATTCTGCAAAAGATCGAAGGATTCTTTGCGTCGGGACAATATTTCATTACGATGAACCGGCCGCTCTCGAACTCTATCGTGATTGTGCAGATCGACAACGATGGCCACCACAGAAGCAACCCCGAGACGATGGAAATTCTGATCCGCAGTCTGCAGACGAAAATTCTCACCGAGCTTGGTTATGTGTTTTCAGACCGCACGCTGAAAGAATTCGTTATCAACATCGGTTATGGCCAGTTGTTCTACAAATCGAGCTTGCCTTTCATTCGGCTCTTCTACCGTGCGCTGCGCGATGCCGAATGGACTGCGCACAGAAAAACCGAGGCGCATAAGATTGAACTCAAACGTGAGTTTGCCGAATTTCTGCGCCGCGGCACCGTGACCACTCTGTTTCAGCCGGTGTTTGGCGAACGCGAAGGAAAAAAGTTTATTCTCGGTTACGAGTCTTTGAGCCGTGGCCCCGAAGGACAGAAGCTCGAAAGTCCGGAATTGCTTTTCTCGATTGCGAAAGAATTATCGCAGACGGCGGCGCTCGACTTCGTCTGTCTGCAATCCGCATTGCTTGCCGCGCGCAGCATGCCTGCAGGCATGCTGCTGTTCATCAATGTCGAACCGTTATCGATACTGACCCCCGAATTCAAATTCTTTTTGCTGTCGCAGGAAAAGCCTTTTCCCGCCGACCGGCTGGTGTTTGAAATCACCGAGCGCGAAATCATCGATAATTATCAGGAGTTCAACCGCAATCTCAACTTTTTCCGTCAGCTGGGTATTCGTATAGCAATCGACGATGCGGGCAGCGGCTATTCGAGCCTTAACCAGATAGTGCGCATCAAACCCGATTTCGTCAAGCTCGATGCGCTGATGGTGCGCGACATCGATACCGACCACTTCAAGCAGGATATTGTCGAAGCCTTTATCGGCTTTGCTCATAAGAACAGGATTGTCATTCTCGCCGAAGGCGTTGAAACGGACGCAGAGCTCGCGTATCTGAAGAAAATCCACATTGACTACTGGCAGGGTTACCATCTGGCGCGGCCCGCACCCCGTTTTCTCCCGGTCGATTAGCAAAGAAAATGCACTGCTGCGCAACACATTTTACTTGTCGCATTGTTTCGTGATGCAAAACCTCCCCCCAGCCAACAAGGCTACGGCAGTGAATTTGCAACAGGCAATTCTCTTTGCGGCCGGTTTTTTGATTTCGCTGATTGCGGCGCTGATGGCGCGTAAGTTTGCGGGCCAAAACCACGGAGCGGGGTGGATTTATCTGGGGTCGATCACCCTGCGATTGGTGGGTCTGCTCATCGGTTGCACTGCGATCTATCTGTCGGCGAGTGCGTCAAAGGAATCTTTGACTGTCGCGTTCGCTCTCGGCGTTGCAGCCGGGTGGGTCGCGCACTTCGCCACAGCGCTTGTTGCACTGAGAAAATGACACGCAATACATCACTTCTTGTATCGTTTTTGTTTTTAGGTGCATTTGCTGTTCTGTCAGCAAATCCCGCGCCAGTTGCGGCGCCTCTGCCCGCAGCGAAAGCCGGCGCTCCGGCGCTCCCAGCTGCTCCGGTGACGGGTATGCATGGCTCGGATCATGCTGCGGCGGAGTTGCACGCAGGTGCTGCTGCTCCGGCACCGGCCGAGACTTTCAACTTTGCGGAAACGATTGCGCACCACTTGTCAGATGCGCCGTTGTGGAAGCTTGAGCTGGCGGGTTATGATATTTCGATCACCAAACGCGTGGTAATGCTGTTTCTTGCAGCCGGTTTCCTGCTGCTGATTCTTATTCCCGCAGCGCGCCGCATTGCGAAGAACCCCTACGCGAAGCCGTCACGCTTCAGCGGCTTTGTCGAAGTGCTGGTGAATTTTATCCGTAATGACGTGGCGCACGCGAGTCTTGGGCACCACTCCCACCCCTATGAACCATATTTGCTGACGCTGTTCTTCTTTATTCTGATCTCAAACCTGCTGGGTTTGATTCCTTCTCTCGGTGAAATCTATGTGACAATCGGGCAAGCGGCCGGTTTTGTACACGCGCATGGCGGACACGACTCGCTGCAGCTGCCGCTCGCGGAGAAGTTGTGGCCGGGCATTACGGCGACGGGCGACATTGGCGTCACGGCAACCCTCGCGATCATTTCGCTGCTTGTCATTTTGATTTCGGGTTTTGCCTATCAGGGTGTGTTATTTATCCGCAATATCGTGCCAGCCGGTATTCCGCTGGCATTGTGGCCGATCATGTGGCCCATTGAACTGATCGGAATTTTTACCAAGCCATTTGCGCTTGCCATACGTCTTCTTGCGAACATGACCGCAGGACATATGATTATTCTTGTGCTCCTTGGTTTTATTTTTCAGTTCCAATCATACTTTATCGCGCCGGTCAGCGTGGCCGGTGCCGTGGCGATCTATATGCTGGAGCTGTTTGTCGCCGTTCTACAGGCATATATTTTCACATTTCTGACAGCACTCTTTATTTCGCAAGTACAACACAGACATTAAAATGAAGATTGAATCAATAAAATATCTGATGAATTTTCTGGTGCCGAAGGCACCAGGGAGTTCATCACGTATTATTAACGATTAAAGGAGTAAAAAATGGGACCAATTATCGCAATCGGAGCAGGAATCGCAGCAGGACTCGCCGTTTTTGGCGCGGGTTTGGGTATCGGCCGCATCGGTGGTGCAGCAGCTGAAGGTGTCAGCCGCCAGCCAGAAGCAGCGAATAAGATTCAAACTGTTATGATTATCGCAGCGGCTCTTATCGAAGGCGCGGCTCTGTTCGCACTCGTCATCGCCTTCCTGATGCTCGACAAGATCAAAGTCTGATTTTTAAGATCAAGCGGCGGCGCAAAGCATGGTACTCTTAACGGGCACATCCATCGACCTACTGAAGGTCTCACCCGGTCTGGTTTTCTGGACCGCGGTAACTTTCATTCTGGTCTTGATCGTATTGTGGCTCTTCGCATGGAAACCGATTCTCAAGGGCCTCGACGCCCGGAACGACAAAATCCAGGAAGACCTCGATAGTTCACGTAAACTGCGCGAGCAGGCTGAGTCGATGATGTCTGATTATAAGAAGCATCTCGACGCCGCGAAAGATCAGGCATTACGCATCATTGACGAAGGCAAACGCGATGCAGAATCGATTCGGCAGCGCATACTCGGTGACGCAAAGAAAGAAGCAGATGATATTCATAAACGGGCAATCGGCGACATCACGCAGGCAAAAACCAAGGCCATAAAAGAGCTGGAAAAAGAGATTGTTGACCTCAGCGTTGCAATCATTTCGAAGATTCTCGGTCGCGATGTGTCTAAAGAAGACCACCGCAATATCATCCTGAAGGAACTCGATCAACTCAAGTCCGGCAAATGATGTTCAACAAAGTGGCACACAATTACGCTCTGGCGCTTTCACAGGTGCAGGGGCTGAATCTTGAGCAGGCAGAAGCAGATCTGCATGCGATCAGGGATGCGCTGCGTGCCGACGACAAATTTGCGATCTTTGTGCAGTCCCCCAGTATCAGCCGTGCAACAAAACAGAAGGCTTTTACTGCCGCACTCGACGGCAAAGTACAGAAATCCGTACTGAATATGTGCCTGATTCTCGTGGAAAAGCGCCGCATGCGCTTTCTGCCCGACATCTTTGTGTCTTTTCGCAAAATCGTAGACGAAATTCTGGGGCGAACCTATGTCGATGTGACCGTGGCGAGAAACCTGAATTCGGAGCAGTCGCCGATCGACGACGACCTCAAGAAGGTCATCATCCAGAAAATTGAAACAAGCCGCGCGGCATTCGGTCTGCATCCCACCAAGGCGCTGAATTATCATATGAGCGTTAAGGTCAATGCGGAACTGCTCGCCGGTATCAGGGTCCGGGTCGCCGATTATATTTTCGACGGCACTGTGGCGCGCAATCTTATCCAATGGCATGATGTAGCGGCTGTTCATCCGCTCGATGTCGCCCGGGCATTCTCAGAATAATGAACGCGATGAGGAAAATATGAAAATCAATACATCAGAAATTGTCTCCGTATTACACAGCGAAATACAAAATTACGGACAAAAGTTAACGATCGACGAAGTTGGTCAGGTACTCGAAGTCGGTGATGGTATTGCCCGCGTTTATGGCCTTTCCAACTGCCTTGCCGGCGAAATGCTTGAATTTGAAAACGGGGTTACCGGCCTTGCGTTCAACCTTGAAGAAAGTTCCGTCGGTGTCGTCATTCTCGGCGACTACCTGAAAATCAAAGAAGGTTTTACGATCAAGCGCACCGGTCGCATTCTCGAAGTTCCCACGGGCGATGCGGTGATCGGCCGCGTCGTTGACCCGCTGGGTCATCCGCTCGACGGCCGCGGTCCGATTGTTACTAAAACGACGCGCCCTGTGGAGATCATCGCTCCGGGTATTGCACGCCGCAAGCCTGTAACAGAACCGCTGCAAACCGGCATCAAGGGCATCGACGCGATGATCCCGATCGGCCGCGGCCAGCGTGAGCTGATTATCGGTGACCGCTCGACGGGTAAAACCGCCATCGCCATCGATACGATTCTCAACCAGAAAGGCACGGGCGTAATCTGCGTCTATGTCGCTATCGGCCAAAAATCCTCGACGGTAGCCGGTGTGATTGAGAAACTCAAAGAACACGGTGCGATGGACTACACGATTGTTGTAGCAGCGAACGCATCCGATCCCGCTGCGATGCAGTATCTTGCGCCTTATTCGGGTACGGCGATGGCCGAAGAGTACATGTACAATCAGGGAAAGGCGACGCTGTGCGTGTACGATGACCTGACGAAACAGGCGAATGCATACCGCCAGATGTCGCTGCTGCTGCGTCGCCCTCCCGGGCGCGAAGCTTATCCCGGTGACGTATTTTATCTGCACTCACGCCTGCTGGAACGCGCGGCAAAGCTTAACGATAAATACGGCGGAGGTTCACTGACGGCCCTGCCAGTGATTGAAACACAGGAAGGTGAGGTCTCAGCCTATATTCCGACAAACGTGATCTCGATCACAGACGGACAAATTTATCTGCAACCAAACCTGTTTGCCGCGGGCGTACGCCCGCCGATTGATGTCGGTATTTCGGTGTCGCGCGTCGGTGGTTCTGCGCAGATTAAGGCAATGAAAAAAGTGGCGGGCACGCTGCGCCTTGACCTGGCGCAGTTCCGTGAACTCGAAGCTTTCGCGCAGCTTGGTACGGAGCTAGATCCCGCTACGCAACGCCAGATCGACCGAGGCTTCCGCCTGGTCGAGCTGCTGAAGCAGCCGCAATACAGACCGATGCCGGTTGAAAAACAGGTCATCTCGATCTACGCCGCGACAAAGGGTTTTATGGACAAAGTTCCGGTAGCCAAAGTCCGCGAATTCGAAGAGAAACTGCTCGATTTCGTCGAAAAGACGCATAATGAATTTTATGTAACAATCCGCGACACCAAGGCGTTGCCCGACGAGGCCAAGCTCAACACAGTAATCGAAGATTTCGCGGCCTCGTTTCTGAAATCGGTTTCAGGAGAAGCACGCTAAACTAAGAGGATTGGCGGCAAAGCATGGCGACCTCGAAAGAAATCCGAAACCGAATCGTTTCGGTTCACAATACAAAAAAGATCACGCGCACCATGGAACTGGTGTCGACGGCCAAAGCCAAAAAGGCCGTCGACAAAGTCGTGGCGTCGCGCCCTTATGCCCAGAAAATATCTGAACTGATCCATTCTCTCGCGGCGCAGAGCGAAGTGGCCGATCATCCTCTGTTGCGCAAGCACAAACATGTGCGGCGCGCTCTCGTGTTGGTTGTTACCGCAAACCGGGGTCTCTGCGGTGGCTACAATGTGAATGCCATCCGCGCGGCACTACAGAAGATCGAAGAGTATAAGAAGCAGCAGGTCGATGTTACAGTACATCTCATCGGAAAGAAGGCCATCAGTTTCTTCAATTATCAGAAAATGCCTTTCGAGAAATCTTTTACGCATATCGACGATAAACTTGGTTTTGCAGAAGCGCAGAAGCTGGCGGAAAGCTACATGGAACGGTTTTCACTGGAAGAAATCGACAGGGTTGACGTTGTCTACACGCGCTATTTCAGTGCCGGTATGCAAAAGCCGGTCGTAGAGACAATCCTGCCGGTTGAAATCAGCGAAGAAGACAAAGCGCACAAGACGCTTCCCTTTATCTTCGAGCCCGATGCAGAAAAAATTCTGCTTTCGCTGCTGCCGAAGGCTATATGCCAGCATTTCTACCAGGCGCTGCTCGATGCCAATGCATCGGAGCAGATTGCGCGCCGCGTGGCAATGAAGAATGCAACCGATGCAGCCTCAGATATGATCAAAGCACTCACGAAGCAATACAACCGTGTTCGCCAGGCAAAAATTACGCAAGAGATTGCGGAGATAGTCGGCGGCGCAGCCGCAATTCAATAAGGAGAATTCAAAGATGTCAGTAAACGGAAAAGTAAGTCAGGTAATCGGGTCGGTACTCGATGCAAAATTCCCTGAAGGAAAGCTCCCCGAAATCTACAATGCGCTTGAGCTGACAGTCAGCGGCCAGAAACTGGTGTGCGAAGTGCAGCAGCATCTCGGCGGCGGCGCGGTGCGTGCGGTTGCTTTGGGGTCTACAGACGGCGTAGCGCGCGGTCAGGATATCATCGATACGGGTGCGCCAATTTCCATTCCCGTCGGGTTAAAATCGCTTGGGCGCATCTTCAATGTTCTTGGCGAACCGGTCGACGAAGCGGGTCCGGTAGACGTCGACGAGCGCCGTCCGATCCACCGTCCATCTCCTGGTTTTGAAGAGATCGAAGCTAAAACGCAGATTTTCGAAACGGGAATTAAGGTGATCGACCTGCTTGAACCGTACATCCGCGGTGGTAAGACCGGCCTTTTCGGCGGCGCCGGTGTCGGCAAAACCGTCATCATTATGGAACTCATTAATAACATCGCCAAACAGCACGGCGGTTATTCTGTGTTTGCGGGCGTGGGTGAGCGCACGCGCGAAGGTACCGACCTCTTTCTTGAAATGCAGGAGTCAGGCGTTATCGATAAAACCTGCCTTGTTTACGGCCAGATGAACGAACCACCGGGAGCGCGTCTGCGCGTGGCGTTGACTGCGCTGACGCAGGCCGAGTGGCTGCGAGACTATGCGGGCACAGACGTTCTGCTGTTCGTCGACAATATATTCCGTTTTACCCAGGCGGGTTCTGAAGTGTCAGCGCTGCTTGGCCGTATGCCGTCTGCGGTGGGTTATCAGCCGACACTCGCGACAGAAATGGGCCAACTGCAGGAACGCATCACTTCAACCAAAAAGGGCTCTATTACTTCGGTTCAGGCCATCTATGTACCTGCGGACGACATTACCGACCCGGCGCCGGCAACTGCCTTTACACACATCGATGCTTCGACCGTTCTGTCACGGAAGATTTCCGAAAAGGGGATTTATCCTGCGGTTGACCCGCTTTCGTCGACGAGCCGCGCGCTTTCGCCGGGTGTGGTCGGCGAGCGCCATTACAATGTTGCGCGTGAAGTTCAGCGCATTCTGCAGCGCTACAAGGACCTGCAGGATATCATCGCGATTCTCGGTATGGACGAACTTTCAGAAGACGACAAAGTCCTCGTCGGCCGCGCGCGCCGCATTGAGCGTTTCCTCTCGCAGCCATTCCACGTTGCCGAGGCATTCACCGGCATGCAGGGTAAGTACGTAAAGCTCGAAGACACGATTCGTTCGTTTGAAGAGCTGCTGTCAGGCAAGTGCGATAAATATCCTGAGCAGGCGTTCTATATGTGCGGTGCGATTGAAGAAGTGATAGAAAAAGCGAAGGCTATGGAGAGCAAAGGCTAAGAGCCCGTACCGTAGCCGGTGCCATAATACCATGGAAAACGAAAAAGCGGAATTGACGGTGAGCATTTACTCTCCGGAAAAAAAGCTGCTCGAAGAGGCGGCAGTTTCCGTGGGATTACCCGGCCAAAAAGGTGCTTTCACAGTATTGCGCGGACACGCCAATCTGGTCGCGGCACTGGAAGCGGGTGTTGTGCATGTACAGACGGCAACACGCGAAGAAATCTATGTTGTGGATTCGGGTTTTGCTGAAGTCAAGGCCAACAAGGTGGTAGTTTTGGTCGAAGGTGCCACCGACCCTAAAGATCTCGATGCCGCAAAAGAGCTGGCAGCGCTCGACGAGGCGCTGCACCGGCACACGGAAAATTCAGTGCAGTATGCGAAAAAACAGCACGACATCTCTCTGCGTCGCGTCCGTGCCCGCGTTGCCAGCGGCGTCAGACACTGATATTGCCAGAGTTCAGCCAGATCTGCCGAGCGCGTTGCCCCTGCGATCCTGGTAGCCTAAGCCACCGCGCAGCAAAATCCACACTTTCTTGCGCGCACGCGCGATGAGTTTCACCTCTTCACGGCTTTCCCCGGGCGGCAGATCGAGTACCTCGTCGAGTAACAGCATCATCTGATCCATTATCATCTGCGACACTTCCTGTCCGATGCCAATCGGGACCCCCTGCCATTCGGGCAGGCCAATGAGATCGTGACCCAGAATCATCGCCATGTCATGCGTCTGTTCGCGAATGCGCATACGCACCCGTGAGCGGCCGCCGAGGCGTTCTTTGGTGAGAAACAGAAAGTAGCGCCTGTGTCTGCGTGCAAAGCGTATGAAGGTGCCAACCGATTCATACACAAGCTGGCGCGCAGTCAGTCTGCGCGCGCGCACACCAGCCACCAGATTTTCCATCGGCCGAAAACAATAATCGACAAGTTCAACGGCAAGATCTTCCATCTCGTTGAAATGGCGGTAGAATGTCGCGGGCACGACGCCGGCTTCGCGCGTTACTTCGCGCAGACTGATCGAGGAGAAACTGCGGTCGTCGCTCATCAGTTTGATGGCGGCAACCATCAGCGCGCGGTGAGTCTTGAGCCTTTGCTGCGATTTCTTCATGTAATGACGCTCTTTTTGCTGCGCAGCCGGATAAATTCCACAATCATGGGCAGCACCGAAATAAATACGATGCCGAGCACCACCAGACTGAAATTTTTGCGGATAAAATCAAGATTGCCGAATACATAGCCGGCTATTGTCATCGAGAGAATCCAGACAATACCGCCGACGACGTTGTACAGACCGAAGTCGCGGTAGCGCATGCCGGCGATACCTGCGACAAAAGGCGCGATCGTGCGCACAATCGGCACGAAGCGCGCAAGCACGATGGTTTTGTTGCCATACTTCTCGTAGAAGTCATGCGTTTTCTGTATGTATTCGGGTCTGACGATTCTCGAAAACCTTCTGGTGACAATGTGTCCGAAAAATTTCCCCACCGCATAATTCACCATATCGCCGAGGATCGCGGCAACAGACAGCCCGAGCAGAATTACCGGCAGCGAGAGTACTCCGCGCGCGGCGATCGCGCCGACCGCAAATAGCAGAGAGTCACCGGGAAGAAAGGGCGTGATCACGAGGCCCGTCTCCGCAAAAATAATGCCGAACAGAATCGCGTACATCCACACTCCGTACTGCAGCGCCCAGACGTCCAGATAGCGTTCAAGATGCAAAACGACGTCAAGGGCCGAAACGATGAACTCCATGTTTACTATTTTTGCACGCATAGGTATTCTGACAATGATTATCTTGAGGAACAGTTGTTCCGCTTCGTTCGGTTTCTGGCAGGGAAGCTCACGGCGGCGGCCGATAAATTGTTGTCGCTGATGGTCTGACCGCAACAAAGGTGCATGGCGCGCAGAACTTATATTCTTCCTTTAACCCTCATGTGTTTAGCGGCAATTGCCTGCACCACGACTACCAAACGCCTCGATGCCGGACAGGACATGCTGGCCGACTCGGGTGAACTCACACGCGGCGAGCTGGAAAAGGCTGCCGGCGCGCTGGCTGAAAAGGTACGCCTGCATTTCGCGACGCACGTTCCACCCGATGGACTCTTTGTGGCTTTCTTGCCTACAAAAAACGACACGTCCGAGCAGTTGCCTGTAAATGTTTTCGACAACAGGGTTGTCGGCGATTTGCTCACCGCCAAAATTTATACTGTGCGTGTCGAAGACCGCAACAAGGCGCTGTCAGAGATTGCCTTCAGCCAGACGGGTGCAACGGCGAATGGCATTTCCGCAGGTAAGATGCGCAGCCCGAATTTTTTTATTCAGGCAGAGATCACGGAGAATCTGTTCAAGAGCGGCGGTGACCGCATTGTCGAACAGGTTTTGAATTTTGAGCTGCGTTCGGTAGAAACGCAGCTGGTTGTCTTCTCCGACAGAATTGTTTACCGCAAAAAACCCCGTAACCAGAAAGGTGGCGTGACTTGGTAGGCGCCTGTGATTTTAAGCAAGATGTGTAAGCATCTTGCGGGGCACGGCAATGGCGAATCGGATCGCTGGCGCGGGAGGACAATATTTGTGAGAGTCTCTTTTCTTATTGCGTTGCTGTTTTCAGCAGCCTGCGCAGGTTCTTATGCCAAGAAAATAAAGGCCACTGAAGAGTCATTCTACAGCGGGGATGTCGACGGCGCAGTCGCCAGTATCACACCGCTGGCACAGGATTCTTCATCGCGCGACCGTCTGTTGTTTTACATGGAAGCAGGTGTCGTCTACCATACTAAAGGCGATTATCAGACCAGCATCGATATTTTCCGCCGCGCCGACGAGATGGCTGAAGAAATCAAAACCAGTATCACCGATTCGACAAAGGCATTTTTACTGAGCGACCGCGAGGCGGCTTTTCAGGGAGAAAATTTCGAGCGTATTCTCATCAAGTATTATCTGGCTTTGAATCAGGTGATGTTAGGCGATCTCGAAAATACCAAGCGCACACTCAGGAAACTCGAAGCCGATCTCAAAGATATGAAATATGAAGATTCTGCTTACAAACAGATTCTCGCAGCCCGTTACCTTGACGCTTTGGTTTCTGAAGAGCTGCGCGCCTATAACGACGCGCGCGTGCAGTATAAGAACCTCGAGATTTTTGGAGCCGATCACGCGTGGGTGGCTGGCGAGCGCTACGCGCTGGCCGAGCGCTCGGGAGACGCCGGGGACAAGGCAAAAAATGCAGCGCATCGTCAGCGGCCGCTGGACATTAAACCCGCGGTTGCGGGCGAAAAAGGCAACGGTGAACTGGTTTTGCTGGTGCAGTCGGGCAAGGCCGCGGTAAAGGCGAGCCGCGGCAATCTGATGAATGACCGGGAATTTGCCGTGGCGCTGCGTATTGCCATCGACGTGGCAATTATCACGCATGGCAAAGGACTGTCGACTGCCGGTGTGATTGCGATGATGGGTACGGCGGAAAACCCGATTGCGAAGTTCACGCCGCGCGAGGCCGAAGCAGAACCCGCGCTGCTGCTCGATGAGACGCCGCTACCAGCACCGTATCACTTGACGAATTTTGATCTGATTGCGGAAAAAAACTTCAACGAGAACTACTCTTCTTATATTAACAAGAATGTTGCTTCGATAGCAACGAAGATTGTAATTGCGGCCGTCGCCGCCGACGCAATCGCACAGCAACTACGCAAAAAAGACAACGGCATTGTCGGCGCTCTGGGTGGCCTGGCGGTCGGCCTCGGTGCCGGCGGTGCCGTGGCGGCCACAGTGAAGCCCGATCTCAGAAGCTGGCATATGCTGCCGGCGCGATTTTCTGCGCTGCGTGTTACCTTACCCGCCGGCAGCTACCAGCTCAAAATCGCCGCGGACGACCCCAACCGTATTGTGTTCGGTCTCGACGGTCAGGCAGTGGAAATCAAACCGGGCAAAAAAACCTTTGTCTCGCTGCGTTCTTTCAGACGCGGGCTTTAACGCTCCGCCGCCAGAGAATGCCCGCCAGCGCAATTGCGGTACAGGGCAGCCAGATCCAGAGCAATTCTGACTGGAATATTACCCAGCCACGGCCGGTAAAGAAACCTTTTACGCTGAGCGGGCTGACACGAATCGGCCGCAGCGGCAGAAAATAGCGGTCGGCAGTGAATGGTATAAAAAATCCGACTCCCATGCCGCCGCTGGTCATTGCATCGAGCAGCCCGTGAGACGCGGCCGAAATGAACAGAAAAAAGAAAATCCGGCCGCGGTGAGCCGTGAATCGCGGCAGGGCGCATAGGCAGAGTGCCATGGTCGCGGCAAAAAGCAGCGAGTGAGAAAATCCGCGATGGCCCAGCATATCGCCATAAGGAATGCCCAATTTGAACGCCACGACGTCGGCGTCGGGTATCATGCTCAGGAACACACCCAGCACGAGTGCGGCAACGGGAGTATTTTTGCGGCCCAGCGCAACACCCAGCGCCGCCGGAACTACCGGGTGCGTCAGCAGCGACGCCATATTCAGCTCAGCGATTTGCGGATTTCGTCCGGCGCCTGGATCAGTTCGATCAGCACGCCTTCGCCGGAGAGCGGAAACTCGTCATTGGCTTTCGGATGGATAAAACAGACGTCGTGGCCCGCGGCGCCCTTGCGTATGCCCCCAGGTGTAAAACGCATGCCGCTGGCTGCGAGATGGTCTACTGCGGCCTTGAGGTCGTCGACCCACAGGCCAATGTGGTTGAGTGCGGGATCGTCGACCCGGGGTTTCTTCGCCGGGTCGATCGGCTGCATGATGTCTATCTCGACTGCATGCGCGCCGTGGCCGATTTCGAGAATGTCTTCGTCGACGTTCTCTTTTTCACTTTTGAATTCAGACTTCGGCGTAAAACCAAGCGTATCAACCCACAGGGTGCGCAGGCGTGCCTTATCGCTCGCGCCGACGGCAATCTGCTGGATACCGAGTATTTTGAAGGGACGTGACATAATCAGGGATTTATGCATAAATTGCCTACGGCAATTCATGCACAAACAATTCTTACGCTTCGGTTTCTTTCAATGTGTAAATTTCGTCTTTTACCGGCAGCTCGCGGCGCAGGTTTTTGATAAATGGGTTTGGGTCACCCATCGGCGAATAATCGGGGCAATCGGATACCACGCGGCGGGCCACAGTGAAGTATTTGTACTGCTTCTCTTCGCCCGAGCGCTTCGCCCAGCGTTTTTTGGAGCATTTGACGCGTAGGACATATTTGCTGGCGTCGGCTTCGAAGACGCGCACGACGTGGCAATGTTCACAGTTCGCGCAGTAGACTTTTTCTCTCATGTTATCGTCTGAAACTATTTTTGAGACACCGGGTCAATGAAAATCATTGACCCCGCGTTTCAAGCCGTAGCGTTCACGCATGCTTAAGACGCTGGCCACAGAAGAGCTGAAAATCCTCAATGCATTGGCTGATAACGGCCTGTTAACAAATACCGAGCTCGCCACGCTGCTCAAGCTCGATGCGGCTAAAGTCGCCGAGATCCGCAAAGAACTCGAGGCGGCGGGAATCATACTCAAATACCGGGCGATTATCAACTGGGAGAAGATCGAAAGCAGCGGCGTCAACGCAGTGATTCAGGTGAAGGTCACGCCGGCGCAGGGGCAGGGCTACGACGAGGTGGCGCGCAAGGTTTACGCATTTTCGGAAGTGAGAACCTGCCTGCTGGTTTCGGGTTCGTTTGATCTGCTGGTCGAGGTGGACGGCCCGTCGCTGAGAGACGTGGCGTTTTTCGTCGCCGACAAGCTCGCGACGATTGAAGGCGTGAACCACACCAGCACGAACTTTCTGCTCAAGCGTTATAAGCAATCGGGTGACATGTTTTCAGCGAGTGGCAAGACACATCGGTTGCCGATGGTCATCTGACCATCGGCAAAATTCCACGAATCTGGCGGTAGCCAGACCGAAACCGCAAGCAGCGTAGCGACCTTCGTCGCGGAGCGCTTTAGCAGGCGTTGCCTGCCCACTGGCAGCGGTTGCGCAGCAATCGCGAGGCTTGTGGTTTCGGGTGGGATTTTTGCCGATGGTTAGCTGAACTTGCCTGCAAGAAATTTCAATCTACAAATTTTTCAACCACGCTTTCACGCGGTCGGCCTGCGAGGCGTTCGGCGACAGCGCGAGAAACTTTTCGAAATATTTTTTAGCGTCGGATTTTTTATTGTCTGAGTGCGCGGCGATGCCCGCGCCGAGATATGCTTCAGCCACGTCGGGATATTCGGTAATCGCGCGCGCGTAATTTTTCGCGGCGTCGCGCGGTTTTTTTGCCTTCAGATTCACACCACCCGCATTCAGCAACAGGCGCACGTCGGTGAATTTCAGCTTGTCTGCTGTGGCATAACTCTTCAGCGCACCTGTAAGATCGCCGCGGCTGGCGCTGAGATTACCCTGCACAAAGTGCGCGCGACCATAGCCGGTATGTTTCTGTAAGGTGTCTTTGAGGGTTGTGGCAGCTTCATCGACCTTGCCTTCTGCAATCTGCACCTCTGCGATAGAGGTGAGGCATTGTTTCTGCGTCGGATTGGCGCGCTCGCCCTGGCGTGCCGCCAGCATTGCCTGGCGGTAGTCGCCTTTTTCAATGAGTAACTCTGAAGCTTCCCCGTAGAGTCCGGCTTTTTTATTGTCGTCGCTTGCGGCTGCGGCTTCTTTCAACAGACTTTCAATCTTCTGGTTGATGGGGGTGTCGGGTTTTTTCAGCGGGGTGGGTTTTTCTTTGCAGGCCGAAAGCAGCAGCAGACTGACTGTAAGCGTAAGGAAATATCTCATTCTGTTACCCTGAAGTATGTTATTTCTCCGGCAGTTCAACGCCGTTCATATATATGGCGATCATTTCGTCGACTTTGGTTTCGATGTCTTTGGTGTAGCGGCTGTAAAGCAACCACTGCGACAGCACTTCTCTGAGTCCGCCCGAAACCAGAAAGCTCATGAGTTCCGAATCGTGTCTTTTAAGCCTGCCGGAAGTGATGCCGCGGTCGAGCATGACGCGGATTGTGGCCTGCAGCAGTTCCTGAAACCAAATAGTCTGAGCGCGGATTTTGGGTTCGGAATTCATTGTGGTCAGCAGCAAGATCACGGTTTCTTTGTGGTTTTGGAATACCGAAAGAAGGGATTTGGCGAGGGTGCCGAGCGCAAGCTTGAAGTTCTTATGGTCGAGCGCCTCAACCTGCAGGTCTGTCAGGTACCGCTGGATATCGATGAAGATCTCCTGCAGCAGTGCATTGAGCACCTGTTCGACGTTCTGGAAGTGCAGATAGAAGGTGCCGCGTGCGAGTTTACTCTTTTTTACGACATCGGCGATGCTGGTTCCGGTGTAGCCCTGTTGGGCAAATACCTGGCGTGCTGCGTCGAGAATCTTCTCGCGCGTGAGTTCTTTACGTTTTTCCTGTCGCATGGTTCGAGTTCGACAACCTGTCTTAAATATTGACACCGGCCTGCGACGTAAATCCCTTTAAACCATGCTGGAAGAATCAATACTGCGTCATGCGCTGGGCATTGCCTTCGCCGAAGCCGAAATGGCCTTTAATGAAAATGAGGTGCCGGTCGGCGCGGTAATCGTGCATAATAATGAGGTAATTGCCCGCGATCACAATCGCATTGTGCAATATGCCAACGCGATCCGCCATGCGGAACTGAATGTCATTGAAAAAGCGGGTCTGTTGCTTAAGAACGAACGCCTCACCGATTGTCACCTTGTCACCACGCTCGAACCGTGTATGATGTGTTCGGGCGCCGTGGTGCTCTCAAGGCTGGCTTCCGTGCATTTCCTCGCTGAAGAGGAGCGCATGCCCGGGTTGCGCTCGCTTTTGGCGCTGCCCGAGGTGAACCATAAGCCGCAGCTCTACCGCCACCGCAGCGAAGAGTGGGATGCAGCTTCCTTACTGCGGCGTTTTTTCCAGATGCGCAGGCAATGATGGCTATGGGTGGGGGGGCTGTCCCGGGTGGTGGAGCGGATACGGGGGATGCCCCTTATCCGCAGTTACGGATTCACACCTCTGCCCTGCATCAGAATCTGGCGCAGTTTCGCCGCCTTGCACCCAGGAGCCGCATTCTGCTGCCCGTCAAAGCAAATGCGTACGGCTGCGGTATCGGCACTTTGTTTCCGTTCTTTCAATCCGCGGATATCGATATTCTTGGCGTGGCCAATTGCAACGAAGCCGTGGAAATCAGAAAACTCGGCTGGGAAAAAACCGTGCTGAATCTCGGTGGCTTTTTTCCGCAAAATATTCCGGCGATAGTGGCGCACCGCATTGTACCTTCGATCACCGATCTGTGGCAGATCGGTGCGCTCAATGAAGCCGCGGTTTCGGAACCGATATCAATCCACCTGAAGCTTGATCTCGGCATGGGTCGCATCGGCATTAGGCGCGCTGAGCTCGGCCATTTGCTCGCGGCGCTGCACGCTGCTCCGCAACTGAAAGTTTCGGGCATTTTTACGCATTTCCCGCATGCGGGTCCCGGAGCAGAAGAATACACGCTTGCCCAAAATACGGAATTTGTCTCGGCGGTCTCGGAGATTATGCACACGCTGAATCTGCGCCGCGAAGATGTGCTGCTGCACGCCGCAAATTCGTACAGCGCTGCATTTTTTCCGCAGACGCACCACGATCTGATTCGGCCCGGCATATTGTTTTATGGCTATTACCAGAGCGAAGCCGACCGCGTGCAGTTTAATCCGCGTTTTCAACTCAAACCCTGTCTCGAACTGGTTGCGACGCCGATCAGCCACCGCAGGCTCGAACGCGGCGAAGGTGTTTCGTACGCGTCGCTCTATCATGTGGAAAAAGAAATCGAGCGCGTGGCGGTTTTGCCGCTGGGATACGCCGACGGCATACCGCGCGCGTTGTCGAACCGCATCCGATTCGGCGACCATCCGCTGCGCGGCCGTGTAACGATGGACCAGATTGTGGTGGGTAATGACGCGGGCAGCGACGAGATCAGACTGCTTGGCGATGGTGTGCCTTCGCTGGAAGAGTGGGGTGAAGTTGCACAGAGTTTCTCGTATGAAATTATGTCGCATCTGGGCAACCGCCTGCGGCGCGTGCTGGTTTAGCTCTCGACATGGGGCGCGGCATATCTGATACCGGCTTGAAAAGGCGCGGCACGGTTCTGGTTATGCTACGAATTTGTCCGCGTGTAATTCTGCAAAGGAGAACGTATGAAGAAAATCTGGATTATCGCGGTTGTCGCGGTGTTTTCCGCCAACTTCTGTAAAAAAAGTCTGGCGGGTCAGAAATCGCAGTGGGAAAATAACCTGAAAGATCTCGACGAAGCCGTGACGCAATACCCGAAGCTGAAATCGCTGCTGATGGCAAAGGCCACTGAAGCCAAAGCGATCTACGCCGAAGCCGAAAAAACCGGCGGCGACGAACAGAAGGCGGAAAAAATTGCAGCCGCCATTGCCAAGCTCAACGAGAATCTCGGTGTTGTCGTTGAAATCAAGTATAAGTTAAAGGGCATCGATTCCACGATCGAGAAGATTACGAAAGTCAAAACTTCGACCGACCGCGCAAACCGTGCGACTGCGGAAATCAAGGCGATCCGCAGCGAACAAGCGACGATCGAATCGGATTTCAGCGCGCTCAGGCCCGAAAACAGCGAAGAACTCAACAAACAGGCGCGTGAGATTGTCGGACGCATTATCTCTCTGTCGGGCCGCGCCGACCGTGCATTGAAACTCGTCAAAGGAAAATAGCGGTAACGATGCATCACCGAGTGAACGTGCGCGCTCTGAACATTTTCATGCCCGCGCGCGCCTTCACGCGCTTTAGACTCGTTGTTTCTCTGGCGGCGCTGCTCTATGCAGCGGCCGAAGCCAGGGATGGCTCAGGGCCGCGCGAGCCACGGAAGGCGGCAGCGGCCGAAGCCAGGGACGGCTCAGGGCCGCGCGAGCCACGGAAGGCGGTAGCGGCCGAAGCCAGGGACGGCTCAGGGCCGCGGGAGCCACGGAAGGCGGCAGCGGCCGAAGCCAGCCGTCGCAGCGGCATCGAAGCGAGACAGGCGACCTCAGATTTCAAGACCATGCATGCGATTTTTGCACAGGCGCATGCCTCTGCCTTCAGACACGTGCGCAGCGGCGAGTTACCCGATCTCTTCAAAGATGCCGGAACGGTGTCGATTCGCGATTTTGTCATTCGTGTCCTCGGATACTATCGTGACCTCAAGGTCGATCATACTGGATTAGGATTTTCGCCTGAGCTGATCCATGAGCTGGGTTTGCGTAATGCCATGTTTCCCTTTCCGCTGAAGTTTTTCGCCGGCCGGGCTTATTTCGACTGCGAGTACCACGATATCCCCTTTGGTTCCGAAATGACGCAGATCAACGGCCGTCTGCTGAGCGACATATTGGCCGACATGGATAAGGTGTCTTCGACGCGCAACAAAGCAGGCAAACGAGACGATTACCGGTTAGAGGAAAATTTTTCATTTCTCTATTATATGGCGCGCGGCGAAGAGAAAGAATGGAATATTACGGTGGTGCCGCCGGGGGAGGCGAAGCCGCGCATAATACAGTACCGTCGGCGCGAAGGCGGTAATCCGCCTCTGATCATGCGGCGTTCTGCCGCATCGAGCCTGTACCAGCAGCCGATCACGACGCTGTTTAATCCCGGCTTGAAGCTCGCATATATCGCGATTAACTCGTTTGTGCCGACCGGAAACCAGCTCGATACCGTCGACAGCTGGCACAACCACCTTAACCTGTTTCACCAGGAAGCCAAAGCGCGCAATCCTGAAAATCTCGTGATAGACCTGCGTATGAACCGCGGCGGTATTATGCTGTTCTCGGCAGTGGCCGCGCAATGGTTCATCGAAGATCCGCTCGAAGACAGGAGCATCAGCCGCGCACGCACGCGGGTGTTGCCCTACCGCGAACTCGTACAGGCGATCAACGGCCAGGGGGCGAATGCAACCGCACTGGGTGACGCGGAGAAACACCTGCAGGCCTTTTTCGGCGACAAAATGCAGGATGGGTATTTTGACACGCGCAAGGCCGAGGCGCGCTTTCTGGAGCTGAAACCGATTCCGGTCGCGCATCGTTTTAAGCGCGTGTTTGTGCTAGTGGGACCGGCGACTTATTCGTCGGCCGTGAATTTTGCACGCTATCTGAAAATTGCGAATAAGAATGTCCTTCTCGTCGGTGATGAAACCGGCAGTCCCGGAGACGGCCATTCGGCCGAAATTCTTGTGATGTACAAATTGCCGGCGACGGGGCTGCTGTTTGAAATACCGCTCGTGCGCGTGCAGTTTTCGCCGCTGGTGCCGCAACAGCCGCCCGGCAGGGGACTCATACCGGATATGCCGGTGGCTGAGAGCGCCGCAGATTTTATCGCCGGGCGCGACGCGGTACTCGAAGCCGTCGGCCGTAAGATAACCGCAAAGTGAAAAGAAACACATCTGTCTGTATATATCTGGGCCTCGCACTCATGCTCAGCCGCTGCGCCAGCGACCCGATCCGCGACCGGCCGATTTCTTTTTCCGCGTGGCGTGTGCACGAGACGATCAGATATGTCAACGAACGCTACGACCGCAACATAACTTCTCTGGAAATGCTGCCCGTGATGATTGTCGTGCATTACACGGCGATGGATTCGCTCAACGTTTCATTCGATTATCTCAATAAAGAAGAAATGGAAACGGGCCGCGACCAGCTCCGGAAGGCGGGAGGCGCAAATATCGCGGTCCAGTTTCTCGTCGGCAAATCCGGCGAAATCTACCGGCTCATGCCGGAGCACCATATCGGCAGGCATGTGATCGGCCTCAACCGCCATGCCATCGGTATTGAAAACGTCGGCGCGGGAGCATCATCGCTCACGGCAGAACAGGTGAAAGCGAACGAGTATATCGTGCGTTCGCTGGTGAAAAAATTTCCTATCCGCTACCTGATTGCGCATTCAGAATACCGCAGCTTTGAGAACACGCCGCTGTGGGAAGAACGCGATAAAACATACCGCACCGAGAAGCATGATCCGGGTGAAAAATTCATGGCCGCGCTGCGGACCTCGGTTGCCGATCTCGGTCTCAAATCGGTTTATGACGGCGGTGAAGTTCCCGACCGGCTTCATCACCTGCTGACGGGTTATAACCGGGTTGCGGAGTTTAATGGCAGTGCCCTCGTCTACCACCGCGGCCAGGTCATTTTCAGAAAATCCTACGGTTCGGCGGATTTTGCCGCAAAACAGGCGCTCACACCCGATGACCGGGTATATCTGGCTTCTGCAGCGAAACCGCTGACCGCGGTCGCGGTTGCGGCGCTGGTACAGGCGCGCAAGCTTTCGTACGATGCGCCCGTGGCCCGGTTTTTTCCGAGTCTGAAAGGGCTGTTGCAAAATGTGCGCGTGAAGCATCTGCTTTCGCACACTTCGGGTCTCGAAGACTATTATAAGCTGCGCACCGCCACGCCTGGTTTCAAAAACGCCGACGTGCTCGAGGCTCTCGCCTTACAGAAAAAACCGCTCGGCAAGCCTGGTAAAAAATTCCACTACGCGAACTCGAACTATGTGCTGCTTTCGGAAATTATTACGCAGGTAAGCCGAAAGCCATATGAGGATTTTCTGCGCGAGAAAATTTTTGCACCGGCTGGTATGCAGCAGACCTTTTTTAAGTCCGAACTCGCACCCCATAAAAACGCCGTGAGCGCTGTGACGAGCGATGGTAAACCATTCGAATATCCGTTTCTGACCACCGGTGCGGGTGGCTTATATTCCACGCCGGACGACGTGCTGCAATTTGATCGTGCGCTGCTCGCGGGTAAACTTGTGCGGAAAGGCGCGCTCACGCAGATGGTTGCGGCGCAGGCCCGCGTGGAAGAGCGGCAGGTGGATTACGGCCATGGCTGGTATACAGTGCCGGAGCGCAAAATAGCTTACCACGACGGTAATTTTAATGGCTATCACGCCATGAATTGGTTGCATCTCGGCGACCAGACCGCCATCATTCTGCTTGCTAATCGATCGACAACGCGGATGAAAGAAATCACCTACGAAATTGACCGTATCCTGAACGGCGTTACCGCTGCGCAGCGGCTTAAGTAGTTTCTTTTCAGGTCCATTCTGACCGATAATCATTTATGGAGCCATGGCTCACGCTTTTTACCGAATATCTCGAATCTGAAAAGAACGCGGCAAAAAACACGCGCGATGCATACCGGCGCGATCTTGAACAATGGCTGGCTTTTCTCGCAGCCGAGCAGCTGGCCGAAACCGAGGTGACAGGCGACGACATCTATGCTTTTCTGGGAGCACTCAGGAACCGCACGGAGCCCCTCGAGCGCAGAACGCAGGCGCGCAAACTGTCTTCGATCAAATCGTATTACCGGTTTCTCGAACAGCGTAAGCTGATAGAACGCAACCCGGCAAAAAGCCTGAAGGCAGCGCGCTACAAACGCCTGTTGCCGCGGCCTTTGCGTCCGATTGAGCTTGAAACTCTGCTCGAATCGGGCGCCGACGAAGAACGCTTCATCTCTGCGCGCGACCGCGCGCTGTGGGAGACTATCTATTCTTCGGGCATGCGTATTTCGGAAGCGCTGTCGCTCACCATGCCGCAGTTTATGGATGAGGCGATTCCCGATGAAATCAAGGTGAGAGGTAAGGGCAGCAAGGACAGGGTCGTTTATCTCGGTGCTGCGGCGCGGCAGGCACTCACCGACTACCTGCCGTTTCGCGCCGATGTGCTCTATCGCCTGCGCAAATTTTCAGACAGTCTGTTCCTCAATTTTAAAGGCACTGCGCTGACGCGCCGTGGCGCGCACTATCTGCTCAAAAAAAGCGTGCGCACCCTGGGGCTCGACCACCGCATTACCCCGCACAGCCTCAGGCATTCGTTTGCCACCGATCTGTTGAATGCTGGCGCCGACATTCGCCATGTGCAGGAGATGCTCGGCCATGCCAGCGTATCCACAACGCAGAATTATACGCAGGTGGCGAAAGAGAGATTGTTCGAGACGTACCGCCGCGCCCACCCGCACGGTCGTTGAAGCGACCTGGCGGGCTAACGCTGCAGTGGTTTCAGATAGACCGTCGTATTATTTTTTTCCAGAAAATACTGCGCCACAATTTGTTTTATGCGCGCAGCATCGACCTGTTCGATCTCTTCAAAGGCCGTGAACATTTTGCCGTAATCCTGCAATACGAGCTCATAGTACGACAGCGTGTCCGCCATACCTGCGTTCTGCTGCAGGGTGTGCACGATTTCGGCAATGTAACGATTTTTGATCTTCTGCAGCTCTTCGGCGGACGGGCCTTCGGTTTTCAGGCGGGTGAGTTCTTCGGTAATCGCTTTCTCAATGTCTGCGTAGTGCGTGGCGTCGAAAACATCCGCAAAAATCGTGAACTGGTTATCGAGCTTTTCTCCGGGCGTCGATGAGCCGACTTTGATATCTCCCGCGAGCTTGTCGCGAATGACGAGGCGGTTCACCAGCCGCGAGGTCTGCCCGTCACCGAGCAGCCGCGACAAAACCTCGAGCGCGCGGTCGTCGGCGTGGTAGACAGGGGGGCGTGCCCAGCCGGTAATCATGGCGGGGGAATTTTTCGCTTCGAGCCATGCGGTGCGGCGGCCCTTTTGCGGTTCGTAGACTGTCGGCGGGAACTCGGGTGTCGGTCTGGCCTTGAGGCGACCGAAGTATTTGTCGATGGTTTTGAAGGTTTTGTCGAAGTCGAGATCCCCCACAACGGCGATTACCATGCGCGAGGGAATATAGTTCGTCGTAAAAAATTCGCGCGTCTCTTTCAGGCGCAGGCGGTGCATGCTCTTCTCGAAACCGATAACCGGTTTGCCGTACGGGCTGAAGCCGTAGGCGGTTTTGAGGAAAAGCTCGTAAAGCAGGGAAGTGGGCCGTGAATCGTAGCGCATCCGCCTTTCTTCTTTAATGACCTTGCGCTCGGGATAATACTCGCGCAGTACGGGGTCGAGAAAGCGGTTGCTCTCGAGTTCTGCCCACATCTCAAGCCGGTGCGCCGGCAGTTTAATCTGGTAGTTAGTCACATCGGCGGTGGTGTATGCATTGTAGCCGACCTGGCCGGCGAGCGAATAGGCCTGCGAATCTTCTTCGGAAATGACATATTGCTGAGCTTTCTTTTGCCAGCGGTCGAGGCGTGCCTGCAACACCTGAATCGAGCCTTCGATCTTGCGGCGTTCGTCGGGTGTAAGAAGAGGATTCAGCAACGTGCGTTCGAGGGTGTCGATGCGTTCGCCATCCGCCTCGATCTGCTCGAGATACACCTTTTCGGCCGCATAGTTAGTCGTGCCCATCACCGGGGTGCCCTTAAACAGCAGGTGCTCGAGAAAGTGGGCTGTGCCTGACTGGTCGAAAGGTTCGTTCGCCGAGCCGACGCCGATCTTGAGATAGCAGGCAATCGTCGGGCTTGAGGATTGCCGCATCGCGATCACGCGCAGGCCATTGGCGAGTGTCTTTTTGCGGATGTTGCCTTCCATCGACTTACGGAATTCGGCGAGGTTGAATTTTTCGTCGCCTTCGCCCGCCGGGAAAACGAGGCTGCCCGAGAGCAGAAGTGCGGCTGGTACGGCCAAAAGGGATCTGCAAGACAGAAAACGCATACACCAATTCGGATAAATCGTGTGCCGTGGCGAACAGTTTACTGCGGTACTTTCAGCGCCGCGCATCAGCGGGCGTTGAGGGCGAACTGTCTTTTGCTTCGCGGTTGCGCGCGGCATCCCGATCGCGCAGGTAAATTCCCAGTGGTTGGCCGTCAATGTAGATAGCGCTGCCACGCAGTGCCGTATTGCCGAGTGAGTTGAGGCTTTCGGAAAAATCGGTCAGCCGGCTTTCGTCGTCTGCTACCTTGCGGAAGGCAGAATTAAAATGCAGCTGCAGTCTGAGCGATGTGTCGACCTCGATGCGCAACAGCGCGATATCGGCGGAAAGCTGGCGCATGTCTTCGAGCTGCGCCGGCAATACCGCCTGCACACTTTCGTGAATCTGCTCTCTTTCGGCTGCGCCGAGTTTGGTCGTGGCGAACTGAATCGCGGGTAGCTGCGCCGAAGGAGACTGTTGCCGGGCGATCGGTTTGTCGGCGAAAGGAATGCCTTTTGCCTGCAAAATGCGCACCAGTTCGGTGTCGTCGGGTAAAGAACCGTCGGCGCGTTTGAATTCAGCGCGCAGGCTTTCGAGTGTGCGCAATGCCTGCACCCGACGCGCAGGCTCCCTGTCGCCTTCGCCGCGCAGCGAAATCCAAATCACCAGCGCAGCGACAGCAACGGGCAAAAGCCACAGAATAGTTTTACCGCGAAGAGCTTTCAGAGAAAGATCCTACTCGAGCGCAGTGAGCATCTTTTCCATCAGCGAATTGCGGCCCGCCGCACTCGTGATGATTTCAAACGGAAAGCCCAGCGAGAACAGGCGGTATGTACCCGCGTAGTGGAGGATCGCGCAGCGCGAAGCGTTGTTGTATTGTTGCACGCAACTTGAACCGTTGACGCTGACGTAATAATCGGGAAACAGATTCTGGTAGCTACCGGACAGTCCGTCGTCGAGAGTAAAACCGGCAACGCCGGTGAGCGCGCCCGTGCCCGCGTTTACGGTGGTTGTGCCCGCATCGTCGCCCGCATAGCGTGTGCGCAGAATGCCTTCGAGAAAGGTGAGGTCATTGCTGTGCGTGTTGCCGATCGTCTGCGCGGCGAGATCCCAGCCAATCTCTGAACCCGTGATGATCATGCGGCCACCGGCGTTCAGGTAGGTGGTCACGAGCTGCTGTTCTGCAAAACTGAAAGTTTCGTCTGACCAGCTTTCGCGTCCGGTGTACCAGACGACCGCATCGAAACTGGCGAGGCTGACACGGCCTTTGCTGATCGCCTCGTTCGATGCCGAGGCAACCGACCAGGGCCGGGTGCTACCGACGACTGCCTTGAGGTAGGTCGGGGTGTAGTAAAAAAGGTTGCCGCGTTCGATTTGCGGGCCTACTGCGCGTTTATCATAGTTAGTCACAAAGTTCACACGGTTGTCGAGCCGGTCGAAGCCGTTCACGATCAGTAATTTTTTGTCGGTCACATTGACCGGCACGCGGATCGAAACCACTTCTGAAGGCAGACTCAGGCCATGCGCATTGCCGGCCTGTACTGTAAAATGGTACACCTTGCCGGCGGCAACGTTGCTGAATGTTGCCGATGCTGAATTCGCGATGCGGCCCGAGTCGAACGCGATGCCGTCGGTCGAAGTGCGCACGAGATAGAAAGTTGCCGCGCTTCCACTTGCCGGTGCATCCCATTCGAGTTTGAATTCGCCCGCCGCAGTGTTTGTGACGCGTACGGCATCGACCTCTTCGGGCATATAACCAGACCCAAAATGCTGCGCGATACCCATATAAAGGCCGCGCGCAGCAATGCGGTAGAATTTTTCGTTGGTGAGCGTTACGACCTCTGAGGGGTGCGTGAAAAAGCCGACTTCGATCAGCGCCGCAGGCACCTGCGCGACGCGGGTCTCTCCGTAGTTGCCGTCGAAACCGTCGTCACCCCAGCTGATATTGGTCCAGCCGGAATCCCATTTTTCGCGGATGTAGTCGATCATGCGGTACTTGAGCTTTAAGGCGAGGTCTTTGCTCGTTTCATCGAGCGCTTTGTATGTGCTGCCGACGGTGCCGTACTGGTAGATAACCATGGTGCCGTTGCCCGAGGATGAATTATACGGATAGGTTGCCGAGCCGGTTGCGTTGTTGTGTACCGAAACAAATGCGTCGGCGTTCTCGTAGTTGGCAGCGTGCGGTCTCGTTGTCACATCTTCGTTGTAACCGCCCGAAAGGCGCGCAACCGTAGAGGGCCGGTTAAGAAATTTCTGGTACTGGAAGGCGCTGCTCTTGTATTTTTCTTCGTTCGTGGGCGAGCCGTCGATCGCAACCGTGTCGGTGCCGCCGCCAAAACGCAGCGTGTCGGCAACCGCGATGCGGTCGGCAGCGAACTGCGTGTTGAACGAGACGACCGCGGGCGTCGCAGAGAGAAAATAATACGAACCGAGATATGCCGCGCGGTAACGCAGACCACCGGCACCATAGTCATTGCTCACCGAGGTACGCGCAAAAAGATTGGCGGATGTGCGCGTTATGCCGCCGGCATGCGTGATGGTGACTGGTATCGTCGTCGATCTGTCGCTGCCGTCGCGGTAGTGATAATAAACAGGATACAGGCCGTTTGCGGGTACATTCGCCGTATAACTGAAAGAACCGTTACCCGCATTATCGCCATAGACATAACGGTATTTCACTCCGGCGCCGCACGCCATCGCCGCCTGCGCCGAATCATTTGCGCTCGCACTGAATGTGGCACCGCTTTCGGCGTAACCGGCCGCGCCCGGGCAGACGACGGTCTGCTGGCGCTGCCGCGCGAGTTCGCGCACGAGGGTCGTCTCCGCTCCGGCGTTGCGCAGATACTGGTTGAGGTAATGCGTGATCTCGGAGTTGAGATAATCTTCGACAATCGCGTACTGGTTCACGGGGGTCGTGTTCGCCGAATTGTACGTGACTCCGCCGCTCGACCACACCCATGGCCGCTGCAGGCGTTTGCCCGCAGTTTCTGAACTCGTCTGGCCGCGCCAGCCATGGCCTGCACCGATCGCGATGGTCTTTCCCCTGAGGCCTGTTACCTGCGTCGGTACATAAGCGCCCATCGCGCCGATCTGCGACGAAGTCACTGTGACAAGGGTCGTGGTCTCGACCGTAGAGCCGGTTTCTCCCGAGCTACCTCCGCCGGGTGGTGTCACTGGGTCGGGGTTACCCGCGCCGCCGTTGTCGATCGGCGGCGGCTGGCTACCGGTTGTGGTACTGCCGTTTTTTTGCTCTGCGGTGAGCAGCGCCTTGTCCATATTTTCGCCGCAGTGCGCGAGCAAAAACAGGGCGCAAAATGCGCTGTGTGTCAGCTGGATTTTCAAGCGTTTCCTCCGAAATATACCGCGCCGATTCTTACACCGCCCGCGGTCACGGGTAATTTTTCGTCGTGGATATATTGCTGAACGTAGCTGAGTGCAATGCCCCACTTCTGCAGGCGCAGCAGGTAACCCGCTTCGGCGACGAGAATCAGGGTATTTTGCGCAAAGGTTTCGCCGAGGTTTTGGTTCAAGAGCCTGTAGAAACCGGCTCCGGCGATCGCATGGAAAAAAACATGATGCCGGCTATTGAGCGGCACAAGCCAGCCCGGCCCTGCGCCGATTTCCGGCCCCGAAAGCAGCGCCTTGTCGCCCGCGAGGCGCGTGAAGCCGGCATGCCCGCTGAGCCGCGGCCACCCGGCAGATTCTGTTGCAAACACGGGAATGCTGGCTGTCAGCGTGCCGGCGAGCGCTTCGTTAAAGGCGAGGTGTTGCTGGTTGAATGGGCGCAGGTATTGTGCAGAGGCCGCAAGCATAAGAGCGCCACGCCGCGCGGGCTCGACGATGCGGTAGTCTTTGATGAGGATAACTCCCACAACCGATTGCAGCTCAAAGGCATCGCCGCCGTCTTTTTTACCCCGGTAGACCGCGTTTTTGAGCCGGGTACCGTCCGTGAGTTCAAGCTCATAGCTCTCGCCGATGACGCCTTCTGCCGCAACGAGCGGCGGCGCCGCCAGAGAAAGTAATACCAGCAGTAAGATAAATCTGAGTGTCACCATCGGCAGACCACGCTGGGGCGCGCCGCTCTGCCTTGTCACGCAGAAATCGCTGTAGCGTGCTCGCGCCTGGTACTCTGAAAACGCTTTTCGCGCTGATCCAAAATCCAAAACCTTTTTTATGGACAAAGCGCAGCTGCCCGATTTTATCGAAAAAAAGTACGAAGAAAAAAATACCAACCCAGCCGTGCTCGAAGACAGCGATGTCAAGCGCGCGGTGCATGCGATCATTGAAATGCTCGACCGCGGCGAGCTGCGCGTGGCGACTCCCCCCAAAAGCGGCGATAACAGCACCGACACCTGGCGCGTGAATGCGTGGGTGAAGAAGGCAATCCTCATGTATTTTCCGATGCAGGGTATGCAGACTTCGCATGCCGGCGATATCGAGTTTTGGGATAAAATTCCCACCAAGAAAAATTACGCTGCGCAGAAGGTGCGGGTGGTACCGCCGGCTGTCGCACGCTATGGCAGCTTTCTTGAACCCGGTGCGATCATGATGCCCTCGTATGTGAATATCGGCGCGTATGTCGGCGGTGGCACGATGGTCGACACATGGGCGACTGTCGGCAGCTGTGCGCAAATCGGTCAGCATGTGCATCTTTCGGGCGGCGTCGGTATTGGCGGCGTGCTCGAACCGCCGCAGGGCTTGCCGGTCATCATCGAAGACCATGCGTTCCTCGGCTCGCGCTGTGTCGTCGTCGAAGGCGTGCAGGTGAGCACGGGGGCCGTTTTGGGTTCGGGCGTCATTCTCACGGCGTCGACCAAGATCATCGACGTATCAAAATCAGAGACGCAGACTTACAAAAGTTTTGTGCCGAAAAATTCGGTGGTGATTCCAGGTACATACCCGAAAAAATTTCCGGGCGGTGAATTTCAGGTGCCTTGCGCGCTGATCATCGGCGAACGCAAAGAATCGACTGATCTGAAAACCTCACTCAACAACGCTCTGCGCGATTTTGAAGTTTCGGTCTGATCTTTTTGCGCTGATCGGTGCCGGCCCGTCGCTGAACTACTGCGACTCCGAGCTTGAAGATCTTTGCACGCGCGGCGCACATTTTCTGCTCAGCGATTCTGCCGCGGCGGCGGTGCTTAGCCGGTTTAAACCAAAAGCCGCGACGGTGTTCACTGTCGAGCTGCGCAGGCATGCATATTTAAGCAGGATCGCTAGCTCTGCTGTTTTTGACGTACTGGCGTATGCGGCTTCCCACGCGCGTAACCTGCGCTTCACGGCACGGCGCAAAGTGAGTCGCTTCAAACTGTTGGGTGAAGCCGGCGATGCGCCTGAACTTTATTCCCCCGGGACTGTGCTGGGGATCATGTTCTCTTATGCCGTGACAGCGCTACCCGGTGCGACGGGTGAAATTCACGTGCTTGGCGCCGACTTCGCGTACATCGACAACCAGGTCTATTCGCGCTATCTCTCACCGCACATGCCATGGTTCAACCGTCTCGCGACGCAGGAAACCTGGCAGTACGAGATGGCATTGAAAAAATCGTCCGCTGCCATTTTGCGCAGCGGCCACGCGATCCGCACCAGTTATGAACTTGCCCAGTCTCGCCAGAATATCTCAGCATTTGCCGCAAAATTGCCGCCCTCTATTATGTTATTTGACTATTCGCCGCTGGGGCTCGACGCGGTGGCCGCAAACAAGGTTGTTCCACAATCACTGTCCGCAAATAATTGACAGCGCTGCGCGGGCCGTCAGAATCTGCCATGGCAAAGAAAAAGAAAGTGGCTAAAAAGCCCGTCAAAAAAAACGCAAAGAAGCCGTCTAAGGCAGCGAAAAAAACTCCTGCAAAGAAAAAATCCGCGAAACCTGCGCGCGCGGCCGCGCAGATGCCGCCTGAGGGCACTGTGGTGTGGATGGGGCTCAACACTCCCGACCAGGTTGCGTCGGCACGCTTCTACCGCGAAGTGCTGAAGCTATCGAGCAAGCTGGTGCCGATGGGTGAGCAGTCGATGATGATTTTAAGCGCAGGAAAAAACGATGTCGCACACGTGAGCGAAATGATCGAAGATCGCGGCCCACGCTGGATGGCCTTCTTCTATGTGAAGGATGTCGACGCGGCGGCGGCAGACGCGGCGAAGGCCGGCGGCAAAATTCAGGTGCCGCCGACGAATATCGACGAGGGCCGTTTTTGCGTGATGCTCGACCCGCACGGTATCGAGTTTGCGGTGTTTAAACCCGGTTAATCTGCAAAATGTGTTTCGGGGCATAGCCCCGAAACACATTTTGCTTAGAAAGTCAGTTTCTGGTTAAACAGATCAGAGAGAAATCTCCGATCCTTTTCGCTTATCTCCGTGCCGTCGGCGTGGTTGATGAGGAATTCGTCTTTTACCCCGAGCACCGAAGCCTCGGCAGAGAAGGTCATGATGTCGAGACCGAGTGCATACAGCACCTGCGTGATCTGCATCAGAACTCCCGGGCGGTCTGGTCTTTCGATGATGAGCCTTGTGCAATGGTGTTTGGGGTCTGCTTCGAGTGTGAAATCAGACCTGGTCGCTTTGGCATTTTTGATCTGCTGCAATTTTTCAGGGTAGCGCGCAATGAAATTTTCAGGCGTGATTTCGCCCGAGATCAATTCTCTCACCGCTGCAAGAATATTTTCACACGCGGTCTTGCTGAGTGCCTCATGCCGCGTCGATGACACGATGAAAATATCTTCGACTTCGGCATCTTCGTTGGGACGCGAGTAGGCGCTCAGGATATCCCAGCCGAACGCGAAAAGCACGGTCGTGACGCGGTAGAGTATGCCGCTCGTGTCAGAGGGAAAGAGAAACCGCAACTTGTAGTTGCCGTCGGCCAGCATCGTGCTTGTGAGCCGTATGCTCGCTGACTCGCCCTCGCGGGCTGATTTGTTTTCTGCGGAGATTGTCAACATACCCTCCTGCAAGCAATATTTGTGCCAAGGACCCGGCTATTCGACGCGGGAATCCGCGGCAAAAGTGGCGCGCGATAATCTGTTGCATACACACGACATCGAAGCATTTGGCCTGACAACCTGTTTTTGACAGCCGTCAACGCCAGTAAACGTGTTAGTGGCACGCGCAGGATTTGTCTTGCCCGTGTTTGCTTTTATCACAGTATGAGCCATGGGACACGTCGGTGAATTTTTCGTCGATTTCCATCAGTATCTCGGCGAAGACTCTGAACTTAAAGAAGGCGCGCCGCAATTCAGCGAAAATCCCGACTTGTTGCTGGGTTTATACCGCAACATGGTGGAGGCGCGCCATTTCGACCAGCAAGTCATCGCGTTACAGCGCACGGGTGAGATCGGCACTTTTGCCTCGATTCTCGGACAGGAGGCAGTCGGCGCCGCAATCGGCCACGCGCTGAAAGAAATCGATATTTTTGTGCCGTATTACCGCGACACGGGAGCGCAACGGATGCGCGGTGTCAAATTCCAGGAAATATTGTTATTCTGGGGCGGAGACGAACGCGGCAATAATTTTTCGACCGGCCTCGCACGAAAGGATTTTCCTTATTGCGTTCCCATCGCCACGCAGGTGACGCATGCGGCCGGCGTCGCGGCTGCTTTGCGCATACAGGAAAGGCCGGGCGCGGTACTCGTCACCTGCGGAGACGGCGCGACCTCTCGCGGTGAATTTCTCGAATCGATCAACCTTGCGGGCGTCTGGAAATTGCCGTTGGTCATCATCATCAACAATAACCAGTGGGCAATTTCAGAACCCGTGGCGCTGCAGACGCGCGCAAAAACCCTCGCGCAAAAGGCGGTGTCGGCGGGTATCCCGGGAGAACAGGTCGACGGCAACGATGCGCTCGCGCTCTATGAGCGCGTTCGCATTGCACTTGAGCGTGCGCGCGAGGGCTCGGGGCCAACGCTCATCGAAGCCAAAACCTACCGCCTGGGAGATCACACGACCGCAGACGATGCGACGCGCTACCGCAGCAGCGAAGAAGTCGACCATGCCTGGAAATTCGAACCGATCGGCCGCCTGAGGAAATTTCTCGAAAAGCGAAAACTTTGGGATGCTGAGCAGGAGGCCGGGTTGCTGGAAGTCTGCCGGCAGAGTGTCGATGCGGCGGTGGCGGATTTTCAGAACACAGCGCAGCAACCCGTTACAGCAATGTTTGACCATCTCTACCAAACGCTGCCGCGCCTTTATCACGAGCAGCGCGAAGAGCTCATCAACAAGTATCAGGCGGAGCACGGCAAGCTATGAAAGAGCTGACGATGATTGAGGCCATCAACCAGGCGCTCGCGCATGAGATGGCCCGCGATAGTTCGGTTGTCATACTCGGCGAAGACGTGGGGGCAGACGGCGGCGTTTTCCGCGCCACCGTCGACCTCAAGAAGGAATTCGGCTACAAGCGCGTGATGGATACGCCGCTTGCCGAAGCGCTGATTGCGGGACTCAGCGTCGGCATGGCAACGCAGGGCTTAAAGCCCGTCGCCGAGATTCAGTTTCTCGGCTTTATCTATGCAGCCCTCGAGCAAATCGTTTCGCACGCGTCACGCATGCGTAACCGCACGCGCGGCCGACTGAGCTGTCCTTTGGTAATCCGCTCGCCTTTTGGCGGCGGTATTCACGCGCCCGAAATGCACTCGGAAAGCGTCGAAGCAATGCTCGCGCATATTCCGGGACTGCGCGTCGTCATACCCTCGTCGCCGGCCAGAGCATACGGGCTTTTGCTGGCGTCGATCCGCGACGCAGACCCGGTAATTTTTCTCGAGCCGGCGCGGCTTTACCGCGCGGTAAAGCACGACATCTCACAGCACCTCGAACCCTTACCGCTCGACACCTGCTTCACTCTGAGAGCGGGCAGCGATATTACCCTCGTCACGTGGGGGTCTCAGGTCTTGGAATGCCTCAAGGCTTGGGCGGAGCTCGCGGCCGAAAACATCTCGGCAGAGGTGATCGACGTGGCGACGGTCAAGCCCATCGACATTGAGACGATCCTGACGTCGGTGAAAAAAACCGGGCGCATCATGATCGTCCATGAAGCCGCGCGGACCAACGGGATTGGCGCCGAAATTGCGGCGCTGGTAGCAGAGCGCGCCTTCGGCGAACTGAAGGTGGCCCCTCGCCGCATTACCGGTTACGATACCATCATGCCGTACTATCGTCTGGAAAAATTTTATCTGCCCTCAGAGAAAGAAATTATCCGCGCGGCAAAGGAAATGGTCACATCGATATGAAATATTTCAAATTGCCCGATCTTGGGGAAGGCCTGGTCGAAGCCGAGATTGTCTCCTGGCAGGTAAAGCCCGGAGCGCGCCTTGCCAAAGGCGATATCATGCTGACAGTCGAAACAGCCAAGGCCATGGTGGAAATACCGTCACCGCAGGCAGGGGAGATAGTTGCCATTTTCGGCGAACCGAGACAGATTGTGCACACCGGTGAGGTGCTTGTGGAATACAAAGCCGATACCGGCGGTGTCCCCTCCGATTCGGGTACCGTCGTCGGTAATCTCGGCGCCGGCAGCGGCGAAGAGGAGTTGCGAGACGACCGCTTTACCGTCGGTGCAGTGTTGCAGGAAGACGGACAGGAGCTGAGCCGGGGCAAGACGCTGCAGGGGGTGCGCCGCGCGATGGCAAAAAATATTTCGGCCGCTCATGCACAGGTCGCGCAGGTAACGATTATTGAGGACGCTGATATTCACCTGTGGCCGAAAGGCAGCGACACAACGGTGCGGCTGATTCAGGCAATCGGCGCCTCGCTGAAAGCAGAACCCATATTGAATTCATGGTATCATGCGCATGCGATGCGGCTCGAGACGCTTCTGCACATCGATTTAGGGATTGCCGTCGATACGCCCGAAGGGCTTTTTGTGCCGATTCTGCGCGGTGTCGAGAAGCGCAGCGCAGAAGACTTACGCCGCGGGCTTAACCATCTGATACGCGCAGTGCTCACGCGAAAAATACCCGCGGGAGAGATGAAAAATCCGACGATTACGCTGTCTAACTTCGGCACCATCGCCGGCAAATACGGCAATCCGGTAATCGTTCCGCCCACAGTATGTATCGTCGGTGCCGGAAAAGTGCGCGATGCGGTGGTTGCATTTCAGGGCCGGCCAGACATCCACCCGATATTGCCGCTCTCAATAAGCTTCGACCACCGCGTCATCACCGGGGGAGAGGCTGCGCGCTTCGTCAGAGCGCTCGTCGCCGAACTGGAAAAATCACGCTGAAGCCATTTTGCCGCGCGCTGCGCATACTTTAATAGACGTCGCGCAGGTAGCGTTTCGCGCTGCGCAATTTCTGTAGGTATTCTTTCGCCGCGTCTGCACCTTTGCCGCCGGCGGTTTCGATAACTCGTGCCAGCGCCTGGTCGACATCCTTCGCCATGCGCGCAGCGTCGCCGCAGACATAGAAATACGCGCCCTGTTCGAGCAGCTCAAAAATCTGCGCCGCGTTTTCGAGCATGCGCTGCTGCACGTAAATTTTTTCCTGCTGGTCGCGCGAAAATGCGGTGTGCAGCGTGAGAAAATTGTCTTTCACCATGCGCTGCAATTCGTCGCGATAATAGAAGTCGCACGCCGAGCGCTGCTCGCCGAAGAACAGCACGTTTTTGCCTGTCGCACCCGTCTCGCGCCGTTCTTCGAGAAACGCCCTGAACGGGGCAATGCCGGTGCCGGGCCCCACCATTATGACGGGCTTTGTGGTGTCAGCGGGCAGCCGAAAGGCGGAGTTTCTGTGTATATAGACGGGCAATGTCCTCTCGCCGACCCGGTCGGCGAGAAATGTCGAACACAGCCCTTCGCGCGCTTCTCCATCCACCATATAACGCACGACAGAAACAGTGAGATGCACTTCGTTGGGGTGCGCCTTCGGGCTCGAAGAGATAGAGTAGAGGCGGGGCTGGATTTTCTTCAGCTTGGCGATGAGTTCCTGCGCCGATGCAACCTGCTTGCGCTCAGACGACATCCCTGTCGGCGCAAGCCTACGCTCATCCATGAGCTCAGCCGGCAGATTCTTCAGATCATAGACTTCTGTCAGCGCACGCACCAGCGGCATGTTTTCGCCAGCGTGCACAGTGGTGTCGGGAGCAAAACCCATGCGGGTCATCACTTTGCCGACGAGTGCCGGGTTATTCTGCGGAATTACCCCCAGCGCATCGCCGGCTTCGTACGTGATCGAATCGTCGAGCTGGATCTCAAAATGGCGTGTTTCTTTTTCGGAGCCGGCGAGCGACAGTTTGTGGTTTGTTTTTAACCGTGCAGGGAAGGGCGCTTTTTTCGAATATTTTTCCTCCGGCTGCAATTCGATTGGGGCTGCCGCTGTGAGCGAAACAGCATTGTCGACGGAAAATCCGCCTTCGGATGCGACACTCGCCAGCGCACCCAAAGCACCTGCAGACCACTGCGCAAAACCTTCTTCATAGTCGGTGTCTGCGTCAAAGCGCTCAAATATGCGTTTGGCGCCCAGCGCTTCGAGGCGCTGGTCGAGATCTTTGCCGAACTGGCAGAATTTCTCATAGTTGCTGTCGCCGAGCGCAAAAACCGAAAAAGGAATTCCCGTCAGCTTCGGAAAAGTGTCGGCGCTGATAGCGTTCCAGAAATCCTTCGCGTTGTCGGGCGGTTCGCCCTCGCCGTATGTGCTGGTAATGATGAAGAGATGTTTTGCATTGCTGAGCATCTCCGTTGTCGCCTCCGCCATGTCGGCGACGGTAGCAACGAATTGTTTGCCTGCGGCCAACTTGGCAGTCTGCCGGGCGAGCGCTTCCGATGTGCCGGTCTGCGAGCCGTACAGAATCGTCAACGGAATCAGTTGTTTTGCCGAAGTACCGAGTGAGCCTGTGGTGAGTCCGGGATTTTGCCCTGCAAAATCCCCGATCGAACCACGCGCAAACAGCCCCGCGAGGTAACCGTTCAGCCACGCGCGTTGCTCCGCCGAAAAGGGAGCTGATTCGGGAATGACTGGCACATTAGTCATGAAAAAATCTCCTGCAGGGTTTTTACGTCGTGCCGGCGCGTGAAATCGACGAAGCTCTCGCCGCCCGCGCGCTTCGCCTGATAAGCAAGAAAAATTTTTTCGATGCGCGCAGGAACTTCTTCGCGCGGCACTTTCCAGAACACTTCGCGGCCGATACCCTGCGCCTGATCCATGCCGCCGCCGAGCGTGATATTGAAGCCTTCACCGCCTGAGATCGGTACGCCCATGAGGCCGATATCCCCCGCGTAATGCTGCGCACAGCTGTGTGCGCAACCCGTGAAGTGTATATTCACCGGGCGATCGAGAGCGATGCGGTTCCTCAGGTGCGCAATCGCCGCGAGTGCGGTATCTTTAGTATTTGCTCCGGCGTATTTGCAACCGGTGTTGCCGGTGCAGGCGACGACACCGCCGGCGATGGCTGAGCTCTGGTGCGAGAGATTCAGCGCCGAGAGGCCCTTGGTCAAACGGGGTAAATCTTTATCGCCGATATGCGGAAGCAGCACATTCTGCCAAACCGTCAGCCGCAATTCGTTCTGGCCGTATTCGTCTGCCAGCGCAGCGAGGCCCGAAAGTTGTGCGCCCGTTAATCTGCCGACGGGTACTGCCACGCCGACATAATTCATCGCTGCACCGCGCTGTTTGAAAACACCGACATGGCCGTGTGGTAGTTTGTTCACGTTCGCCGGATATTTTTCTGCCGTCGCGAAGATCAGCGGGAAGGAAAGCTGATTTTGTGTCTCGTCTAGAAATTTCGGTATCCCCCATTTTTCAATCAGATAGACAAGGCGCGCCTTTTTACGGTTGGTGCGATCGCCGTGGGCGATAAAGATCTTGATCATCGCCACCGCGAGTGTGACTGCGTCGTCGGCTCTGACGAGAATGCCCGCATCGCGGGCGAAGTGCCGGTGGCCGGTGATGCCTGCGAGCAATACACGGAAATAGATGCCGTCGGGAATCGACGCATCTCCTTGAATCTTCAACGGTACAAAGCCGATATCGTTGGTGTCGACCGCTACGCTAATCGCTCCGCCGTTATCGAACGATACGTTGAACTTGCGCGGCAGGCCATAGAGCTCCCGGTTATTGAGAATATAGTGGTGCAGTGCGAGTGCGTAGGGCATCACATCGACGAGTTCGTTGGGATCAAACCCCGAAGTGGGTGAAGCAGTGATGTTGCGTATGTTATCCGCACCGGAGCCCTTGGAGGTGAGGCCGGCATCGGCGAGTTTGGTCAGCACGTGCAAAATGTTCTTAGGCTGAATTTTGCGGATCTGGAAATTTCCACGCGTGGTGACATCGACGAGGCCCGAGCCCCATTTTTCGCTGATTTCGGCGATAACCTTTGCCTGCGCCGAATTTAGGCGGCAACCGGGAATTCTGAGCCGCAGCATAAAGGCGTCTTCCGCCGGTGCTACGTAGAAAAGTCCATGGTACTTGAAGCGGAAAGTATCGGCCTCTTTCGGAAACTCGTTCGCGCTGGCATGGCGTGCGAGCTTTTCCCAGATATCGAGCCCATGTTCTTCGAGCTTCCAGCGTTCTTCTTTGCAGAGATCGCCGACATGAGCGTCGGTAATTTCCGCTGCCGGTATTACGCTGCCAGCGGCACGCTGTCCCGATGCAAAACCTTCGGCAAAAATCCGTTCGAGAACCTGTTTTTGTTCAGCGGTAAACTCCATCGTTTCTGCTCGGGCCCGGCATCGTTATACAGATAACCAAACTCCTTCGTTTTCGACTTTCACAGCATAGACGCTGATTTGGAGATCTTCGTCGAGGCATTTGCCGGATTCGAGTGCAAATGCACGCTTGTGCATCGGGCAGGCGACCACCGGCACTCCGGACTTGTCGCCGATGATGCCGCGCGCCAGCACCAGCTGCTGTTTGTGCGGGCAGAGATTCTGGCAGGCGTACCACGTGTCTGTTTCAGCGAAGTGAAACACCGCAATCTGTTTGTCTCCGACCTTAACTGCGGCACCTCCGTCGGCGGGAAAAGCGTGCGCATCGGCGACGCGCACCCATTTTTCTGTCGAAGTCAAAAGGGGTGCGGCTAAGATGGCATCCGTGCCAGCCGCCCCCTTTATACGTCCTGTATCGCAGCCATTCATACGGCTATCTCCTGCATCTGTTTTTGTTCCGCGTTTGTATCCCAATCGGGTGGGCGTTTTTGGCCGCGCTCGCGGATGAAAGCGGGCGCATCGGTATCGACCGGTGCGTTGACAAGCTGGCGAAAACGCGCGCGCAGTTCCGGATTTTCCACCACCTGCTTCCATTCGCACTGGTAATTAGCAACATGGGCTTCCATTTCTGCTTCGAGGTCTGCGCAGATGCCGAGCGAATCTTCAATGATCACCTGCTTGAGATGCTCAATGCCGCCTTCAAGATTATTGAGCCACCACGCGGTGCGCTCCAGGCGGTCCGCGGTGCGGATGTAGTACATCAGGAAACGATCGATGTAGCGGATTGCAGTATCGGCGTCGACATCGCTGGCGAACAGCACTGCGTGCTGCGGAGTCACTCCGCCGTTTCCGCCGAAATACAGGTTCCAGCCTTTCTCCGTCGCAATCAGGCCAAAGTCTTTTGACTGCGCTTCTGCGCATTCGCGTATGCAGCCAGATACGGCGGATTTAATTTTGTGCGGTGCTCTTAAGCCCCGGTATCTTTCTTCAACGCGGATCGCCATCGACGTGGAGTCCTGTACGCCGAAGCGGCACCAGGTCGAGCCGACGCAGCTCTTGACCGTGCGCAGCGCCTTCGCGTACGCGTGGCCGCTCTCGAAGCCGGCGTCGATAAGCTCTTCCCAGATTTCAGGCAGCTGGTCGACGCGCGCGCCGAACAGGTCGATGCGCTGGCCGCCGGTAATTTTGCAGTAGAGATCGTATTTTTTTGCGATCTGGCCCAGCGCGATCAGTTTGTCGGGAAGAATTTCACCGCCTGGCACGCGCGGTACAATCGAATACGTGCCGCCGCGCTGGATATTCGCCATAAAGCGGTCATTGGTGTCCTGGCTGGTCGGGTGTTTTACCGCCGTGTCGCTGTGCGCGCTGGACAGCATCGAAGCGACTGCGGGTTTACAGATTTCACAGCCGAGACCTTTGCCGGCAGAGCGAATAACCTCACTGAACGTCGCAAGCTTCTTTATCCTGATGACGGTGTAAAGATCCTTGCGTGGCATAGGAAAATGTTCGCACAGGTTCGTGTTTACGGTTTGCCCGCGTTTTTTGAGCTCGGCTTTCAGTATGTCGCCCACAAAAGGCATGCAGCCGCCGCAGCCGGTGCCCGCACGTGTGGCTTTTTTGAGCTCGCCGGGCACACAGCAGCCGCCTTCGATCGCTTTGACGAGATCACCTTTTGTGACCGCGTTACATTTACAGATCTGCGCGCTGTCGGCCATTTCGACTTCCGGCATCGCACCTTCGACACCCGTAAACATCAGCGCTTCGGTTTGCGCCGGCAGTGCCGTTGCATTCTCCATGAAGAAGTGCAGCTGGCCATATTCGCTGGCGTCGCCCACGAGAATGCCGCCGAGCAGCCGTGAGCCGTCGCCACTGACGACAAGCTTCTTGTAAATGCCGTTTTTATGGTTTAGGTACGCGACTTCGCGCGCGCCGGCCGACTGCGCAAACGCATCGCCGAAACTCGCGACGTCGACGCCGATGAGTTTAAGCTTCGTCGACATATCAAAGCCGAGAAAGTATTTGCCTTCGCCCAAAATATTGGCTGCCGCGATTTCGGCCATTTCATAGCCGGGTGCGACGAGGCCGTAGATCATGCCGCTGTGCAGCGCTGCCTCGCCGATGCAGTAGATAGATTTGTCCGAGGTGACGAGCGAATCGTCGACGCGTATGCCGCCGCGTTCACCAAGTTCAATCCCACTCTGCTTTGCCAGTTCGTCGCGCGGACGAATACCCGCAGAAACGATGACCATATCGACTTCGAGTTTTTGCGCGTCCGTCAGCAAGAGGGCGCTGACCGCAGATGCGGCATCGTCGTCGCGGCCGACAATTTCCTTTGTCGACGCGCCGGTATGGACTTCGATACCGAGCGACTGGATTTTATCTTTCAGAAGCCCGGCACCGGCCTCGTCGAGCTGGCGCGGCATCAGGCGGGGCGCAAATTCGATAACGTGCGTCTTGAGCCCTAAATCCATCGCGGCCTTCGCGGCTTCCAGACCCAACAGGCCGCCGCCGATCACGGCAGCGTTTTTGGCGTTTTTCGCGTATGCAGTGATCGCTTCGAGGTCGTCGATCGTGCGGTAGACAAACACGCCGGGACGCGTCACACCCGCAAGTGGTGGCACGAACGCCGACGAACCCGTTGCGAGCACAAGATAGTCGTAGCCGTATTCGTTGCCCTGGTCGTCGCGGATCGTCTTTGCTGCACGGTCGATGGCTGC
>CAYHJO010000001.1:0-63378 GCA_964356715.1 uncultured Turneriella sp. | reverse complement strand
TATGCCCTGCCACCACGGCTTCGCTTTGTGCAGCCCGTAACAGTAAATATAGACCTGCCGCGCGCGGCCGCAGGCTTTGCGGATTCTTTTTTCGTCGGGCTGACCGAGTTCAATCCATTCCTGAATTTCCCCGGACAGATTTTTTTTCCACAGCGCGGGAGTCTCTTCTGTGCTGATCGAGCCTGCAAACTCGAGGTATTTGTCGGCGTGCATGCCGAACACCAGCAGGCGCAGCATCATGCGTTCGTCGGTCTCTGACGGGTGGCGCGCGAGAGTCAGCTTATGCAGCTCGTAATAATCTCTGTCGGCATCGTTCACCTGCAGGTCGGCTTTGAAGATAGTCGATTTTACAGCCATGGGAGTTCAGCGGGTAATGCCCAACTGTGCTTTGAGCTGCCCGTACGCCGCTTCGGTTTCTTCGGCAGTGAACAGGTGCTTTTTTTTCTTTTCAACGCCGAATTCTGACAGCACAACATGCCGTTTAGCCACCAGGCCATGCCGAGCCAGGCAATGGGCCACGCAGACCAGCGGACAACCGTCGAGCGCGATAATCGGCCGGCCGCTTTTCGCCACACGCACAAGGGATTTGACGCCGCCGCCGACGCCCGCGATGCACGACATTTCAGCGTGCTCATCGCTGTCGAGGCGCAGCGCGAGAGAATTGGCAAGCTGCGCCGCGGATGAGCAACCTGAACAGGAATAGACCAGCGGTAAATCTGCGCTCATGCCCCGGCCGGAGTTCTGTCGCGAAAAAGAAGATACAGCGCCGCAGAGAACAGCAGCATCGCGTTCGCCTGGTGTAACGCCCCCAGAGAGACCGGCACTGCGTTGAGCAGCGTCAGCACACCCAGCAGCACCTGCAGCAGATAGAGCGCAAAAAAAGCCACGAGCGGATGTTTGAAATGCACGGCGCGCATTTCACCGTGCCGGATATAGAGCTGTGCGCCTATCCACAGCCCGAGCAAATAGGCCATGTTGCGGTGGATGAACTGCACAATCGCCGGGTTGTCGATCAGGTTGCTCAGGAACGGCCCCTGTAATTCGACACCCGGCGGAAAATAACTGCCATTCATAAGCGGGAACGTATTATAGATTTTGCCGGCCTTGAGTCCTGCGACAAGTGCGCCGCTTCCCAGCAGTATAAAAGTCACGAGCACATTCAACCATCCGACTGTGGCTTTTTTCTGCCCTGCCTGCGGATGCAGGAACTGCCAGGCGGTATAGAGCATCGTCGCATAGAGCAATACCGCCAAAAGCAGGTGGCTCATCAGCCGCAAATGGCTGACATGCGGGTCTTTCACCAGACCGCTTTTGACCATGTACCAGCCGAGAAAACCCTGCGCCCCGCCGAGAAAGAAGATCAGCGCGAGGCGGCCCGCCATGAAGCCGCGAATCTGTTTGCGCGCGAGAAACAACAGAAACGGCAAAAGAAACACGACACCAATCAGCCGCGCGAGCACGCGGTGAATATATTCCCACCAGAAGATATTTTTGAATTCATTCAGCTGCATGCCGCGGTTGACGAACTTGTATTCGGGAGTCTCGCGGTATTTGGCAAATTCTTCATTCCACTGCGCCTCGCCGAGCGGCGGCAGGGTGCCGGTAAATGGCTTCCATTCGACAATCGACAACCCCGAACGCGTCAGGCGCGTGATGCCGCCGACGACCACTATGCAGAACACTATTGCAGCACAGACTATGAGCCAGCGGGCAACGGATTTATTTTGAGAGTCGGCGTTGGGCATATTTTATCAATCTCTGAATCGCGTGCAGCTCGTCAGCATCTTTGCTGTGGCTGGTAATTTCGAATTCGGTGACCGCATCACCCTCGCCCTGCTCGTCCACGGCCTTGAGCAACCTTTCGCTTTCTTTGGCCATGCCGCGAATCGGTCTGAGTATCCACAGAAAAACCGGCAGTATCGTCAGCAGAACAGAGAACAGTACGAGACCAAAATTCTCCCAGAACAGATCGAGTGTGAAGTACGCGATGCGCGAGTCGGTGACTGCGCTCAGCGGTACGCGCCGTATCGCGAGCCCTACCGGAGAGCCGAACGGAATCGATTTGCCAGCGGCGTCGACGTGGCAACCCATGCAGACGGCCTGCGCTTTCAGCGGGTAGGCATATTCGATAAATTTGTCCGTCGTGCGGAATTGCGCGGCACCGGAGGAAAGCGCGTTGGCTTCGAATTCGTTTTTGGGTTCTTTATCTTTGCGCCGGCCAAACTGCCTGTGCAGAAACTCGCTGCGCCTGAGTTCGATAGGAATCTTTTTGTCTGCGCTGATAGCATAGAGCGCACGCCGCACATAATCTTTGTCGCCGTTGGCCGCGGTGACCACAACGGCGATGATCTTCTCGAAAGATTCCATGTCTCTGACCATCTGTTCTTCGACGGTCAATCGGGAGAAACGCTCGGCCGCGGGCAGAAAGTAGAGTTTGATCGCCAGTGCCGCCAACGACAACACTGTGGTTACCAGTATCCAGATTTTTGTGGAAATTTTCATACTTCTTTCCGCCGCGCAGGCACTGCCGTTACGCTGGCCGCGCCGGCGCCGACCTGCTCTTCGTCCTTAAAGGCACCGCCGAGATAGAAAAGCCCCAAAATTGCGCCGAGTACAGAACTGAAAAAAAGCACCGACAGAAAGCTCATCGTCATCACGGCTGAAAACATGTTACGCGCCGAACGCCAGCGGTAATCCCAGTCGCTTTCGCCGGGTTTTTTGTCGCCCGTCCAGCCGCAGAATTCGGCGAGCGTCGAATAGCTGATCACCTCGCCGCGCGCTTTGAGTTTCATCTCAAAATAGAAATCCTTGATGCCGTTGGCTGCAAACAGCGCCCAGATGCCGAGAATCAAAATTGCGTAGGTGACCCGGTTCTTTTTTATCACAGCGCATCCCTGATTTCGCCGACAAATTTTGCCTTATTTGGCTCCATGCCACGAAATTCGCGTTTTACTTTTCCGGTTTTATCCGCTACCGCGTAGAAGTTCGTGTGCATATAGACATAGTTGCCGTCTTCGCCTTTGTTGTATTGCAGCTCGAACGTGTCGGCGAGCCTGCGTATAGTCTTCGCATCTGAAGTCAGCACGCGCCAGTGGTCGCCGGCGATACGATATTTTTTCAAAAAATCTTTTAGCTGATCGCCGTGGCCGCGATGATCTTCGAAGGTGAACACGATAAAGGCCCCATTATCCTTGAAAGTAGGATTTTCCGCGTCGAAAAATTTCAGATCACTCATGATAAACGGGCATGACATGTTGCAGTCTTTGAACACGAAGGTGGCAATCACCTGTTTATTCTGAAATTCTTTCAAAGATACCTTTTTTCCGTCCTGGTCTTCAAACTCACCCTGGATTTCGGTAATGTTGCCGCGCCGCGGGTTCATCTTCTCTTTCCAGAAGTCGCGCGGTTTGCCCGAACTCATCGTGTACCAGGCAATGTAGACCGAAGCGCACATAAACAGAATGCCGGTCAGGCGCAGAAGCCACAGGCGTCTTGAACTGCTGCCGTTCATTTAGCAACCCTTGCCGCTGCCTGCGGCCACGCTTTGGCAAAATTTTCACGGTCTTTCAGCACATCGCGGATAATCTCAGCATAAAAATGCTTTTTGGCCTGCAACGTGGTGGCAATTTTTTCCGCCTCTTCGCCACGCCCCGTACGCGCGAGAAACAACGCCTGCGAGAGCTGCGCGGGGGGGTATTCGGCGTTGAGCTCGACCGCGTGGTTAAAATCGTGTGCGGCGGCCACCCCGTCACCCAGCCGTTCGTTGAGCAGCGCGCGGCGTATGTAGAGTTGCGGTTGCTTTGACCCGGCATTTTCCGAAAGTTTGTAGGATTTCAAAGCCCTATCGGTTTCGCCCGCCGACTCGAGACAGACCGCAAGTTGAAAAAAATGTTTGTGCCGTATGCGCGGGTACTGATTGATTTCAAGATCAGTCTTCTTGTCGTCGATGCATCCCCCGGCTTTGGTTTTGCGTTCGCCGATGCGGCGGAGAAAGTCGTCCGCTTCTGCGCGCGCGTTCACCTCGCTTTTTGCACGATTCAGGTAATATCGCGCCCCGCTGCTATCGCCCGTCGAATCGAGCTCGCGCGCAGCGCGCAGATTAAAACTCGATTCGTATATTTTCTCGACCGCAGGTTTGCAGGCGAGAAGAGAGAATATAGTTGAAAGAAGACAGAGCGGGAATGTATTCCAATTGGTGTTTGTGGGTAATATTAGACGCATCTACTCCTTCCCTGTCGCATTTTCAGGCACAGGCTTGACCGTGCGCAGAAAGAACTTTGCCTGATTAGGTTCGAAGTCAATCAATTTTACCTCGCCCTGAATGAATTCCATTTTTTCCGCAAATTCGAATTTGCGCCCCAGCGATGCGGTGTCTCTTTCATGCGCGGCGATGTGTATTGTGTGCACCCCCGGCGTCGTCTTCTGCTTCATCAGCACATACGTAATACCGTCGTTCTGGAAGCCAGCCGGTGCATACGAATTTTCGGCGACCAGATTGCCATCGACGCGCACCTGAATGTCGAGACTGCGGCGCGCGCGGCTACAGTATTTGCTCGCGACGCTGTCTTCTGCCTGTTTGAGCATACGCTCGCGCGCTTCGGGTGTGAGATTGTCGAGCTTGACCAGACCTGCCATGCGTTCGAGCGCGGCCTGTTTCGCGCCCGGTGGAATCATGTCGGCGGAGCAAGTCTTTTTGTCGGTCTGGTAGAAGAAGTCGAGACGAATCAGCGCGGCATTCGCGTCGCCCGTGACAGCACCAAAGCGCGACGACGACCCCATATAGAACACCCACAGCAGCGCCGCGAGCGCAAGCGTGCTCATGGAAAACGAATATGCCCACTGCGAGGGTTTGAGGAATTCAAACAGCCGCGTCGGTATCGGTTTATTGCGGTATATCTGCTGCGTAACGATCGAATTCACTTCACGCAGAAAATCCTTCTTCTGCGCGCCGGTAAAACGTATGCCGAGAATCGGAAACTCGGCGGGAATTTTTCTAAACCCCGGTTTGCGATTCTGCGCGATGCGGTCTTCGAGCCATTTGTTGCCTTCGCGGTACCAGCAATCGCCGCCGGGGCAGGCGCCGACAATGATGCCTTTTGCGCCGGCGCTGCGAATCTCTTCTGCCATGCTGACGCCGAGTTTGCCTGAGCATGGAACGACCTGGAAGACATGCGATGATTCAGGCAGGTCGCTATGCGACCTGCCTGAATCATCGCTAATACCGAGAGTATGTGCGCGGCTCTGGCAGACGAGGGTGAGCCATTTGCCGTTGAGCTCGCCGAACTCATCCCCCGCCCCCTTCTCTTGCAGAGAGAAGGGGAGTTTAAGCTCCCCTCTCCCTTCGGGAGAGGGGTTGGGGGTGAGGGTGGGTGAGGCCGGAAACCCAATCGCACCATAAGCGCACGAGCCCGAACATACGCCACAGCCCGAGCAGATATTGGTGTCGATCGAGACCAGGTATTTGTGATGGCTCTCGTCACGCCGTTCGACCATGTGCATCGCCTGATACGGACAATCGATCGCGCACAGCCCGCAGCCTGTGCATTTGTCGGCAGTGACTACCGCCGGCACAATCTTGCGGCGTTTGAGTAGCCATGGCAAAGCGAAGAGGCCAAAGACCGTCGCCCCCATTGCGAACCAGATATAGATGCCGAAACGGTTTTCAAATACCGGCGCGAAAAACAGATAAAACCAGTCGGGCTGCAGAAGCTGCGGCAGCTTTTCGGCTTCGGCCTTGCCCGCCATCGGTATCGGGATGACTATGGTATAAACTGCCAGAATCGCGATGAAGGCGAGCGAGATGTGCTTCGGTGGAAACAGTTTGGCGCGCGAAACGCGCAGCAGATGAATAAACAGCAAGAGCACAAAAAACAGAGGGATGATCAGGTGCACGATGAGTATCACCCACATGATCCATTTGCCGAGCAGTGCCGGCGAAGAAAACGAGCGCGGCAGGGTATCGCCAAACACTTTGAGACCGGCCAATATCTCGGAGGTCTTTTCCATCACAAAACGCGAAGTTGTGTCGAGCGGCAGAATGTAGCCGGTGACACCCTGGACCAGCATCAGCAGCATGATGATAAGGCCGGTAATCCAGGCCAGTGTACGATGGTTCTGGAATTTCTCTTCAAACAGCACCCGAAGCAGGTGTAAGATAACGAAAAACATCATCGCATCTGCCGCATAACGGTGCAGGTTGCGCATGAAACGGCCGAACAGCGCGTGTTCGGTCATATACTTTACGGAGTCGTAGCTCGACGACACAGACATGTTATAGTAGATAAACATGAAGAGGCCGGTGAACAGCAGAATAAAGAGAAGGACAATGGGCAAAGAGCCTAGATAGTAGAAGAAATTCCAGCGCTCACCCCAGACATGGTTGATCGCGGTTTCAGCGCGGGTGAAGAGGCCGAGAAAGAACTGGAAAACCGGTTGGCGGAAGGCTGTGGGTTTCATGGTTTTAACTCACCCCCTGCCCCTCTCTTGCAAAGAGAGGGGGTTGAGGAAGACTCTCTCTTAGCTCCCCCTTCTCTTTGCAAGAGAAGGGGGCCGGGGGGATGAGTTAATACACAATCCAATTCTTACTCAACGCAATCCACTGCGTGAAGTACACTACGGCAAACCACGCGAGGAAGATCAGCGCCAGCACAAAACTGCCCGGCGCGTGCATTTTTTCTTTTTGGTTATCGTTGCTCATAACTTCTCCTTATGCCGCCGGCGCATGCGCAGGGGTATGTGGTTCGATTTTCGATGGGATCTTTTCACCGAAGAAAACAGTCAGCACTGCAATACCGATGAAGATCAAAAGCCCGGTAAAGGCCACGATTGCCCCGATACCGACGAGACCCAGGAACGTGTACATCGCCGGGTCAAATGGCACCTGTATGACTGCGTTATTGAACGTGACATCCCAGTGGCGGCGGGGGGCGCCCATCACACCGGCAAAGTGCATACCGGTCGAGAACATCATCAGGCCAATCGCAAAGATGTAGGGTTGGTATTTCGCCCATTTGGCGCCGATGAGTTTTCTCTGCAGCACGAGCGGCAGAATGTAGTAAGTCACCGCCATGAAAGCCAGCGAAGTACCGCCCACGACTGTCATGTGGAAGTGGCCCGGAACGCGTAAATTGTTGTGCGACAGCATATTCAGCTGCTCGACGGACAGAATGATACCTGTTACACCGCCGAAGAAGCCGAAAATCACCATCGACAGCACCATGCCCGAGAAACCGGGTTGGCCCCACGGTGCATTCGTCAGCCACTGGAACAGGCCCTTCGTGAAGCCTTTTGCGCGCTGTGCAGTTTCAACCGCTGCAGGTATCGAGAATGCATGGATCATCGAACCGATCGTCGCAGCATAAAAGAGGTAACTGGTGTTGAAAATGCGGTACGTCGCCGACAGGCCTGGGTCAACCAGGTTGTGGTGAATCGAACCGAGGTTGATGCCCAAGAGGTACAGAACGAATGCCCAACGGCACATGCGCTGGTTCACCGGCTGTGCCCCTGTGGTCAGGTTCGCCAACAGGTACCAGATCGCGACCATCGCCGCCAGGTTAATCTGCTGCGCTGAATGGCCGAAACCCCAGAACGCAATGCGGTAGTACTCGGGGTCAATGTGCGGAATCACACCGATGCTCCACAGGAATGCCGGGATAAACGCGGCTGCACCTGACACCAGTGTAAAGATCGCAATAATCACCGCAGTGAGTATGCCATAGGTGAAAAGCGGCAAGCTTCCCTTATGATATCCTTCACGCTTGGCGATGATCAGCGCATAGATGAACTGGAAGCAATTAAAGAGAGCGCCGACGGCGAAAAGAATAATGCCCAGGTAGAAGATCGGGTTTGCCTTGAGCGGGGGATACGCAGTAAACATGACATCCGCCTTACCCGTAAAAACCATCACTTCGACCATGATAGCACCGGTAATCATCAGACCATAATTAAACCAGCCGAACTTGATGCCGGGATAACGCGAATTGAGTATCGTCTGCGCGGCAAAAATAATGCCCGCCATTTCGAAGAACACAATCCAGAATACGAGCATGTTGATGCCGTGCGCTGTCAGAAAACGGTAGAAGAGATCTTGCGGCAGAAGGTGCACTGCAGGCCAGCGGGTCAGCGCGATCAGAATCGCCATAATGCCGCCGATTAACAGGAACACGACGGCCGAGACCGCGTTGATCCAGATTAAACGCTGCGCCGGCAGGTGGACTTTCAGTCCGGTTGTCGGGCAGGTTCTGAATTGGTTGGTAATATCAGCTATACTCATTTTAATCCTCCACAATCACTTGCCCGACCATCGTATCGTGGCCGAACTTCTCGCCTGCGAACATGCAGTACTCATTGCAGATGAGGAAAAATTTTCCCGTTTCGTTCGGGCTCATCGTGATCACGAAATCGTAGTACGGCAGAATCTGGATATTCAGGTTCTGCGGCTGCAACGAGAAGCCGTGCTGGTAGTCGAGCGACGACATGTGAATACGGTATGTTTTATTCTTCTTCATCACCAGCACCGGGCGAAACTGCCAGGCCTGCGCCACAAGAAACACATCGCCTTTTTCTTTGCTGGGCGCATCGACCAGCGGAATGCCGCCGGGTTTGCCGTTGTGCGTCACGGCCTCACCCTTCGCGTCTTTGCGCTGGTAGGTGGCGATGAACTTATCGGCGATCAGCCGGTATTCCTCGGGATTTGTTTTGTATGTTTCAGAAGAGACGTTCTGGTTCCAGAAGTGACCGAGCGGCATCATGACAAACATGATGATACCCCACGCGATCGAAATATAGAGCCAGATACGCTCTTCTTTGTTGAACGGTTTCCACCAGTTCGTTGGGGTTGAGAGTGGCATTGTTACTCCTTATTTTCCCGGCAGCAGAAACTTCTGGTTGCTGGCGCCTAAATAGTCCACGAGTTTTGTGTTGTTGAGAACGAAAATTTCGATAATACCCCAACCAAGGTAGAAAACACCCGGGAAGGCCATACCAAGGGCCAGCAGGATGAATATGTTATCGAATATCTTTTGCCCAAATGTCTTTTTTTCCGTCTGTTCTTCTTGCATAACGCCACCTCCAGTGGGAAATTTGACTTATAGATGCATTGTATACCATACTGGAATAAAAGATGCATTGATCTATATCAAGAATAGTACGTTTTTTGAAAGAGTCACCCGGCGCACGCAATATACGTGCGCCGGTATTCTCCTGTGTTTCTCAGAAACTCAGCGTCGACATCAGATAGGCAAACTGGTAGTCGCCGCTCTTGTTCGCCGCGGTCATCGCAGCACCGCGCATCGCGTAAGAATAGCCCGCCTGGAACGACAGGAAGCTTCTGGCCGTGTAATTCGCCAAAAGACCGAATTCCTGGTACAACTGTTTCTCTGCGCCGAGTGACGCAAGAGTGGTAGTCGTGTTCGCCGCACCGCTGACTGCATACCAGTAGTCGTTGGTCGACTGGCGCATCGCGTACCAGTAATCAAACTTGAGGTTGAAATCCTGCGTGAACCACAGCGTATAGTTGACGCCGGCGCCCGCAAGGTTTCTCCAACTGGTCATATCTGCCTGACCGAACTGGTAGTGCGGTGTGGGATAAAGCGGATCGAATGTCTGGTACTTACCGTCGGCTGAATCCTGATCGCCACTCGAATAGGCACCCTGACCGCCGAGACGCATCTTCAGGCCGGGATTAAAATTCACGCCGAGAAAGCCGACCGCGCCATACGCCTGAATCTCCTGTCCGCCTTTTTGCCCGCCTTGGTATGCGACATCGAGCGAGTAGTCGATGAGCTGGTCAGAAGCCGTTTTATTGCCGGCTTCGGTGCGGTTGTGGAGACGTGCACCGAACGTGTACAGTTGATTCGAGTGGATCGCAGCATCCTGGTTACGCGCAAAGACGAATGTGTCGAGCCAGAACGATTTGTGCAGCTTGAGCGTATCGTAAATACCGCTGAAATACATACCCGGAGAGTTTTTCGGGCTGTTGAGATTATTCAGGTCGTTCGAGTTGTTCTCCTGAATGATGGTCGAAAAAACCTGCAGGTTGTTCATCTTGCTGTCCCAGATCAGGCGTGCGCCGTCGAACGAACGACCGACGTTCACCCAGTCGAGCCCACCCACGAACATTTCTTCGCCGAGAACAATTTTCTGGCGACCGACTTTCAGATCAAATGGCGTCCAGAGAAAGTTCTTGAGTAAAAGATAGCCTTCGCGGATATCCGTCGCGCGCTGCAGTGTATTCGTGTCGGTAATCGTCGGGTTCTGGCCACCCCAGACGCGCACATCCTGCAGCGTGATGACGATTTTGCTTTTGTCTTTAAACTCTTTTTCCGCTGTCAGCCAGAGTTTCTGGCCAACAAAATTGTAACGCTGGCTGTCGTCAAAATTGAAATTTTCTTTGACTTCGGGACGCATGCGAATCATGCCCGAGATCTTTACGCTGTCGTACCACTTTTCTTCTGGCTGCGGTTCGGGCGCAGCCGGTGTTGCAGCGGTGACAGGGGTCGCTGCGGCCGGTTCTGCGGTCGTGGCGGCCACGGCCTTTGCCGGTTTTTTCTTCTGCGCCTGCGCGCCAAGCGCCTGCGTCATGGTGAATGCGATGAGAGATACAAAGGCTATCCCTTGAAAAATGCGTTGCATATTGCCTCCTGAGCCAGACCATTCGGCCTGTCTACTGGCTTGAAACTGTTGCGCATCCGGCGAAAAAGCATTGATCTAAGTCAAGAATACTCAACCTTTTCCGGAGCAGCGGCGAAGGTGACCAGGCGTGTTTGAAAACATTTGCTTTACCAGACTCAGCCCTGACCTTGGCATGGATGGTTCGCCGCGGCGCCTACATTTCCCTCACCGTCAGCACCTTGCTGATGCTTGTCAAATTTTTTGCCTATTACCTGACCGGTTCGCAGGCCATACTTTCCGACGCGCTCGAAAGCATCGTCAACGTCACGGCGGCGACTCTCGCGCTGTTCATTATCTACATTAGCGCCAAACCCGCAGACCGCGACCACCCGTACGGGCATGGCAAAGCCGAATACTTCAGTTCGGTCTTTGAAGGCGCGCTGATTTCGTTTGCTGCGATCATGATTTTCATCGAAAGCATCGATGCGATAGTCCATGGCCGCGCGTTAAAACGTCTGGACACGGGTCTGGTTTTAATCACGGCGGCAGGCATCGCCAACGCGCTGCTCGGTTTTTATCTCGTACGGCTCGGGCGCAAGCACCATTCGGTAGCGCTCATTTCCAGCGGTAAGCATGTGCTGTCGGATTTTTACACCAGCGCGGCTGTGATCGCAGGCCTCATTCTCGTGCGCTTCACGGGATTAAACTGGCTCGACCCCGCCGCCGCGCTGATCGTCGGCCTGGTACTCGCCTGGACAGGTTTTCACCTGGTGCGCGATGCGATTCAGGTGCTGATGGACGCCGAAGATTCGGCGCTCATCACGAGCCTCGGCGAACATTTCACCGCCGCGCGCATCGAAGGTATCATTCGGGTACACCATACGCGCGTCATCCGTTCGGGCGCGTACCACCATATCGACGCTCACGTCGTGGTGCCCGAGTTCTGGGATGTGCTGACCGCGCACAACACAACGAATGACTTCGAGCACAAAGTGATCGAGCGCTACGGGCACGAGGGTGAAATACACTTTCACATCGATCCCTGCCGCCGCGTTTACTGCCATGCGTGCGATGTGGCGGATTGCAAAATCAGGCGCGAGGCCTTCGCGCGGGTGATACCTTTCACCTTTGCCGAACTGACTTCACCGACGGAACCGGAAGAGTTGCAGCATAAATGATCGATGCGGCGCCTTCGCGTCGCCCTGATCATTCATAAAAATTTGCCGGTTTTGGTGTCGATGCGTTTTTCGATGACCCAGACCTCTTGTTTCTGTAACCGCGCGAGAATTGCCGGCCGGTGCGAAAGCGACTGCAGGCGCTTTGAGTGGTTATTGATACCCTCGGCCAGCAGCGGATAATGGTGTTTGCCGTCTTCTGAGGCCGCGAGGCGCTCCATCGCGCAGTCGGTATGCGTGACCACCATAACAAGCTTTACCGCGTGCTTGACCACTGCCAGTTCTACCGCTTCGGCCACCTCTTCGGTGATCACCGAACCCGGTATGCGAATCACATCGTAGTAGCCACGCGTGTCCCCGAGAATACGGTTATCGTCGAGGCGCGGATCTATACACATGATTAACACGGCCTTGGGTTTGCGGTCCTTTAATCCGGGCGTCACTTTCCAGATCTTCGCCTGCATGGCATTTTGATCCATGAGGGTCTTATAGATTTCATTGGGATGCACAGGGTCTGCGTCGCCGAGTTCGTGGTGGAATGACTCCGACCAGTCCTGAATCACATAGCCGGTGTGCAGAAAAAATCCACCGACCATAAACGAAACCCTGCGGAAGGCGAAAGTCGCCGCTACAAAACCGGCGACAAGAACCAGGGCAATAACTAACTTTTTATAGCGCATAACGATTCCTTTGCAGAGATTCCTTTCATATCGCACAGATTACTCTGCCGCAGACCAATCGCCATTGATATGCATCAAGTCGCGACAAAACGGCAAGCCGCAAAAGCTCCGGAAATTTACGCCATGCTTAGCTGCGATTCTCGGGCGCGTCGCTATCGAGCCACTGTAGCTTGTAAAGATCATGTCTGCGGTCGCGCATATTCGAGACACTGCCCTCGGTGCGCAGTTCTTTCAGCAGCTGCAGATTCAGATCGGCAATGAGCGTCATTTCGGTATTGGGAATCGCTTCGGCAATCATAGCGTCCTGCGGAAAGAAGATGTCGGAGGGAGTGAACACCGCAGACTGTGCATACTGGATATCCATATTCTCCACGTTGGGCAAATTACCGACGTTACCCGAGATTACCACGTAGAATTCATTTTCGACCGCGCGCGCCATCGCGCAGTGCCGTACACGCAGAAAAGCGTTCTTCGTGTCGGTGGAAAATGGCACAAAAAGAATGTCGATGCCGCGCTCGGCAAGAACGCGCGACAACTCGGGAAACTCGACATCGTAGCAAATAAGTATGCCGACCTTGCCTACGTCGGTGTCAAAAACATTCAGCTTGCTGCCGCCTTTAAAACCCCAGTAATTCGCCTCGCTGGGCGTAATATGAATTTTGTCCTGTTCTTCCCAGGTGCCGTCGCGGCGGCAGAGTGTCGCGACGTTGTATGTTCCGTCTTCGCGCACGACCGGCATGCTGCCGGCGATGATATTGATGTTATACGACAGCGCCATCTGCAAAAACTCATCGCGGATCATGTCGGTTAACGCGCCGAGATAGCGCATCGCATCGCTGGGCTTCGCTTCTTTAAATTCGGCCATCAATGGTGCGTTGAATAATTCGGGGAAGATAATAAAATCGGCGTTGTAACCCGAAACCGCATCGATAAAAAACTCGGCCTGATTAACCATCTCCTTAATAGTACCGAACGGACGCATCTGCCACTGCACAACGCCGATGCGGACCACGGTCTTTTTCGCGCCGACCAGCTTGGCCTCTTCGACATAGTAGATATTGATCCATTCGAGCAGGATTGCGTAGTTCTCTTTCTCGGCGACCTCGGCCCAGTAATTCGTGAGAATCTTACGGACATGAAAGCCGTTCGCCATCTGGAAAGTCAGCACCGGATCATAGATTTTTTTTTCTTTGACCTGCTCGATATACGCCTGCGGTGTCATCTGGTCGGCGTGGTCGTGGTAACCCGGCATCCATCCCCCGCCGACGATGCGCTTGAGGTTAAGACTCTGGCACAGTTCTTTGCGCGCATCGTAGAGACGCCGACCGAGCCTGAGACCGCGGAATTCCGGATCGACGAAGATATCAATGCCGTACAGCGTGTCTCCGTCCGGCTCATGGTTGGTAATATAACCGTTGCCGGTTATCTGCTCGTAGGTATGCAAATCAGTGTACTTGTCGTAACTGACCACTACGGCCAGCGCGCAGCCAATGACCTGGCCTTTGTCTTCGATGCACAGCTGCCCTTCGGGAAACCGCGCGAGCATCGAGAGAAACTGGTCTTCGCGCCACCCACCTCCCGAAGTCGTGTAAACTTTGTCAGAAATTCCCTTGACCGCAGAATAATCAGAGGGCCTTAGCTTGCGCAGCTCGAGTTTATGCGCGTGCACACGCGGCTTTTTTGGCGTAGTTTTCCGGGGTGTTTTTGCCACGATCTCGGTGGCGGTAACTTTTTCCATAACCCCCCCTTGCCTATGGCACGCAGCCGGCCCCTGAACACATGCTAAATGAACTTGTGGAGATATTACGCCAAATCGCCGATTAGCGGCAAATAAATGTGTCGTTTCTGCACGGGCTGATTCCCCCATGGTGCGGAATTCCTTTTTGTGGTCTAACATGCTTTACATACCACCTTCAAACCGAAGCCAAACCCATGACAACAGTGATTGAAGATGTGCGCGCCCGTGAAGTGATCGACTCACGCGGCAACCCCACCGTAGAAGTCGAGGTCAGCCTCGATAGCGGCGATATCGGCCGCGCGATTGTGCCCTCCGGAGCATCGACCGGCAGCCGCGAGGCGCTCGAGCTGCGCGATGGGGACAAGGCCCGTTACGGCGGCAAAGGCGTGCTCAAGGCTGTGGCCAACGTCAATGAACTCATCAATCCTCACCTCGTAGGAGTCAGCGCAACCAACCAGCGCGAAGTCGACCGTATTCTGATCGAACTCGATGCTACCGAAAACAAGGCAAAACTGGGTGCCAATGCGATGCTGGCTGTCTCGATGGCGACCGCCAATGCCGCGGCAAAATACCTCGACATGCCACTTTTCCGTTATCTCGGTTCGCCCTTCTCGCGCACGCTGCCCGTGCCAATGATGAACGTCATCAACGGCGGCGCGCACGCCGACAACAACCTCGACTTTCAGGAATACATGATCGTGCCGGTCAAATTCGACTCATTCCGTGAATGCCTGCGCCAGGGGGCCGAGATCTTCCATGCACTCAAGAAAGTGCTGCACGACAAAAGCTATAACACAGCGGTCGGCGACGAGGGCGGTTATGCACCCAGCGTCAAATCGAACCGCGAAGGTCTCGATCTGCTCATGGCTGCGATTGAAAAGGCCGGCTACAAACCGGGAGTCGACACGTTCATTGCAATGGACGCGGCCGCGAGCGAGTTCTATAAAGATGGCAAATACAAACTCGACGGCGACGACGGCAAGGTGCTCGATGCGGAGGGTTTGATTGACCTCTACGCCGACTACTGCAGCAAATATCCGATCGTGTCGCTCGAAGACGGTCTCGCAGAACAAGACTGGGCCGGCTGGGCAAAACTCACCGCAAAACTTGGCAGCAAAATACAGCTCGTCGGCGACGACTTGTTCGTGACCAACAAGAAGATACTCGCCGAGGGTATCAGCAAGGGCATTGCGAATTCAATCCTCATCAAGGTAAACCAGATCGGCACACTGACTGAGACCTTCGAAACGATGGCGCTCGCGGGCAAACACGGTTATACCTGCATCGCCTCACACCGCTCGGGCGAATCAGAAGACACAACGATCGCCGACCTCTCGGTCGCGGCCGAGACTGGCCAGATCAAAACCGGTTCGATGAGCCGCACCGACCGCATCGCGAAATACAACCAGCTGCTGCGCATCGAAGAGATGCTCGGCGCCGATGCGTTTTATCCGGGAATTAAGACTTTTAAAAACAGATAATGAACTCTTTACCCCACCCCCTAACCCCCTCCCCACAAATGTGGAGAGGGGGAATACGAAGGGCCCCTCTCCATTTTATGGGGAGGGGTGGCCGAAGGCCGGGGTGGGGTTAATGAAAGAAATATTCCAAAGGATTTCTTCACACCGCATCTTCATTCCGGTGCTGGTGGCAGCTGTGGCACTGACGCTCGGCTCACTGCTGGCTTTCGAACACACGCGCAACATTATTAAGGTGCGCGGCCCATACCTTGTGGTGCTGATGGTGATCGCGACATTCCCGATTTTTGCCTTTCGGTTTTTTGATCCGCATGAAGATGCACGGCCGATCGCCGGCTATTTTCTCGTTTCTGCCTTTTATTACATCACGCTCGGCTCACCCGACTTTGTTGCGTTTCTGCGCATGCTGATTCTCGAGCGCCTGCCGCCGGGCTCAGTGAAGCAGCTGCTGCTGGGCGTGGTAGCTCTCGCCGCCTGTTCGGGTGTAGTGCATTATGCGCTGCGGTTGTGGTCAAAACTCGACGATGCGGCGGGAAGGTTCCTCGCGATTTCGATTCCCAAATTCGCCGCGTATGCGGTGCTGCATATTCTGTATTTGAATTATCTGGTGCCGTTTGTCAGAATTCGTTTTGGGATACTAACTATATTTTCCTGAATTTAGTCTTAAATCCCTCCGCCTCTTTTTTCCGCCACTCCGCCACTTTCGCATGATTTCCCGATAGCAACACCTCGGGCACCTTGTGGCCGCGCCAGTCTTCGGGGCGTGTGTATTGTGCGTGTTCGAAACTTTCGCCGTCGTCGAACGATTCATGCGTGAGCGAATCGGCGTTGCCCATGAAACCGGGTTGCCGCCTTGCGAGCGCGTCGATCACGGTTAAGGCCGCGACCTCGCCACCAGACAGTACAAAATTGCCGATCCGCAGGCTTTCGTGTGCGATGTGTTCGGCAACGCGCTCATCCACCCCTTCATAATGGCCGCAAATCAGGGTAAGACTTTTGTGTGTGCTGGTGTATTCGCGCACGACGGATGTTTCAAATAGGCGCCCACGCGCCGCGAGCAGCACAACATGTGTTTCAGGGGCTTGCTTTTTAATGTGTTCGACTGCGAGCGCAATCGGCTCAACCATCATCACCATACCGGCACCACCGCCGTACGGGCTGTCGTCAACCTTCCTGTGCTTATTCAGCGTAAAATCGCGCGGATTGACATAGCGGATGTTAACGATACCCGCTGCGAGAGCCTTGCCCAGAAGCGAAGTTTTGAGCGGGCTGTCGAAAAATTCCGGAAAGAGCGTGATGATGTTGATGGTCATACATTTGGAAATTTTTCAGGGGTGGGTCTCAGACCCGCCACTGAACATTAAGAATGGGCGCTTTGTTCATGCGGCGTATGCGGATCTTTCTTCGCCATCTGGCGGAACAGCAAACTCACCAGCACCGAATCGATGACGATAAAGACGGCGTAGAGAATTGGCAACAGCAATGCCTGCTGCTGTTGCGCCAAAGGAAAGCTGGCAATAATCAATGCCATTGTGAGCGGTGTATTCTGTATGCCGGTTTCGAGCGCCACGGTGCGGCTCTGTTTTGGGGTGAGCCCGGTAAAGAAGCCTGCCCAGTAACCGAACAAAAAGCCCACCAGGCCCAAAAGTACTGCGGAAGCAAACACACCCAGCGGCGCTTCGCGCAACAGCTGGCCGTTGCGAATGAAAAACTCACCCATGAGAAAGCCGATGACCAGAATGCCAGCCCAGCTGCCGGCCTTTTCACAGATCTGTGCGGCACGGTGGTGCAGTTTGCGCACATACATGCCGATCACCACCGGTATGAGTGTAATCACCAGCGTCGAAATGATATTACCATAGGGCAGCGGAAACTGAGTTTTGCCGTATGCAGCGCCGTAGATCAGGAGCAACAGAGGCATCATCACCACAGCGCCCAATGTCGAGGCTGTGGTCATCGCAATACTCAGTGCAACATCGCCTTTCGAATAATAGCTGAACAGGTTAGAGGTGGTGCCACCCGGCGTGCAGCCGACAAGAATGAGCGACAGCGCCACCGCGTCTGGCAGCTGAAAGGCCTTTGCCAAACCGAACGCCAACGCAGGCATAATACCAAACTGCGAAAGAAAGCCGATGATGAGCGCTTTGGGCTTTTTCAGCGTGCGCGCAAAATCCGTCCATGTCAGTGTCGCGCCCATGCCGAACATGAGCACAAAGATCATGACTGCGAGGCCGATCTTTTCTATCGGGGTCAGCATAACTATTGCGCCTTCTGCACGTTTTCCGGGAAACGGCCCTGATAGTTACCCGGTGGATTGTAATTGCACACAACATAGGTACCGCCGCGGCGCGATTTGGCAACGCCGCAGCCGATCTCTTTGGAACCTTTCCACACGACCTGCGTGAAGTGGCCGGTCTTCATGCTAAAGCCGGGGCGCGCAAAGCTGTAATCCTTGATTTCATCGTACCACGAATCGGTCACCGTCTCGCCGGTGACCTGACCGCCGCTCATCCAAAAGATATTTTCGCCGTATTTGTTGGGCTGGCGGTGCCTCATCTGGTCGCTGCGCGCGATCTTGTCAGCCCAGTCCTGTGCGACTTTCGCAACATCGGCATTCCATTGCAACGCGGGCGCGCCGTGTTTTGCGCGCAGAGTGTTGTGCCGGTTCATAATACTGGTCTGCAATGCATTGGCCGAATCGGCAAATATTGGTAAGATCGTCGCCGAGGCGATGAAAAACATACTTCGTATCATCAGGGCGTGTAGCGTATGCCTGCGCAGACTGTAAATCGCCTTTTTGCGGCTACTCGGCGGGAATAAAGATTTGCCAGTCAGAGATAGAGACAGTGTGGTTGGCTAAATCCACGCTTTGCCAGTTGGGGTGATCAAGAGGGATTTCCAATGCCGTTGAGCCTTTGTCGCCTGCCGGCGGCCTTTCGACCGTGATTACCGTGTTGAGGCCCAGATCTTCGACCTGCGTAATCTTGCCAACGGGCTTACGACCTTCGGCCTCAATCACTTCGAGCCCCACAATTTCAAAATACCACAGGTCGTGCAGATTTGGCGACTGGCCGGAGCGTCGGGCCTGCACTTGCGCGCGCAGCTCTGCCAGCGGCGTGGCAATGAGGCAGTTGGTGAAGCCTTTCGCGACATCGCGGTCGGTGAGGCCGTCAAGCTCAAGGCGCAGCGGTGTGCCTTTCACGGGGTCAACGCGGTTGATCTGCATTTCTGCTTTGACAGTATATTCATGCAAAATGCCGTTCACGACATTCTGCGCGGGGCAGATAAGAATTTTTTTGCCGGAAAAATCGCGCAGGTGTTCGCCGGCCTGATTAACACTCAAAGCGCCCCGAACGCCATGCGGGCTACCGATGCGGGCGAGAATTACGAGGGGGGTAGGCATATTCTAAATTCTGGCGTTGCCAGAATTTAGAATATGCCTAAACTTAACTAGGCTTCGTCGACGATTTCTAAAAGAATTTTTTGGTAGCGCTCTTCGCGGCCGTCTTCGAGGATGATTTTTTTGATCGAAATGGCATTGAGCAGCACACGCACTGCTTTGGCAATGCGGCCGCCTTTGCCGATGATCATGCCGATGTCGTCTTTGTTGACGCGCAATTCGAGAATCAGCGACGCCGGGCTTTTTACCGGCAGCACCTGTACGTCGTCGGGGTTGCGCACGAGGCTGCGTGCAATGAACTCAACGAGAGATGCGGGGTCTGAATTGCGCGCTTCGGTCATGGTTCGGCTCCGCTCACCAGCCGTCATTTCGCCGCGCGTTTCGCTTTGGCTTTTTCGTTGGCCTTTTTCTGGCGTGCGCCGTCTTTCAGAGCCTTTGCCTCGGCAAACGGTTTCCAGATGCCGGCTTTTGAAAGAAGGCTGCGAACAGTATCAGAAGGCTGTGCGCCTTTTTTGAGCCAAGTGTCGATTTTTTCTTTTTCGAGGCGAACCTGTTCGCCTTCTTTCACCAGCGGGTGGTAGAGACCGACGATATCGAGAAATTGGCCGTCGCGTTTAACGGCGGATGAGGTTGCAACAATGCGATAGTATGGGCGCTTTTTGGTGCCATAGCGTTGCAGCCGGAGCTTTACAGTCATGGGTTAAAACCGGGTGTTTAGACAAGGCGTCAAATTAAACTTGATAGCAGGATAGCTGCGGGAAGCGCAGCTATCCTGCTATTTGGATTTATGTCACATCACGCCAAAGCGGCCTAGTCGGCCTTCTCGATTTTATCGACCCTGACGTAGCACGAATCTTTCCATTTACCCGGCACGGCGCCCGGTGAAACGTCGCCTTCGATCAGCACCTTCGAACCATTACCGAGCATGACCCCGCTGTTGCTTTCGATTCTGAGATCCGATTCTTTGTAGTTTTTTTCGAGGCGCGCAACGAAGTTCTTGCGCGTGCCGACAGGAAACGAGGCTTTGAGCTGCACCCCTGCGCGGTTTGGACTCTGGTACACGTCGACAAACATGGTATTAGTGATCATGACACTCTTGGGCGTCGCGAGATAGCCGGCAAAAGATACATGATGGAAGCGCGAATGCTTCTTTGCATCGTAAAAAGGCGCGAAAGCCTCGGTACACACCTTTTCGATCACTGTTGCCTCGAGCGGCTGTTGTTCTCTTTTCCAGCAACCACCCGCCATCAGCGTCGGCGCTAAAATGCCCATAATGAATATTTTTTTCATAGGCGGCGACTTCTGAAAACAACGCCTGCCTCGTCAATAACGAATCGCGACAACCATAACCATTTCGCGTTTACGCTGCCGTGCGCGCCTGCGCCGATACCTGCACTCTGCATGAAACCCAAACTATTGCTCTTTGACCTCGGCGGTGTGCTGATCGAGGTCGCGACGACGGAACTGCACCTGCTCGGCGGCAAAGACAAGTCGGATGTTGAACTGTGGGAGACATGGCTCACCTGCCCGGCAGTGCAACTTTACGAAGCGGGCAAAATTTCCGACGGCGAATTTGCGCGCGGTGTGCTCGATGCATTTTCGTCTGCGATACCCTCAGAAGAATTTCTGCAATCCTTCACCGCCTGGCCGCTCGGCTTCTACGGCGGCATGACGGATTTATTGCGTAGACTGCGCCGGCATTACAAGCTCGCGTATCTTTCGAATTCAAACCCGCTGCATTACCCCCGCTTCCAGCGCGAATGGCAGCTCGACGGCTATTTCGACTACCATTTTGCCTCGTATAAGATGGGGCATGTCAAACCGCACGCAGAGATTTACCAGGCCGTGCTGGCAACCCTGCCGTATTCTGCGCAGGAAATTTTCTTCGTCGATGACAACCGCCTCAATGTCGAAATGGCGCGGTCTCTTGGTTTTCAGGCTGAGATTGTCCGCGGGCCTGAAGAACTCTTATCGGTACTGGCTAGCGCCGAAATCGCCACCGGAATCTGAAAGTGGGTTTACGGCGAGGCACCGGACAATCTGCGGACTTCAGAAAAAGGCCGATGCAAACAAAACCGTTGAGCCAAATCACCTTTGCCTGTCTCTGGCTATGCGCTTCTTTTCCTGCCGCGGCTGCAATGGTTGAAATTTTCCTCTCCGTAAAAATCTCATTCCCGCCGCGTCTTAAATAATACATCTGAACGCATGTCGCTGCGTATAGAAGTGCTTTCTGAAACAAAGAAGGATATCAAAAAATTCGTGTATTTCATGAAGGACGTCTATAAATTCTACCCGCATTTTGTGCCACCCATCTACTCTGAAGTCATCAAATTTATTCTCAGGGGACCTTTCAATAAGATCGGCGAAAAGCAGCTGCTTTTGGCCTATCGCGGTGAAAAAATTGTCGCGCGGCTCTCTGTGCACCGAAACTTTGCGCATAACGATTTTTACAAAACCAATCAGGGATTTTTCGGGTTTTTCGAAGCCTTCGACGACCAGGAAGCAGTAAACGCGATTTTTGCGGCCGGTGAAAAATGGCTGAAAGACAAGGGATGCAGTTCTGCGCTCGGACCGATGAATTTTGCGGTCTATGACGAAATCGGCCTGCTGGTAGATGCATTCGATACGGATCCCGTGCTGCTATGCACGTACAATCCGCCTTATTACCTGCAGCTGCTGGAAAACGCCGGTTTTAGAAAGGAAGTCGATTGGTACGCTTTTCTCAAAGATACCAATATCCCGAATTTTATGCGGCTAATCAACGCCCGTGTCATGAAGCAAAAGGGTCTCGTTATCCGCGAAGTCAGACGCAAAGATATTGATAAAGAAGCCGCGGCAGTGAAGCACATCTTCAACCAGGCGTGGTCTGAAAACTGGGGCAATGTGCCGTTCACCGAAGACCAGTGGCAGCATCTCGTGAAAGATCTCAAAATGATTATCAATGAGAAGCTGGCGTTCATCACCGAGCTCAACGGCGAACCTATCGCTTTTGCGATCAGCCTGATCGACGCGAACCAGGCGGTGAAGAAAGCGAACGGCCGTTTGTTTCCTTTCGGTCTGATCAAAATTCTGCTCGGGATGAAGAAAATCAAGCGCATCCGCACGACGATCATGGGTGTGCTGAAAGAACACCGCAATAGGGGCTATGAAATCGCGATGGTGCACAAAACCATGGAGAACGGGATTGCCATGGGCATTACAGAGTCCGACTGTTCACTGATCGTCGAAACGAACACCCCGATGATCACTGTACTCGAAAAAATCGGTTGTGTGCGCTACAAGACATTCCGGGTTCTCAAGAAGAATTTTTGATTTTCGTACTTGACGATTGCTTCCCGACCTTCCCCGTGGACGACCGGGCTTAACCCGGCGAACAGCGACCGGAAACAAACATACATCCGGCCCTTAAACACGAGGAGACACCATGAGCAAAAAGATATTGAGCAGTCTTATACTGCTGGGCTTTTTTACAGCCATAATGGCGGTGCAGGCGGCACCAAAGAAAGGCAAGCCGGCACCCAAAGCCCCGGCACCCGCTAAAGTAGAACCGACCGCTGCGCCGGCAACTGCAGCCCCTGCGGCAGCCGACACCCTCGACGCCGGCAAGCATGGCCTGTCAGAAGAACTCGTGGAATCTCTCAAGCGAAAGCGCATGCTCAACGATAAAGATTTTGAGAAGAAAAAGACCGGCGGGTTTGTCACTGGTCTGCCGCTCATCAACTCAGACCCGAATACCGGTGTGGGCTATGGCGCACGCGTATTTTACTTCTACAACGGTGAGAAAGAAGATCCACTTTTCCGCCGCACGCCCTACCGCACTCAGCTCTATGCGCAGTTCTTTCAGACAACGCTGGGTTACCAGTACCATGAAATCAACCTCGATTCGCCGTATATCGCCAACTCACTCTACCGCCTGCGCGCGGCATTTGTGTTTGAGAAGAATACCTGGGCAAACTACTACGGCTCTGGCAGCCGTTCGATGAATGCGCTGGGCAGTGATTTTGGGACTAGCGGCAAAACCTACGACAAGTATGCGGATTTTAATGAGGAATTGCGCAAGGTAAACGGCGGGCAAACAAACGCCGCTTTTAACCGCTATTCTTACGAAAGACCGGCGCTGGTGGCGATGCTCGAACGCGATATGTTTGGTGGCATCGTGCGCCCGCAGATCGGCATGCAGGTGAGCAAATATAACATCAATGACCTGATGAATCGCAAGGTACAGGCCGAAGGTGGGGAAGCGACGAACAACTCAACGCTGTTGACCCAATATAATCAAATGGGCCTGATCAACGGTTACAATGGCGGATTCCATAACGTGCTGCGGGCCGGTTTTGCTATCGATACCCGCGACTATGAACCAAACCCAAACAAAGGCCAGATGTTTGAGGCCATTGTCGACGTTTCCAACAAGGGCTATGGCTCCGAATTCAATTTCGCCCGCTATACAGTGGCCGAGAAATTTTTTATCAGCCCGTTTGAAAAACTTGTGGATCTCGTGATCGCCGGCCGCGCCGCCTATACTCAGGCAGTCGGAGATGTCCCGTTCTACACGCTGAACCAGTTCAGCAGCACCGAGCGTACCTACCAAAGCGCACTCGGCGGTCTGCGCTCATTGCGTGGTTACAAAGAGAACCGTTTTGTGGCGAACAATATCGCTGTCGCCAACCTGGAACTCCGCTGGACCATGTTCGATTTCACCGTGCTCGGTCAGCACTTTGCTCCGATGTTGATTCCATTCTTTGACATCGGCAGCGCATTTGACCAACCCAAAGACATTTCAACCAGCGCATGGCGCTATGCTTACGGTGCCGGCCTGCGCATTGCGTGGAACCAGGCGACGATCATTATGGTGGACTATGCGATGAGTAAAGAAGACACCAACATGTTCATCAACTTCAATCACATTTTCTAATGTTCAAATATTGTGCGGGCATAGCCCGCACAATATTTGAACGATTTCTTTTGCCTGGGCGTCAAAACCGCATGAAAAAGAAAATCCTCATTGCCATAGCGGTCGTCGCGGCATTTGTCATCGCCCTGCCCCTGGCCTTCAGATTCAATAAGCGCAGCGAACACGATTTTTTCGCTACAAAGCAGAAAAACGAAAATAAGAAAGAAGCCGCGGCTGGTTATCTGTCGCAGGAGGAGATAGACGCAGATAATGTGACAACACACCCTGCCGCTGCGCCGGGCCGTGGCCGCACCATCGATGAACAAGCAGAGACCCTCAGCGCCGGTGAAAGGCCGCACGATGCGCGCGATCGCCAACCGGCACAGGCCAGCCTCGGCAAAATATACATCCCCGCCACGGGTTCTGAGCGCAAACTCGAGTATAATCTTGCGGTCAATTACCAGATAGACAGCCTGAAATCGGCGCGCGCTTTTTTCAACCAGTGGATACCGCGCTACGGCTTTCTTTTGCAGGAAACTGCTTCGGGCGACAACAACGGTTACATGACGCTGCGCGTCAGGGTGCGTTCGGCTAACCTGTACGCGGCCTTGAACGATCTCGATGCGATCGGCAAACTCACGTCTGAAAATATATCCGTTCACGACCACACGGAAAATGCCGTCTACCAGCAAATGCTGGCCGCACGCGAAGACATCCGCAACCGTCGCCGCGCAATTGCCAACGCGAATACCGGCACTGCGTCGGCAAACTGGCAGGCCACGGAAAATCTGCTTTCGCAATCGGAAGACAAACAGCTCGCCACGCGCATGGAAGAATGGCGCGTGGGCGACCGCATCGGCTGGGCGACGCTCACCATCGCGCTGAGCCTGCCCGTCACGCCTCATGTGGCCCCGGTCGAAGTGCCGCATTTCCGCAATGCGTTTGTCGGATTGCTGAATTTACTGCTGCAACTGGTCTATCTGGGGATCTATCTCATTCCACTGGGACTGGTTGCCTGGTTGGTCTGGCGCGCGTCTCTGAAGGTGATTCCGGCACTGCGGAGAAACCTTAGCGGCGGCCTTAAGCCCGCCGCTAAGGACTACGCTTCTTAACGCGTGGGGGCGATTTACATTCTATTAGCCCCGGGCTTAAGCCCGGGGCTAATAGAATTCAAGCATTAATAAATCTGCGTCGGTAAATGTTAATCAGAATGCCCACGCAGACAAAACACAGCAGCATGTGCGAACCGCCGTAACTCACAAAACTCAGCGGAATACCGGTCACCGGCAACAATCCCACGGAAATACCGATGTTAATGAAGACGTGCAGAAAGAAAATGAGCGCAATGCCCGAGGCAAGCATTGCCCCAAAATCGTCTTTCGAGGTGGCGGCGATATTGATCGCGCGCAAAATCAGTCCGAAAAGCAGCAACAACAGCAGCGCCGATCCCCAGAAGCCCAGCTGTTCGCCCACCACGGAAAAGATGAAGTCGTTATACCACTCGGGCAAGAACGGCGTGTCACCTTTTGTCATGTCGCCTTTAAAGAGACCTTTGCCGGCAAATTTTCCTGAGCCGACAGTAATCAGCGAATGGCGCAGCTGGTAGCCCGCGCCTTTCTGGAATTTATCCGGATTCACGAACGAGACAATACGTATGACCTGGTGAGGCTTGAAATTGATGAACTTGTTGGTCATGAACGCCGAAGTGAAGGATAAACCGACAATCAGCGCAATATTGCCCACGCGGCGCATCCACGGGGCACCGGTCATGAAATTGCCAAGCACGCCGAGTCCATAGAAGAAGATACCCGACGCTCCGAGCGCCACCATCACGGTCGTGTTACGCAGCATATCGCGCAAAAAGCTCGGGTTGGCCTTCTCGATTTCGGCCGCCGACTGCCAGAAGATCTTCAGGTTCTCGCCCTGCGACAGGGTTTCTTTGGCCCAGGTAACAAGGGTCTTATCCTGAATCAGTCGCGTGGTATAGTCGAGATTTTCGGCGACCTCCCAGACTTCGAAGTTCAGAATGCGCACCGCATCAGCGAGGCGAAAGTGTTCCTCGCGCAGCGCGTTGTAGATCTCGTCAACGATAACGTACCGTTCATATTCGAGAAACATCGGCGTAAACAGAGAGATAAAGCCGATGATAGTGAAACCGAACAGTACCGAGGTATTTGCGCCACCGATAAACAGCATACCGAACAGAATCGCCATGAACATGACAGCGCCGCCGAGGTCGGGTTGTATGCCGATCATGAGCGCGGGCACCGTCGCGAGCACGGCGGGAATGATAAGTTCCTTGAGTTTCCCGATTTCTGACTCGCGCAAAACCAGGTACTTACTGAGTGTAATCACGAGCACCAGCTTCATAAACTCTGCCGGTTGAAAGCCAAGGCCGAAAAAGCGTATCCACGAACGTGCGCCCTTGACTTCCCGACCGATAAAGGGAACCAATACCAAAAGCAGAATCACAATACCGGTCGCATAAATAATCGGAGCGAACGATCCTAATAACTGGTAATTGACATTGGCAAAGATGAGCATGACCACGACACAAAGCACGAGCCACAGCAACTTTCGTTGCGCGAGCTCTTCGCCGGTCACACCGCCGCCATAGAGCACGATGACGCCCAACAGCGTCGCTGACACCGACAGAAAGATGGAAACCCAGTCGAGACGTGCAAATCGTTCCATCTAGTTTGCAGTCCCCGCTTTGAGTTTTTGCGAATATTTCACAAACACGTCGCGCGCAATCGGTGCCGCGCCCACAGCGCCGCCGACGCCACGCTCGATAATCACACCAATGACGAGCACATCTTTGGGATCGCCATCGAATGGACCGTAGCCAATGAACCACGCGTGTTGCGAAGCTTTGTCAGAAGGAGCGCCCGAACGCGTCTGCACAGTACCGGTCTTGCCGCCGACTTGCACGATGCCTGGCACGCGGAATACACTCGCGGCGGTGCCCCGGGTTGTTACTGCCAGCAGTCCCTCGCGCACCGTCTGCAAGGCCGACTTCGACAGCGGAATCTGGTCCTGAATAACCGGCTTAACATCGACCTTGACCTGATCGTTTTCGGCAAAACGGACCTGGCGGATAAGGTGGGGTTTGTAGATGGTGCCGCCTGTAGCCACGGCTGAATAGAACCCAACCATACCGATGAGCGTCGTTTCAATAAAGCCCTGGCCGATCGACAGATTCACGGTATCACCGTCGAACCAGCGCGCGTTGAACTGCTTCTCTTTCCATGCGCCGTCCGGCACAAAACCCGGGATCTCGCTTGGCAGATCAATTTGCGATCTTTCGCCCAGGTGAAAATAGCGCGAGTATTTGATCATCGGCTCGGCACCCATGCGGTAGCCAGCTTCGTAAAAATACACTGAACAGCTCTGCGCCAGGCCGCCGACGAGATCGTTGCTGCCGTGGCGCGACCAGTCGTTGAAAACCGCATCGGGCGAACCCTTGTAGCTGCTTTTCAGCGTGAACTTGCCAGTGCAGAAATAGCGGTCTGATTTCGAAAGCCGCTTCTCTTCGAGGCCGGCGAGCGCAACGAGAGGTTTGTAAGTCGAAGCCGGCGGATATTTCGTGGAAATCGCGCGATTCAGCTCGGCTTTCTGTTCCTGAATCTGCCGGATATGCGCAGAGCGGTTCGGGTTATCCAGCGCAATGAGGATGTTCGGATCAAAATCGGGCTTCGACACGATGGCGAGAATCTCTCCGGTATGGGGACGCATCGCAATCAGCGCGCCGGTTTTATCGCCCATCGCCTTCGCTGCCGCGACCTGCAGATCAGCATCGATCGTCAGAATCAGGTTATTACCCGGCGCGAAGTTGCGGAACACTTTCTGTTCTTCGATATCGCCGGTCGCCGATTTGATCTGCACAATCTCGCCGTCGTCGCCGCGCAGCATCGTGTCATACTGCGATTCGAGACCGTTTTTGCCCGTGTACTGGTAGCTGCGCACGCCTGCTGCGACCTCGCGCTGGTTCGGTAAACCGATGTAGCCGGTCAGGTGAGCCGCCGCGGGGCCGAGATTATAGAAGCGCCGTGAAGTGGGACGGATGATAAATTTGGAGAAGGTGATGTAATAATCGGCAATCACCGTGGTCTGCTCGGGCTTCAGGTTTTCGATCAGCACGATTTCTTCATGCGCTTTATATTTGTTGTCCGCGACGCGCGATGTCAGCGAGCCTTCCGGATAGCGCAGCAGGCGTTCGAGTTTGGCGACCAGCTCCCGCAGCTCTTTCTTTTTAGGGAAATGCGAAGGAATCACGCTCAGCGACACGGCCGATGAGTTTGAAACGATATACGTTGCTTTGTCGCGGCTGGTGTAATTGCGCGCAAACATCTCGCCACGCGGCGCGGTCAGCGCGACCACGCGGCGTATCACGCGCTGCGATTTTTCAAAAAACTCATCGCCGCGCAACAACTGCAGATCGCCGATTCTGAGCAATAATACACCCAGCATCGCCAGCGTGAAAATCGTCAGTGCGGTGACGCGGCGGTCGAGGCGCTGCCGCAACTGAAACTGCTGAATGGTTTGCGCCATGCTGTTCTATTGGCCCAATCTGCGGATAATCCCTTGCGGCCCCATTGTGGATTTTTCGACGGTCGGGAATGCCCATTTGAGCACTCTGAACCACACTATCGACAGCACAGCAGTGAACAGCGCCTCGGGCAAAACGATGGTGATAAGCGCAGAAGCGTGAGCGCTGCTGTGGAAAATCGCCACGGTGAAGAACATAATCACGCCTTTGACAAAACAGGCGACAAACACCACAATCACAATCAGCGACGTCGCTTCTTTATTGATATCGCGGGCGACTTTGCCGGCGATAAAACCGACAATAGTTTTCGCCAGCGCCGAGGTGCCGATGTAGTATTGCAGATCTTGCCGGATGAGGTTGGTATAACCGCCGAGGTTTACATCCTGCAGCAGGCCGCCGAAAAAGCCGACCCAGAGCGCAGAGAACGAACCGCGGTAAAGCGCAAAGTAGACGGTCAGCATCAGCAGAAAATCGGGTTTTATGCTGCCCAGCGCAAAAAAATCCACGCTGGTCTGTAAAAAATAAGAGACAAAGATCGCGATGGCAATAACGACTTTTTCAAGAATCATGGTGTCGCCTCGCCCGGTGCAGCTGTCGCGGGGGCGGCCGCTTTTGGTGATTCAGGAGAGATCGCAGCAGCACTCTTTTCGGGCTTCAATGCGCCGGTTTTGCTGTCGGCCTTTTTTGCCGCGGGTTCATCGGTTTCATCTGCATCTTCCGGGTTTGTTTTTTTGGGAGCCGGTGGCGCGGGCTGCAGTTTCGGTTCTTCGACGGTGTCAGGCTTCAAAGGCAAAAAGTTGAGCGCTTCGGTCTCGACCTTTTTTTGAATGACGATGACGAAATCCAGTTTTTTGAAATCAATCACCGGCATAATTTCGGCTTTCTGGAAACTGCCAAGACGCTCGATGCGTTTGCCGACGGTCCCGACGGGCAAACCGCGCGGAAAAATGCCATCCCCGCCGGACGTCACAATTTCATCTCCCGTCGAAATAAACACGCCCAGGCTCAGGTAATCGATGAGCGGCGAATCCTGATGCGGGCTCTGCCCGTTCAGCAATGCCCAGTGGCCGGTCTTTTTCACCGTAACACCGATGCGCGAAAACTGGTCTGTCAGCGGCAGAATGCGCGCCGAATGCGGATTCACCTGGATGATCTTGCCGACGATGCCCACAATGAGCCTCGTCTCGGCGGGTTTATTGTCCTGTGCGGGCACGATGACCGACTGCATCGCGACGACCGGCATGTAAGTAGCGATGCCATCTGCGCTGCCTTTATTAATGATGATCGTGCGGAACCAGTTATCGGGGTCCTGCGAAATCACCTCAGCCTGCAGCACCGGAAACTGGCTGACGGGCGGCAGCTGTAGAAACTGGCGCAGCTTCACGTTTTCTTCGCGCAGTCGTACGAGTTCAACCTGAATGTCGAGGTTGGATTTCACCTTGTCGCGCAGCGCATCACGCTCGGCGCGGACCGCTTCATATGTCCCGTAGCTGTCGACGAAGCGCGAAATGCCCTTACCAAAAGAAGAGAATGTACCCGAAAAGAAATCCAACGCCTGGCTCGCGGAATTTGCCGTGCGCGAAACCAGGTTCGATTTCCAGATGAGGCAACTCAGGCAAAAAAGCACAGTAAAGACCAGCGACGAAGCCGATTTGTAGCGCGATAATATCTCTGCGAGCATGCGTGGAAGTCAGCAAAAAGTCCGTGCTTTTGGCCGAAGGAGTTATGTCTCTTCATTAAAGAGACGCTCCGTCAATGTATTTTGCCAATTCAAAATGCCGGCAGCGCCTGGCCAGCATGCAAATCGTCCTTTACAGCCGCTGCGGCGGAGGCAGAGGTACGTATGCCAGCCACGGCCGATTCAGAGATTGTCACCGAAGGCATACGCATCAAAGCCGAGCCGCATTACCTGCTCGAACGCTCAATACCGGAAGAAAGCCAGTACCTGTTTCGTTATAAAATCACCATCACCAACGAAGGCAACGAATGGGCAAAACTGAAATCCCGCCACTGGATTATCATTGATTCCGACGGCAAACGCGAAGACGTTTACGGCCCCGGAGTGGTGGGCGAAGAACCCGAACTCGAACCCGGCGGCACGTACTCTTATTCGAGTTTCTGCCCGCTGGGCACGAATTTCGGCACGATGGAAGGCTCGTTCAGCATGGTGCGCCGCGACGGGCAGCCGTTTGAAGTGCGTATTGCGCGGTTTTATCTAACGACCAATCAGTGAATGTTCCCACGCAACATTCACTGATTGGTTAATAAGCGGGTTGCTGCTTGTTTTTCCCGCCACCCAGCCAGCGGCGGGGATAGAAGGCCAGCAGGCGGTAGAGTACCATGCCGAGGATAATGCCGACGATCACGTAGATCAGGGATTCGAGCGTGAAAGGCAGCGCGGGCTGGAACTGTACATTCTTCGCCAACGCCCAGTCTACATGCTTCAGGAAAACAAACGGACGCACGAAGGCCGAAGCATTTTTGATCGCGTCAAAGGCTTTTTTCGCCAATTCGAAATTTTTGATCTGGCTCTGGTGCAGCTCTCCCGATTTTTTCGCTGCCTGGCTCTGCGATTTCGTCAGGTCAGCGATGAACTCTTTGGTGCTCATGCCCAATTCGCCGGCCTTTTCAGCGATTTCTTTGACGGATTTTTCATAGGCTGCTTTGGCGCCGCTTAGAACATTGAGGTACAAGTTCATATATTGCGGCGCCTGGCTGAGAAACAGCGCCATAAAAAAGACAAAAATACGTTCTAGCAGCGAACCGAAAAAGCCGCCAATATAGTTCTTAATCGCCTGCATTCAGCTCACCTATGGGCGCGCATGGCGCTGTAAAGCGAAAGGTCACTGCAATTAGCTTTTCTTCCTGAGCAACGCCATTTTGGCCAACAAGCGCAGGTGGTACAAGACAGCGCCATCGTCCGGGCAAATCTTAAGGCACTCTTCAAAACCCGTGCGCGCATCTGCAAAGCTGCCTTCCTGCATCGCGGTCAGCGCCTTGCGGTAAAGCGGGTCATATGACAATAAAAGTCTGCGCCGATTCTCAGACAGCGGGTTCAGCAATTCGTATATTTCGAGAGTCTGCGTTTTGCCGCGGGGTTGTGCCACATCGACCAGACGCACCACGTAATCGTCTTTCGGAATCTGCGCCAACGCTTCGCCGCTGAGCAAGATGCCAGCCGAAAGCTTTTTGGTCATGCTCTCAATGCGTGAAGCGGCGTTGACCGTGTCGCTGATGACCGTGTTCTCCATGCGCCTGACTTCACCGATCGTGCCCAGCATGATACGCCCGGTATGAATGCCGATACCGATGCGTATTTCGGGAAAAATACCGTCGACAAACTGCGCGTTGAAGCGTTGCAACATGTCATGCATCGCTACTGCGGCGCGCGCTGCATCCGCAGGGTTAAAGAACAGCGCAAGAATCGCGTCACCGATGTATTTGTCGATGAATCCATTATTCTCACGAATGATCGGCCCCATCACGCTCAGGTAGTCGTTAATGAAGGAAAAATTTTCGGCCGGACTGAGTGTCTCTGAAATGCCGGTGAAATTACGGATATCGGCAAATAAAATGGTCATTTCCTGTTCAGTATGGTCGCCGAGACCCACTTCATGAATATTCTTACGATTCAGTAGCTGCAGAAACTCGGTCGGCACAAACCGGTTCATGGAAGCGTTTGTTTTCTCCACTTCGGTAACCGCAGAATCCATGACATTACGCAGCAGGAAAAGCAGAGTCGTGATTAACGTCAGAGATATGATGCTCGTCATCATTCCGACCTGTGCGGCAGTCAGGTATTCGCCGTAGATTCTTGGCCGCAGTAGCAAGAAGAAGGCGATATTGGCGAACACCATCACGCCGTAGATAGGCAGAATATAGCGTTTACGACCAAAAAGCCCGACGATGAGAATCGGTATCGCGAACAGGTGGATAAACGTCGAATAAGCAGTAAAATATTCGCCGTCGAGCTTTCTGAATTGTGCCGCGGCGATAATCAGGAACGCAACGAAGGCCAGCGTCTGTCCGGCAATGTAGAATTTTCCCGCGGCAAGAATAAGCAGACACGTGACGCCGATCACCATTGCCGCGACCATCGGCGGCCCCGCAATGGGTAAACGGTGAGGAATCCAGATAAGATAGATGAGCATGAAGGCGGGCATGAGCAAAACCAGCGATAAGCAGAAATAATACAGGATCGTCGCCTTACGCCTGATGACATAGCCGGTATCCTGATAGGGTTTGAGAATTATCGATCTGAGCCTGGTGAGCATCTTCCAACGCATATCACAAAGACGGCAGGTCAATGATTCGAACATCCTTGTTCTCTGCGCCAATATGCGATCTCATGTCGCGCGCAGAGCACGTGAATCCTGCTCTCTGCTTTACGCCCCATCTAAAATTCGGTTTTTCCCCTTATGCGCGCGTCACAATTACCTCTCTTCACTTCCAAGGACGATCCCAAAGACGCGCAGGTCGCTTCACATCGCCTGCTGTCGCGCGCGGGTTACATCCGCAAGCAGGGTTCAGGCCTCTATGCTTATCTGCCGTTCGGCGACATGGTTCACCGCAAGGTCGAGCAGATCGTGCGCGAAGAGATGAATCGCTTCGGCGGCGTCGAAGTCACGCTCCCCGTCATCACTCCCGCTGAACTCTGGCAAGAATCTGGCCGCTGGGATCTCATGGGCAAAGAAATGATGCGCATGACCGACCGCCACGAAGTGCCATACGCGCTCGGCCCGACGCACGAAGAGGCGATGACCGATGTCGCGCGCAGTTTTCTGCAATCGTACAAACAGCTGCCGATCAACCTGTACCAGATCGGCCGCAAATACCGCGACGAAATTCGGCCGCGCTATGGCCTGATCCGCTGCCGCGAATTCGTGATGAAAGATGCGTATTCGTTTCACACCGACGACAAATCACTCGACGAAACCTACCAGAAAATGCGCGAATGCTACCGCGCAATCTTCGAACGCTGCGGATTAAAAACGATACCGGTCGAGGCCGACTCGGGCAACATGGGCGGTAGCGGCTCTGAAGAATTCATGGTCGCGTCTTCTATCGGCGAAGAGACACTGCTCTTATGCAGCGATGAGAAGTGTGGTTATCGTTCAAATCAAGAGAAGACAGCGTTCATTGAAAACCCGAAGCGCGGAGGTTCGGCTGCGCTCACCGACCGCTCGCCGAGCGCAGTCAAGGGGGGCGTCGAAGATTTTGAAACCGGTGCCCTCAAAACCATCGACGAAGTGGCGAAGCTGACCGGGCAGAACCCGCGCGATTTTATCAAAGCGGTCATTTTCGAAGACGCGCAAAACATCTACCTGTGTTTTGTGCAGGGCGATCGCGAACTGTCTGAGATCAAGATGAAGAATCTGGCAGGTGCCACCGACTATTGGCTGGCCTCCGAAGAAACTATCAACGCACTAACCGGTGCAGAACCGGGCTACGCAGGGCCAGTGGGATTAAAGAATAAAGACGGCGATAAAATCGACAAGAAAATTCTTCGCATCTTTTTTGACCGCCATCTCAGGGGACGCAGCGGCCTCATCACCGGCGCGAACAAAACCGGCTACCACAAGAAGCAGGTTGCTGAAGGCAGAGATTTTCAAGCAGGCGACGGCCACGATCTCATCGTAGCGCACGCGGCAGACATCTGCCCGCAATGCCAAAAAGCCGAACTCACAGAGACCCGCGGCATCGAGGTCGGTCACATTTTCAAGCTCGGCAAAAAATACACGCAGGCGATGAATCTCACAGTGCTCGACCCCAACGGCAAACCGCTGCACCCCACCATGGGTTGCTACGGCATCGGCGTTGGCCGCACGGTGGCCACGGCGATCGAACAGAACCATGACGAGCGCGGCCTGATCTGGAACAAAACGCTATCGCCGTTCGTGGTCTATCTGGTGTCGCTGGCAAAAGCTGAAGCCGAAGTGGCTTTCGTCGACAAACTCTATACGACACTCAAAGATCGTGGTATCACCGTGTATCTTGACGACCGCGACGAACGCGCCGGGGTAAAATTCAACGACGCCGAACTGGTAGGTTTTCCGCTTATTGTGACTGTCGGCAAGAAGTCGATCGAATCGGGTAAACTGGAGGTGAAGCTGCGCAAATCTGGCGAAAAGTTTGAACTGACAGAATCTGAGCTGGTTGAAAAAATAGCATCCGCGTGATCGCAATACTCATTTCACCGGTCTGATAGTTCTGCCGGTGAGCGAAAGATGGTAGTCGGTCGACCAGACCGTCGGTATTTTCTGGCCATCCAAAAATGCAAGACTTGCGGCATCGACGTAGGTCAACTTTGCTCCGCGGTGCTTGTCAAGCATCGACTCCGTCGCCGTGTGCGCATCGGCAGATGAATAAAGAATTTTGAGTTTGGGAATTGCGCGTACTAAGAGACGAAACTGCCGCGCTATCTCTTCACCCGCCTGGTGCAGGAACCACGAATACGTCTCTGAAATGACCAGCTCGGAAGTATAAGGCTGGACGTGCTTCTCCTGGAACAGGTAGAGCGCCTGCTGGTGCCAGCGGTCGCGCCTGTTCAAATAGGCGATGAAAATGCCGCTGTCGATAAATACTTTCTCGGTCATACGTAGCGCTTACCGTACACAACCTCGTCGACGGTTGAGCTGTCGTTGGGGTCACCGTCGTAGATACCGACAAAACGCGCAATGGGGCCTGACTTACGGTATTTGACCAGTTGCTCGGTTACGCTCTGGCGGCAAAATTCCGCCAGAGAAATACCGCTTTCGGCCGCATAAAGCTTGGCCTCTTCATAGACTTCGCTTTCGAGAGATATCTGCGTCCTTATCATGTTATCATTGTTTGTCATAATGATAACATGTCAACAAGTTTCGATCCTGATTGTACTTTGCGAGCCGTCAGGAATACGCAATTAATCCGCGTATGGCAGGCCATAGTAAGTGGAAAAATATTCAGCACCGCAAAGGCGCAGCTGATGCAAAACGCGGGGCGATGTTCACCAAACTCGCGAAGGAAATCATGGTGGCAGCAAAACTCGGCGGCGGCGACGAAGCATCGAACCCGCGCCTGAGAACAGCGGCGCTCAAAGCGCGGCAGAACAGCATGCCGAAAGACAATATCGAGCGGGCCATTAAAAAAGGCACGGGTGAACTCGAAGGCGTAACGTACGAAGAAGGTGTCTACGAGGGATATGGCCCGGGTGGCATCGCCATCATGGTTGAGGTTTTAACCGACAAGAAATCCCGCACGGTACCGGAACTCAAGAGTACCTTTAAATCGAACGGTGGCACGATGGCAGAGGCGAATGCCGTGGCATATCTTTTCGACAAAAAGGGCCTGATTCTCATCGAGGGCGAAAATATAACAGAAGACGACGTCATGGAAATTGCGCTCGACGCCGGTGCCGAAGACATTGAAAAAGACGATGAAAAGGCCTATGCCGTCAAAACGGCCGTCAACGATTTTCATGCTGTGCTTTCCGCCATGGAGCCAAAACTCGCCGCAAAAGGTTTCAAAATTACCAAATCGGGTCTGGAATATATTCCACAGTCAACTATCACCGTCGAAGGTGAAAAGGCAAAGGAGGCCCTGGAACTTATCGAAGCCCTCGAAGACAACGATGATGTGCAAAACGTTTATAGTAACCTGGAGCTGACTGACAGTATGATAGCCTGAACGCCGTGCTCGGGTTTTGCATTTTTTCCGAATCCCGTGAGAAAAAATGCCTGATTTTTGGTATTTAATATATAGATGCAAAGGATCAGCCCGCTGGACAGTTACCACACCTCAGTGACCTTGCGAATGCGCTCGCTGCGGCGCGTAAAGGCAGCAATTCTGATACTTTCGAGGCAAAAGATTGATTTCTCAGAGCAGCGCGTTTTTTCATGGTTATTGCAGTATTACCTGGTTCATTGGCACGGACGCGGAAAAAAGAATGCCTGTTTGCGCAGATATAACATAGAAGGACAGGAATACAGAATTCGTCCATTGTATATTAATCAGGTATTGCACGCAGCCGTGAGCCAGCGTGCCCAACATTCGGGCGAATCGGTATCTCGCATGCTGGATTTTGCAGTCCGCGTCTACCTGCCCCGCATGTTGGAGGAAATTTTATCTGGTTCTCTTCCTTCGCGGTGCCATGGAGACAAGGATTTCTGGAAGCGCAAGTATGCCAATCGTTCCAATACTTCCCCGGTTTTTATTAGCTATCAGTGTTCGACGCAAATCAATACCGCACGTAGTCTGCAATGGGTGCAGATTACAGAAATGATTCCAAAATCAGGACTGTCACCATGGCAAATTCTTGAAGTAATGCAATTCGCAAGCTGACTACTGCACAAAATACATCGGCAAAGAACCTTTGCCCTTCACCTGTATTTCACCGCGAAAGTCACAGGCATACCTGTTCTTGATCAGATCATAAGTTTCCAATGAAGTATTAATCCGACCTGGTTCGCCCGCCGCCTCCAGCCGGCTCGCTGTGTTCACCGTGTCACCCCAAACATCGTAGATGAATTTTTTCCGACCAATAACCCCTGCCACCAGACGCCCTGTGTGCACACCGACGCGAATTTGCCAGAAGCGTGGATTGTGGCTGCGCCGCGTTTCGACAAAGGCGATGATTTCCTTCGCCGCCTGCACACACTGCTGTGCATTGTCTTCGAGATTGGTAGGCACACCACCCGCGAACATATACGCATCGCCGATTGTTTTCAGCTTCTCGAGGCCGTGCCGTTCAATGATCGCGTCGAAGGCTGAAAAACAATCATCGAGCTCCCTGAGTAGCTCCGATGGATTCCGTGTTTCTGAACTTGCCGTAAAACCGACAAAATCCGTGAAAACCACAGTCACCGAATCATGCTCGACAGGCTCAACATAACCGGTGCGTTTGAGTTCATCGGCTATCGGCTCCGGCAGAATATTGAGCAGCAGTTTGTCGGATTGCTGGCGTGCTGTTTCCAGCTCCTGTTCGGCCTTCTGGTTACTCCAGTAAAAATATAGGCATTGTGCAGCCAGAAGCGAAAACACCGCGCCCGAAGTGATGTAACTGATAATGCGCGCTGTTTCTTCTGACACCTTGACGATCGGATCAATGTACGCGTTAATATATTGTATCAGCAGGTATTCGGCGGTGAGAATGAGCAAAGCGGGAATAATCAGGATGCGTTGGTATCGATCCACCACAAAAAAAACACCGACAAAAGCGGCATAGAAAAACTGTTCGAGTCCGGTACCTTTGCCAAAAATAACGCAGATCGAAAATAACTGGCAGACTGCGGTGGCAAAAAACAGCAGCTTGGATAATGTATGCAATCTAAGATAGTTAAATAAGATTACGATCGCGTAAGCGCCAAGAAAAATCAGACTGCCTGCCAGTATCAGCGGATCGACGTCCACGTGCAGATACATGTAAACAAAAGGGTATGGCATCGTGATGACGATGACAATCACCGCAAAAACGTTAGCGTTCACTATGTATCGGCGGCGGTGTGCGTCAAGATCCGCGCCGGCATAGATTAGCGATTTCAGCAAGGAAAACATTAGCGGCGGTGCCTGTATGGTGCGTCGCGTCAAGTGGATTAGAGACCATCAGAGACCGGATGTGCAGGAATGCGGATTTGAATAGATTTTTTGTTGTGCGTCTGCCTTGCCCTGCCAAATTGCCAATCTCATGGCGACGCCGGCAGAGCAACAATTTCAGGTTACCGAAGAAAAAGCGCAGACCTATACCTTTTTCAAAATTAAAGGTGCTATGAACTCACAAAACACTCACGAAGTGCGCCGCAAATTTCTCGATGCTGCGACGAAAAATCATGTTTTGCTCGATTTGAGCGAAGTCGAGTTAATCGTTTCCACCGGTATCGGCCTGCTGTTTGAAATGAGTGAACAGCTCTCGCGCAGCGGCAAAAAACTCGCGCTGATTCAACCGTCCGCGCGCGTGCAGCAGGTCATCAGCATGACCGGCTTCACTGAAATGTTTTCATATGCACCGTCGCGCATGGCGGCCGAAAAACTGCTCACCTGACCACCATTGTTCCTTGGTAAGCGGCCAATGGCGTACGGAGCGTACAATATGAGCTTATCCGACCACCCGCAGCAATAACGGAGCAATTGTTTTATGAATGATGAACCCAAGAAACTTTTCAGCAAGGAAAACAAGGCGGGCGACAAGTTCAATTACGTCCGCAAGCTGTTTCACCTCATCGGGCTGATCGTGCCATTTGGTTATTTTTTCAACCTGCTCGACGGTATCAGCCCATGGCGTTTTCAGGAAACCACGCGATCCATCATTTTCTGGATCACCGGCATAATCACGGTATTTTTTCTCATCATTGAATTTTTGCGTTTCCGCTTCAAATTCTGGCAGAATATGTTTGTGAAAGTTGCCGGGCCGATGCTTAAAGGCAAAGAACTCGACAAAATGCACGGCAGTGTACCCTACATTCTCGCGCTGTGCGTTGTGGTCGGTTTTTTTCCCCGTGAGATCGCCATTCTCTCTGTGCTATTTCTGACCTTCGGCGATCCGGCCGCAGCCCTCGTCGGCGGCAAATACGGCACGATCCGCTTCTATAACGGCAAAAGTCTGCAGGGCACTCTGGGCGGCATGGGCGGCGCGCTCGTCGCCGGATTGATTTTCCTGCTGCTGATTTCCGCCGCGCATGTGAACTCCGACTACGTCCTCTGGGACAACCATGGCATTCGTCTCGAAAACTGGGTCACGCTCATAATCGGTTCAATCGTCGCTTTGCTGATTGAATTTGTTAGCCACGAAGGATTTCTCGACGACAACCTCACTATTCCCGTTGGCGCGTCGTTGCTCATGATCGGCACGCATTCGCTGCTTTCAGGACACAGCCTGAACACGTACTTCTACCATATCTCTGATCTGTTACGCGTCGTGCGTTGAGGTATTGTTGGCAGAAGAGACAATCATCGATCTTTTCGAGCCTACGCTGACGCCGGTGTTGCGGTTGCGGCCACTCTACCTTCTGCGTGACGGTATTCTGCAGCCGCTGGCCCGCCTCAAACGGCAGAACAAACATCCAAAACTCCTGGCCTCAAAGCGAACAGAGGCAGAATTAAGCAACCTTGCAGCGTTGTATGAGGGCAATCCCCCTTTTGCGCTGACACATTCCGGAACAGCGGAAGTCAAACCGACGCATTTACTGGAAAATATCGGGGAACGCATTGCAGAGGATATTACCTACCTACCGGCCGAATTCCAGTCGCAGGGAAATTTTCGACTGCAAATAGATGGGGAGCCGACGCATTGTCATATCCACACCGATGCGCAGGTTTCTGCGCATGCGGTTTTGAACACTGAGGCCGGCCCGGTTGTCATTGATGCCGGCGCCCGCATTGGCGCCTTCTGCCTGCTCAAAGGCCCGCTCTATATCGGACAGCGCACGCAGCTCGACAACTGCCATATCAGCAACGCCATTGCCGGCAACGATTGCCGTCTCGGCGGCGAGATCGCCGACTCGATCATCGGCAATTATACGAACAAACACCACGAGGGATTTCTCGGGCACTCTATTGTGGGCGACTGGGTGAATCTCGGTGCAATGACCACCACATCTGATCTTAAGAATAACTATGGCGAGGTGCGCCTGACTTTCGGCGCAGAAAAGTATGCGGCTGGCACGATCAAATTTGGTTCGATCATTGGCGATTACGCGAAGACTGCAATTGGCACCATGCTCGGCACCGGCTCGATTGTAGACCTCGGCGCGAACCTGTTCGGCTTGTCGCACCGCTCTGGCTACTTTCGCCCGTTTCTGTGGGGCGAAACAAAGATTTACGATCGCAATAAATTCATGGAAGATGCGGCCCGCATGATGCAGCGCCGCAAGCAGGCCGTGACGCCGGCACTGAAAAAGTTACTGCGTGAAATTTGAGCTTGCAACAGCGGTCTCGAGTAGCCCGGCGCGCCGGGCTACTCGCCCACCGGCGGCGTACTTTTACATATGTTCGGTCTGTTTCTCGGACTTGTCGAACACCACGTTGCGACGCACTTTCAGCGTCTGCGTCAGCTCGTCGCCGATCTTGAACTCATCGGGTATTACGGTAAATGTGGATACCTTTTCGAAGTTCTTAAATCCGGCTTTTTCTGAGACGCGGTCTTTGATTTCTGCTTTGAACAGTTTCTGGATATCGGCGTTGACCGGCCAATCGCGCATCTCTGCCGGCAGGCTGATCTTGTTGGTTTCGGCGTATTTCAGCACCGCGTCTTTGGCCGGCACAATCAGCGCGCCGAGATTTTTTTTATCCTGACCGACGACCACAATCTGGTGGATGTATTCGCTTTGAATCAGTGTGTCTTCAATGGGTTGCGGCTCCACATTTTCACCGCCGAATAACACGATGGTGTCTTTGGCTCGACCGGCAAATTTGAGCTCACCATTAGCTGTATACACGAGTATGTCGCCTGAATTGAGCCAGCCATCTTTTAGCACTTCAGCGGTTTTCTGTTCTTCTTTATAGTAGCCCTTCATGATATGCGGGCCTGAATGCCAGCAAACGCCTTTGGTGTTCGGTTTTGTCACTTCGTTGCCATGGTCGTCGAGCAATTTGACTTTGGTGCCGGCGATGGGCTTGCCGACTGTGCCGATCACCGTCCCCGGATATGTACGGCGGCATGTTACCCCGCCGGTCTCGGTCATACCATAAGTTTCCACAATCGCAATTCCCAGTGAATAGAAGAAGCGATCTATGTACTCTGGCAGAGCACCGGCACCTGACAAGGCAAATTCGACGCGGCCACCAAGATTCTTGCGCACTTTACCCAGAATGGCCTGCGCCAGCAGGTTCGGCACAAAAAGCAGAATAAGGTTGAGCAGCGCCAGCGGCCGGCGACAGATATGATAAAAGACAGAAGGAACATCGAGGCGATACTTGTTGTTGGCAAGGACATCCTTCTCCTGGGAAAAATGCATCGCGGTCCAGCGCGAAAAGTTGAACAGACCACGCGCTATCGGTGGGGCCTTTTTGACGTTGTCGAGCACACGATTATAGAGACTCTCCCATACTCGCGGCACCGACAAGAGAAACGTCGGCCGCGCTTCGAGCAGATCTTTCGCCATGGTCGGCACCGACGTGAACGCAATAGCCACTGATTTTGTCAGTGCGACAGATTCGATCAGGCGCTCGGCGACGTGCCAGGGAGGCAAAAAGCCCATCGTCACGCCGTTGGCTTTGAAATCGATGCCGTCGCCGACGTGCGAAATCTCCCAGGTGAGTGATTTATTCGAATGCATCACACCCTTAGGATTACCCGTAGTTCCGGAAGTATAGATGATTGTGACAAGATCTTCTTCGCCCACGCGTTGACCCAACTCTGTGTAGCGATTCGGAGCAGCGGCGTGCTGGCTCTTGCCACTGCTGATAATTTCGTCGAGGCTGAAGACCTTGATACCGGACGGTACAGAAGGTTTGGCGCCGTTCATGAAGATGACCGTCCTGAGATTGCCGAATTCACCGATTTTCCCGGAAATGCTCGCATAAACTTTTTCATTTTCCAGAATGATAATCGGACAATCCGCGTGCTGAAAAATATAGAGCAGTTCCTGCGGAGTTGCATCGGTGCCGCGCGGCACGTCCACACCGCCTATTGCGGTGATACCCATACTGATCGGCAACCACTGGTTTCCGACGTCGGCGATAAAGCCGACTTTATCACCGGCCTTCAGACCGATAGCATCGAGCCCGAGACTGATGGCACGCGCCTTTTCAAAAAATTCGTTAAAAGTAAGTTTGCTGTAAGGTGCGTTCTTTTCTGCGCGGTACATCTGCGCAACCGACTCGCCCCCCTGCGCAACCGCAGTCGTGAGCAGTTCATACATTGTATACTTGTTCAGGTTCGCCATCGGTTCAAATAATTTGGGCGCATAGCAAATCAACCCTAATTACAGTTTATTCCGCCGCTATCGCTTTCCCTGAATGAACAACCGGCGCTTTTATAGTGTATCATGCATTTCGCCTTCCGTCAATGTCCCCACTGGTAGCCGACACGTACCGGGGTACATCGCAATGGCTGGCGCATTTATTGTTTTCGAGGGAATTGACGGCAGCGGCAAATCCACAACTATCGGCGAAATCTGCTCGCACCTGGAGCCGCATGGTTTCAGTTGCGTGGCTTTGCGCGAGCCAACGGAAAAAACTGATGCTTCGCGCGAAATCCGCCGCATACTGCGCACAGCCAGAGAAGTCGATGCGCAAATGAGCAGCGAACTGCTCGAACTATTTCTCATCGACCGCCTGTGGGACCTCAAACACCAGATTTTGCCGGCCCTGCTTGCCGGGAAAATTGTCCTTCTCGACCGCTATTTTTTTTCTACCGCCGCATACCAGGCTATGGATAACAGCCAGATCCATGCGATACTGAATGCCTACCTCGCAAATAATCAGATACGTCTGCCCGATCTCGTGGTGTTTCTCGATCTACCGGTTAACGTTGCACTCGCGCGCATGAATTCCCGCGCGCAGCTCGACGTGTTCGAGACCGAAGCGCGGCTTGAGCGCATTGCGGCAAACTACCGCGAAGTATTCCGCCAATTGAACGCAATGCCGCATAAGCCCGAGGTGGATGTGCGAACCAGCGGGCTTACGGCCGCAGACTTTGAAGCACTTTCCCTGCGGATTCGCAAATTGGCACTGGCAAATCCAAGATGAAAGAAATTCTGGTCATACGCCTCAGCGCGATCGGCGATATTCTGCTGACAACTCCCGTGCTGCAGCGACTCAGGAGACTCTTTCCTCATGCCCGCATTACCTTTCTTGTCAAAGAGCGTTACGCCGAATTCATCGCGGCCTGCCCCGATGCAGACAAAATTGAAACGTGGAAAAACGGGCAGTCGGTATTTGCAGTGCGCGCGGCCTTGCACGCGGAAATCGATCGTTACGACCTGGTGCTCGACCTGCAGAGTAACCTAAAAACCCGTATTCTGTCGCTGGTTTTGAGCGCAGAAAAAAAACGGCGTTACCGCAAACCCTACTTAAACCGCATATTGCTGGTTTACCTGAAAAAAAACCGTTATACAGAAAAGAAAAAGGTCGCCGACCGTTACTTCGAGACTCTCGCGGGCATCGACGACACGCCGCGCAGCGAAGTGGTTTCTCTGCGCCGCGAAGCGCTGCCCAAAAAGATGGAGCGCTTTGCCGCTGAAAAACCGGTACTGATTGCGCCAGGAGCACGTTGGACCACCAAGCGCTGGCCCGCAGAATATTTCGCCTCGCTGGCCTCCAGGATACTCGAAAAGCATCCGCTGAAAAAGATTATCTGGCTCGGCGGCAGCGACGAAACCGGTGTCTTTGATTTTCTCAAAGAACATCCTTATCTCAAACGGCATGCAAAACGCATGGAGTTCCTGTGCAATGAGCTTTCGGTAGCTCAAATGCCGGCGCTTGCCGATCTGGCCTGCGCAGTTGTCACAAACGACAGCGGGCTCATGCATCTTCTCTCCGCGGCGAAGACGCCGCTCATTGCACTTTTTCTGAGCACTGTTGAAGAATTTGGTTTTTTCCCGCTGAGCGCCGGGGCTGAGGTTCTTTCTGCGCGCAACATTGAGTGCCGGCCGTGCAACCACAAGGGACTCGAGGTGTGCCCCAAAAAACACTTCCGCTGTGCGCGCGAACTGACCGCAGACCAGGTCTATGCCGCCGTTGCGCGCCATATTTAATAACGCTCGCTGCCGGACGTTGCGCGCAGACTAGTCTGGCAGGCCCAGCGCTTTTTTGAGCACTGCGTAAAGATCTGCCTGATTGATCGGTTTTGTCACGAGATCATTCATGCCGACAGCGAACGCACGCTTGCGCGTTTCGCTGAGCACGTCCGCTGTGAGCGCCACGATCGGTACCGACGCATGTTTTTTGTTTTCGAGCGCACGGATGTTTTCCGTGGCTTCGAGACCGTCCATGAATGGCATCTGCAGATCCATCAGAATCAGGTCGAAATCCCGTTTCTGTGCCTGGCCGAGCGCTGCGAGACCGTTTTCAACAAGCTGCAGATCCGCGTTCCATGACTCGAGAATATTCTGAATGAGCATCTGGTTCACTTCATTGTCTTCGGCCACGAGGATGCGTGCCTTGCGCAGATCGCGCACTGGCTTGCCATCTGCGGTCTTTTCGGCCATACCTTTGTCGAACCACAGATTGACTGTGAAGAGCGATCCCTTGCCGGGGCTGCTCATGACCGCTATTGTGCCGCCCTGCATTTCGACGAGGTGTTTGCTGATCGCGAGACCGAGGCCCGTACCCCCGTACCGCACGGCTGTTTCGCGCGAAACCTGCGAAAAACTGTCGAACAGGAAGGGCAGCTTTTCGCCAGGTATGCCGATGCCCGAGTCTTCGACGTCAAACGAGATATAGTGCGCCTGCTCTGTGCTTTCGCGCAACGAAATCTTCAGTCTCACGAAGCCGGAGTGCGTGAACTTCATCGCGTTGCTCAGTATGTTCAACAGAATCTGGCTGAGCCGCACCGGGTCACCCCTGACATGGCGCGGCAAAGCGGCATCGAGTTCGGTCTGTATCTCAAGACGATTATTCTGGTGTCCGTAAAACTGCGCGGTCTGCATCACATTGCCCGCGAGTTCCTGCAGATCAAAATCCTTGTTGCGGAAACGTATTCTGCCGTTGCCAATGCGCGCAAAATCGAGAATGTCGTCGATGATCGAAGTCAGGTTTGCGGCTGAAATGCGAATCTGGTTCAGGTGGGTGGTAAATTTCTCTCGTTTAGCTGCTTCGCCGAGCGAAGAGGCATCTTCGAGCAGAATATCGGCAAAGCCTTTGATCGCGTTCATCGGTGTGCGCAGTTCATGCGATATGTTCGAAAGAAAAAACGACTTGGCCTCGGCCGCTTCTGTGGCCTTGGTGGCTGTGAAGCGCAACGCCTCTTCCGTTCTGCGGTTTTCGTGCACGAGATAATATGCGACAATGAGCAGTAAAATCGGGCCGCGAATGACATTGCCGCGCATGAATTTCTGTGCCAGCTCGGCGCTCATTCCGGCGTAAAGGGGCGGAAAACTGTAAGAAAAGACAAGTACCAGTATTATGGCGAGACCCAACAGAGAAGACAGTAATATCAGCCGGCGCATGCTCCATTCCGGAAATAACGCGAAAATCGCCTGGCAGAGGGCGAGGAAGAGAATCCAGAATCCCGCAGCAAAACCGAAATACAGATGGTGGTGTGTGATCGCGAACGTCGCGGTAGTCAGAAACACGATGCGCGCAAACAGCAGATGGCCGGTCACGGAAAAAATCAGACAGGAAAGATAGGCCGCAGCGGCGCACGCATTGACAACGAGCAGATAATGCAGGCCGAGCGTAAAAAAGCTATAAGCCTGCACAGCGACAATCACTGCCGAAATGACGGCAATACGGTTCTGCAGGCGCACCATTTTGCGCGCAGAATCATTCAGCGCATAGCGGATACCGATCTCACTGATCGCCGTCCATGCGCGTGAAATGCCGTCCATTATTTCGCCTTGTAAATCAACGCCCCCGGGTTCATAATGCCTTTCGGATCGAGGGTCTTTTTTACTGCGCGCCACGCTTCCAGCGTCGCCGGCGAGTGCTGCTGATTCAGTAGCGGTGCGACGAGGCGCCCGATACCGTGGTGATGCGACAGCGTGCCCCCATGCGCGATAAAAGTTTCGACGATGCCTTTATGGAATTTCTCAAACTGGTTGAGCTCGTCTTTCGCCAGCATCGGCGATGCGAAAATAAAGTAGAGATTCGCCCCTGTCTCATAAGTGTGGGAAATGTGCGTCAGGCATAACGTCAGCCCGTCTTTTTTGATATAGGCCCTGCCCGCCTGCCAAAGTTCAACGAGCTGCGAATAATGTACCGAAGTTTCGAGCGTGTCGATGCGAATGCCGGCATCCATCATCGGGTCGCGCATATAGGCGGATGAATATCTCTGCTCGAGCCATTTACGCGTGGCGTATGCACCGAGCGACAGACCGCCGTGCTTGCGCACGATTTTACCCAGCGCGCTCTCGCCCAGACGGCACTGCCGGCCGTCGCCCTCGAAAATCGCATACATCAGCGAGCGGCCATTTTTTTTGAAGCCGAGAAAATTCAGCAGTGCGCCGGTGATGCCCTTGTCTTTGCCCTTCATGCCGAGCCCGATTTCGGTCTCTTCGGGGTCTGAGATACGAAAAAAATGCGGCGGGTAAACCTGCGATTGCATCATTTCGCGCATGGCTTCAACCGCCTGTTCAAACGACTTGAACATGTAGGATTTCAAAATTGCCCTGTCGGCCTTGTATTTGCGTATGCGCAGCGTGACGCGGCTGATGGCACCCAGTGTGCCTTCGCTGCCGAGAATAAAATGCCGGATATCGCCACCGACCGAAGCGGCGGGATAATTTCCGCACGAGATCAACCCGGTCGGAGTCACAATTCTTAATCCGACTAACAGATCTTCGATGCGGCCATAGCCCGTCGATGCCTGGCCTGCGCCGCGCGCTGCGACCCAACCGCCCACCGTCGCGAATTCAAACGATTGCGGAAAGTGACCGCAGGTGTAACCGCGCTCGTTGAGATACTTTTCCAGATCGGGGCCAAGAATACCGGCCTCGACGGTCACAGTCGAATCTTCGGCGTTCAGAGAAAGCACGTCTTTGAGATGCACGGTCAGATCGAGCGCGATGCCGCCTTTGTCGGCTTCGAGCGCGCGCGTGACCGACGTGCCACCGCCCCAGGGAACGACGGCAATGCGCCTGGCATTACAATAGTTAATGACCTTAATGAGATCTTCTTCGGTACGCGGGCACACCACCGCGTCGGGCGGATGCTCGATTTTGCCCATGCGCATTTTGAGTATGTCACCGTAATATTTGCCAAACGAATGCTTCGCGCGCGAAAAATCATCGACGTACACGTTATCGCTGCCGACAAACCGCATGAGGTCTTTGAGCGCCGCACGCGCCAGCCGGCTCTTTTTCGCGAGTCTGACTTCCTGCTGCGCATTGCTGTTGAGCGGCAGTTCATGCACCTCGCCTTCGATGCCGAGCAGGTGCTTAAAATGGTTGATGTGGTGCTCAATCGTGGGGTCGATTTTCTTTTCCGTATCCCCCCAGTTATAGACGTTCCGCCAGATTTTGCGCATTACCCGTTGAGGCAGTTCCCGACACCAAGGCAAGAACAAAGCGAGTCAGCACGGCAGGCTGTTCGCGTCAAAGACGGCGTCGCCGCGTCTTCTGCGCGGCAAGATTCTGCTCGGCGTGTTTTTTTCGTACCAGCTCGCTGGCACTGGCGAGATTGATGCTGCACATGTCTTTCTGCGCCTGGACTTTTTGTTTTTTCCATGCCTCGTGCGCCGGACACAGCGTATGGTCTGAACAGACATCGAATCCGATCACGCATTTCTCAAAATCATCCGGACCATCGACGCAGATTTTGATGTCGTAAAAGGTAATTTTCTCCGGCGCACGGGCAAAGACGTAACCTCCGCCAGGTCCCTTGATCGACTTGAGAATCTTTCCCTCAACCAGCTGTTTGAAAATCTGGCTGAGATATGCCTGGGGTATATTCTGCGCCTCGGCCAGATCCGCAATGCGCTGGCAACTGCCGCTGTTGAGACCGGCCATGTGGGTTAAGGCGCGTAGCGCGTACTGACTGGAATTACGGTAAAGCATAAGAAACCGGCTTACTCCACTGTCCGGTTGAAGTGTTTCACGAGAATTACTTTGTTTCCCGTCTTGTTGTAACGCACGAGGCTAAAGGTATTTCGTGTCATCGTGATGCCGCGGCCATGCGCCAAAAATTCTGCGTTTGCTGTTTCTGAGTTATCTGCCATCATGTCCCTGTGATTAAACCCCAACCCTTCATCGGTAATCTGGTAGGCCACTTTCTGTCCATCAAAGATATAGTCGATAAATACTCTTTTTCCCGCATAGCGGGGATCCTGCTGCCGGACCTTGAGAAAATCCATGAAATCGCCTTCTTCCTGAGCGCGTGTTTTTTCTTCGAAGGTCACGCCGAGGTTACCGTGCTCGATGGCGTTGATCAGCATTTCCCTCAGGCTGATGCGCAAAGACTGGATGTCGGAACCGGGCAGCACTTTGCTGAGGTTGCAGGTGAGCTTATGGCTGAGGATATCCGCATGACCGATGCTGTTGCCGATGGCAAACCGGCCGCGTTCGCGTTGCAGAAAATTGAGAATCAGATCGTCCTGAGTCGACATCGCCTTGCCGAGAATTTCCAGCTCCTCGTCCGATTCGGCAAGCTCGAGCAAAACCGACAATTCGGCCGGCTCGGCGTGCAACTTCTGGCGCAGCGGAATTCGAAAAGCGACTGACTTCTTTTTGTCGAGCAAATCCCGCAGATAACTGCGAAACAGATCGGTCTCAATTTCAGACTTGCCACCTGTGGCAGTATAGACCAACTCTTCAAATTTGCGTCCCTGAATTTCTGCCGGCGAAAATCCCAGATGCGCTTTGACCGCCTTGTTGATCGTGATAATCTCGCCCGTCTGATTCATCGAAAAAATTATGTCCCCTGAACCCTCGACGAGATGCCGGTATTTCTTTTCTGCCTGTTCGTGTTTGGGAATAATATTATTGAGCAGGTTTTCCGTATGTTTTTTCTCGTGCTCCAGCAGGCTTTCTGACAAGTTACTCTGCTTCCAGTGATAATACGAGATGAGGCAGAGAATGACGATGACCGTCAGAACCGGAACAGGCCGCAGCATGTTTTCGATTTCGGGGGTAACGGGTAACAGTGGCTGCATAAGCCAATATCCGGTATAGGCAGCGGCGACACCCAATATGACACTGATTTCATGCAGCAAAATTGCCCGGATCTGGTGCCTGGCGTAGACAAAAAATGGAATTGGAATCAGCGCAAACAGAATCAGGTGCACCATGAGCGAGTTGCCCAGATAGAAGCAGAACATGGTAATATATGCCACGAGCGGAGGCAGCATCAAAAAGGTATAATTCATATTGTGCGAACGGTTTTTCAGCACGTAGGTAGCGGCCGCGAGAAAATGGATGATCACCCCCGGGACCGTATAAAAGTAAAGGTAGTGAAAATGCTTTTCCCGATCGAGAGACAAAAGCTTCAGATAAACGATAATTTCCAGCACGCCGAAGGCAAGATTAAATAATACGACTGCCGCAAGCAGTTGGTTGGCGATGCGGTGCCTCTTGCGTTCTGGTATCGAAGATAAACCCTCTGTACCATAGTCTGACAATCTCTGCCAAAAGCTGAATTTGATCATGGCGGCGCCTTTTTATAGATTTTTATATCTTTTTATACTTTTTTAGGATGTTTTCCGCCCCGCGCTTAGTGCGGCAAGCTCGAATTGCACTTTTTACCAGCGATGTCAAAGCAGCTTGGCCCCAACTCACGACTGCGCTGCAAGTCAGCAGATAACACGCAGACCTGTCCTTTCGAGAAATTTTTTTCTATCGGCGAAACGGGCGTCATCGTAGCAGGCTTTCTGTAGTTTTTTTTGCCGGCTCCGCACAATGTCAATCTTCGCTTCACCCATATTGTGGTATTTCAGCACATGCACTGATTCGACACCGTGGTCACGCAGAAAGCCTGCAATCTGCGTCAGGTTCTCGTCAGTATCCGTGATGCCTTCGACCAGAGGAATGCGGAACTCAACCGCTGCCCCGCACTCAATGAGTGCCGCAGCATTGCGCAGAATAATCTGGTTCTTGCGTGCCGTGAAAGCCATATGCTGCTGTTCATCCATCAGCTTCAGATCAAACCAGATGCGGTCAACCAGCGGCATAACATCCGTGAGTACACTGCTGCGAAAATAGCCCGAAGTCTGCAGCAGTGTATTGATGCCGCGCTGTCGGCACAGGCCGAAGAAATCGGTCAGAAATTTCGCGTGTATGGTGGGTTCGCCGCCAGAAACGGTAATGCCACCGCTGCCGCTGGCGAAATAATCTTCATCGCGCAGCACCTCCGCAAAGAGATCGTCGGCTACCATGTAAGCGCCGATTTTTTCCAACGCGCCTCCGGGGCAGGCTTCGAGACACAAATTGCAGTTAGTGCATTTGCCGTAATCGACGCGAAAAGCCCCCGCGAGAATCGCATCGTCGGGGCAGACAGCGCGGCACGCGAACGACTGCAAACACCGGTTGGCGTAGAAGGCAATCATCGGTTTGCGGCTCTTGGATTCCGGATTCTGGCACCAGGCACAGTCGAGCAGGCAACCTTTAAGAAACACGGTCGTCCGGATACCCGGGCCATCATGCAGCGAGAAACGCTGGATGTCAAAGATGGGCGCAACAACATGCCCCGCAGCGCTGTGCATTCACCCTCCCGCCGAATGAAAGGTTCTCGCGATGATTTCCCGCTGCATCTCTGGCGTAAGATCGGTGAAATACGCAGAGTAACCCGAGACGCGTACCAGTAGATTGCGGTATTTGCCGGGATTCGCCATGGCCGCTTCCAGCACCGACAGGTCCAGCACGTTGATCTGCGTCTGCATGCCGCCTTTCCTGAAAAAAGTTTCAATCAGATTTGCCAGTAATACAGCCCCCGTGGATGAGGAAAAGGAAGCAGACGCAAATTTCAGATTCAGATTGATCCCATTGGCAAACAGCGTATTGTCGATTGCACACGCCGAGTTCAGCGAAGCCGTAGGCCCGAGTACATCGCAGCCATCTGACGGAGCGAGTCCGTCGGCCAGACTTTCGCCCTGCAGACGCCCGGAGGGCAACGCGCCCATATGCATACCGAATGCCCGATGACAGGTCATCGAATACAGCCCTGGGGTCCAGCGACCGCCGCGCGTATTCATTTTCCGCACGGTAAGGTCGTGAAACATTTGTGCCAGGCGGGCGGCGTATCGGTCGACTTCAATGTTGTCATTGCCGAATTTCGCCTCGCGCCGCACCCGAGCCAGCGCCTCACCGGCGGTCGCGAAATTCCGACGGCATAACCCTGCTATCTCGGCCAGGGTGTAGCGCCGATTTTGAAACACCAGATCGTCGAGCGCCTTTAGCGAGTCGGCTAAATCGGCGAGACCGACTGCCTGAATGCCCGAACCGTTGATTAACGCACCGCCATTCACGCAGTCGGTGGCCGACTCAATACAGCCGCGAATCGTAAGCGAAGAAAACGGTGTCGGGTGGTGCTTCTGGTGAGAGCGCTCGATACTCGACAGACAGAAATGCAAATGGTCAAGCCGGCGGCACAGATCCTCGCGGATCTCGGCAATCAACTCATCGATGGTGTTCGAAACCTGCTTCTCCCGAAAAAAACTCCGGATTACCGACCACAATCCGCTCTCATATTTTTTCAGCACGTTGTTCATCGACAGCGCGAGATTGAAAATAGCCGCATCGGTCGACGTAAAACTCTTGCCGCCGATCGCCGGTTCGACGCAGCCGACCGTAGCGTAATTCCACGCTTCGCCGCCGTCAAGACCGTGCTTTTCCAGCGCCGGCATGATGACATCGTCGTTGTAAAGTGCCGGTGAACCGCCGCCCTGCGCAACGACCTGCATGACGCGATCCACGTAGCGCCTTTCTGACCGACTACCGATGCGCGCATGCCAGTTCGGCTGACGAACCCGGAATTTTTCCATGACATCGAGCATGAGATATGTCAGCTCGTTTGCCGCACACTGGCCATTGGCACCGAGACCGCCGATAACGATTGCCTGCCCCGTTGGCAGCCCGCTGTAATATCGAGTCAACCGGCCGGAGAACAACGGAATCACTTCTGAGAGGTTGAGCGAAAAGGCGCACATCAGGTCGCAAAACTCAGCGGCGACGAAGGTCCCCGCGGCTTTTTCACGCCGATAGTACGGATACAGAATCTGGTCAAGCCGGCCGGGGCTAATGCCCTGGTCGAGCGATTCGATCTGAATCAGTAACTGGTAGAGCCAGATGGCCTGCAGCGCCTCACGAATATTGTTCGCGGGCCCAAGCGGCACGCGGGCAAGCAAATCTGCAATGTCGTGCCTACCGATGCGTTCGGCTTCCGCGCGGTAGCGACCGGCAAAGCTTTCAAACGCCTGTAAAGCGACCAGAGCTGCATCGAGGAACTGCAGCTGCACGGGGGAAATTCCCGCTTTTTCTTTTCTTGTCTGAATCTGCGCCCTGATACCGCTGGTTCCATGTCGCAACAAACCGGCGTAGTCGGGAATGAAATGTGCCACACCGCCGGCTTCGTTGATAATAAAACTGGTAGCCGACAGCTGATCGATCGAATAGCGTATGCGGTCGATAAACGAAAATGCTTTCATGACGATGTTGCGCGTGAACCAGTAAGGTACCACGTTCCACATCAGCCGGTCCTTGTGTCGCTTTTCGACGCGCAGCGGATTGGTTTTGCGGGTTTCGAAACGCAGCAGATCTTCGAGCATAAAGCTGCCGGCAAGCTCGGGATAACAGATCGCCCCGACCCGATGCTCGGTGTGGCTGCCGGCAAAAATCTCGCCGTCGAAGATGCGGATGGTCCGCCGTTCGAGATGATCGGCAAACGCTTTGGCAAGGCGCATATGCGGATCTTTGTATTTACGCGCTTCGCGTCTGAAAAAATCCGTATAGTGGATCGCGCGTTCAGCGCCCAGAGCGGGCACGGCCGCGCAGTGGTCGCTCAGCAGCCGCTGAATCTTCTCTGACGGGGCCCATGCCGAAATCCGCGTTCCGAAATCACTTTGCACCGGCCTCCAGAAGTCCACTGGCCAGCAGCTTTGCCGAATGCACCCAGAGTTCGGGACGGAAACTCACCTGCAGTATTTCGATCAGATCGGTCGCCGACAGCTCGACCTCGATCGGATAGAGTTCTTTTATGGTACCCTCAACCCTGATCGAATCGCCATTTGGCCTGATTGAAGTGACTCTGACGTCGCCGTTCAGAAATTTAGACTGCACTTTCATTTTGCACCTGCTTTTTGCGCGAGAAAAATCTCCTGATTCTGCCGGGTTTCTTCTCGCCCGCCGGAGTTTCCACGCCGATTACCGCTTCTACCTGGTCTTCAATCTGCTCCACAGCGACCGAAAACGCCCGGCGTAAGTTTTCGACGAATTCTTTCTTTATCGCCGGAACTTTGAGTTTAACAATACTGTTATAAATATTGCGCAATTTGCCTTCGGCGACGACGTTAGCCACAAAATCGAGCCGCGTGGAGTTATCTGATTCGACAGAAAGACGCAAAGTTGTTGATATGCGGCCGACAGACTTCTTGTTGATTTCACCGGCCTCGGATTTGCTTTTCTTCATTTCGACAATCGTCTCACCCATATACGAAATGCCCTCCGCTTCCATATAAAACGGCCCTTCTTTCTTCGTGATCTTGAAAATGATCTTGCTGCGCACGGGGATTTTCCCCAGCGTTACGCCGACCTTGCCCGAAAAGGTGACTTCATCCTCCATCTTATATTCTTTGACCGTCGGCACAAAGCCCGCAAAGCGCTCGATGTCGGCAAAAAATTCCCACAGCTCGTGGATCGGTTTATTGACCAGGAGCGTATTCGATATTCTTACAGGTTTCGCTGTTTTTTTTTCAGTTTGCATCTTTATTAAGCCTCCCACCATTTATCGAGTTCAAAATCGTCCGCAATAACCGAGGCGGCGATGTAGCCACCGCCGCCGATAATGCCGCCACCCGGATGACAGCCGGCGCCACCCAGGTAGAGTCCTTCAATCGGGGTCTTGTACTGCGACAGCAGCGGATGTGGGCGGAAATATTCAATCTGGTCGAGAGTAACTTTGCCCATGAAAATCCCCCCCTGCCGCATGTTGCTGAATTTGGCGTCGATGTCTGTTGGCGGCATGAATTTTTTGGCGATGATATTTTTCTCATCCAAATTCGGCGCGAAGGTTTTCCAGTAGGCGATGCACTTTTCGCCGAATTCGTGTTTAATTTTCTCCCACGATGTTTTGTCTTTCAGCGCATAGGGCACGGGAATCCACGCCAGTGCGGTGTGTTTGCCTTCCGGCGCCTGCGTTGGATCAAAAACGGTAGGGGCAGAGCAGTACATCCGTGGTACCTGCGGCAGGCGGCCCGCGCGGATATCGGCCCAATGTTCGGTGAACGCAGCCATGTCATGAAAGCCGAGGTTTACTTTAACGGCTTTATCGCTATCGGCGTCAAATTTTGCGGCAGTATATTTGGGTGGTTCATTCAGCGCCAGATGCACGCTGAACAGAGAAAACTCGTCGAGCTGGTAGTTGCGCGATGCCTGCGTTATCTTCGTATCAATTTTCTCATCCTGCAGAAAATCCTCAAATGTCTGCTTGATATCGACCGTTGACACCACGCCTTTCCTTGCGCGGATGATTTCACCGTCGCGCAATTTGACACCGGTGACCTTACCTTTTTCCACGGTTAGCCTCTTGACCTCACGCACGCCGCGTATCGCCCCGCCGCCTTTCAAGAGCGCTTTCCACAGCGCGTGCGCCATTTTATGCGAGCCGCCGCGGCAGATCTGCGAGTCTTCAATTTGCGAAATAATGAGCGGCGCAAAAAAACCCGTGCCGGCGCTGTCGAAAACCGCGCCGCGCGGAATTGCCAGTTGAAAGAGCACGTGTGCGCGCGCAATTTCTGTTTCAAAGAGTTCACTGACAACCTGCTGCGGGGTCTGCCGGCAAAGCCGCAGATATGCCAGACCTTCGTCGGTTTCTTCCATCGCGGCGATCTGCTCGGAAGGATGCGACGGCGCAGAGAACAACGCGGGGACGACGATCGTCTCCATGTATTCGCGGTACTCTTCATGGCAGTCGGCATAGGCCTTGGCATCGGCCGCGGAAAAACGTGTGAGCGAAGCGATACTCTTCTGCACATCGGTATGCGAAATCAGCGCCTTGCCGTCGGGTGTGATCGTTGCCACTTGCACGGGCGGCTTGATGTAAACCGCGCCGTGCTCTTCGAGATCGAGATCGCGGTAAGGTGGCATAATGTCGATCGTGTCGTGGAAGTACGAATGTAAATTATGCAGATAACCTGGAAGCGTCACTTCTTCGGTCGTCAGTCCGCCGCCGGCTTCGAGCCTGCGCTCGAGCAGCAGCACCGAAGCACCGGTACGGCAAAGGTAGTTCGCGGCAATGAGGCCGTTATGGCCGGCGCCGATAACGATAAAATCAAATTCCTGCGCGCTCATTTTTTTGCTCCTGATTTTTCCCAGAATTTGTTGCCGATCTTAAGCTTGTCGCGAATGCCGAAATCATCGGCAATCACCTGCAGCGCGGCATACGACGGCGAACCGGTGATGCCGCCATGCGCATGCATACAGGACCCGCACATGTAGAGGCCCTCGACCGGCGTTTTATAACCCGAAAGTTCCGCTGTGGGCCTCAGGCTCTGTAGTTGCGACGGCATGACGCTTGCGCAATGGAATCCGCCGTTGCGCATATTCACCATTTTTTCTCCGATATCGAGCGGTGTGTACGGATAGAAATCGATGACGCTGTCGGCGAGATTGGGGGCGTAGGTGCTCCAAACCTTGATGCACTCTTTCGCAAAATCGTATTTGATTTTGTTCCAATGCTCGGGTCCTTTGCCCTCGATGTTGTATGGCGCGAACTGCCAGATGAGTCCTGTATGGAATCCCTCAGGCGCCTGCGTCGGGTCAAACAGTGTATTGATGCTGCAGTTCAGGCGAGGCACTTTCGGTACTTCACCGGCACGCGTTTCGACGAAATGCTCGGCGACATCTTCGGGGGTTTCATAGCCGATGTTCAGATTAAACGTGCGGTTGATGTCGGGGTTATACGCGGCAGAGGTATACTGTGGCGCCTCTTTGAGCGCAAGGTGCACGGCAAAGAGCGAATCGCCCGTGCCGTAATCGAGTTTGCTGACTTTTTCCCGCAACTCAGAGGCCAGCGCATCTTTCGGCAGAAAATCGAGCAACGTCTGGTGCGCATCGATCGCGCTGATGACCGCTTTGTCCGCATAAAACTTCTGCCCATCGGCCGTTTCGACGCCGGCCGCCCGCTTGCCATCGAGGATGATTTTTTTTACCGGGGCATTTTCTTCGAGAAAGCCGCCCTGGCGCAGAAAGTAGCCGCCCATTGCGTGCGCGAGAAAATGGCTGCCGCCGCGGCAGAGCTGCCAGTTCGTGGCAAAACCCAGATAGCCGATACCGGCCTTTGCCATACCCTTCTGCGTCACGTCGAAGCCGGCGATCGCCATATGAAACAGGCAAAGTGCCTGCACATGCGGATTCTCAAAATAACTCTTTACCCAATCGTAAGGGCTCTGGTGCAAAATCTCTTCGCCATAAAGATTCGTCAGTAAGCGGTGTGAGCCGTCTTCGTTTGCTTTAGTGGGTGGCGAATATACGTACGTTAAAAGCTCGTCCATATGGTCGGAAATCGAACTCTTGAAACGCGCGTAGGCATCCGCATCTTTTTTACTGAACTTTTCGAGCGACTCATAGCTCTTGATTTCATCGGAATAGAGCACGAGCGCGCGACCGTCTTTGAGCGGCATACCGAGATTGGCTTCGGGATGGTAGTAATGGACACCCGATTTTTCCAGTTCAAAATCCGTATAGCAGGGCATGAAAGGGATCAATCCGTGAAAATTGGAATGCAGGTTATGGTAAAAACCGGGCTGCGTGACTTCCTCGGTCGATAATCCGCCGCCCATCTCATGCCTGCGTTCGAGCAGCAGGGTTTTGAATCCACCTTGCGCGAGATAACCAGCCATCGACAGGCCATGGTGCCCTGCCCCGATCACGATAAAATCAAACTTGTCTTCTTTCATTGTTTCTCCATTTGTATTGATGCGTCGATGCGATGCGCGTTATTGTGGACATGACGCCGCGTTTCGCCTCTGACAGATTTTCGATTTCAGCTTCCACGAATTGCCTCCAATCGGCTGCGAGCCTCACATCCGGCCGTTGGCAGTACGGCCGACGGTTGGCTATTGACCGGCAATCTCAGGATTCCGCGTGCAGTGCGCGAGCTGATGTGTGCGATGGGGTGTTGCAGCAGCAGCGAAGCCGCTTCGGCCATTTCGCTATTGCCGATTTCAAGGTGCTCGAGGCGCGGAAAAAAATTCGCGTGCAGATCGTCGAACTGCATATCGATGCGTCCCAGCAGCGGTTTTCCGGCTTTGACGGGATAAGAACAGAACGTTATATTCCGGGCGCCGAGCGAGATGCCGCGTTCGCGCTCGGGCGAGATACGCAGCGACAGGAATTTGTTTTCGCGGTCGGTTAATTCACAGGCGCGGACATTCTGCATGTGCCGAAAGGCAACGCCCGCCATGAACTTCGGAAACCCATAGTAATCCACGCCGCCCCGCAGCGCAAGTTCAGAATTCACCGGCATGTGCAGAATATGCGCGTGCAGCTTGCCGTCGATGGCTTCGCGAAGCACGGTCAGCCAGTCTGGCAAAAGGTGCGATCCGAAGGCTGAAAGGGGAACGCATAGAGCCGCTTCGTTATATGGCCCCAAATCGGAGTCGCGGTGTTCGAGGCACAACAACGCGCTGAGGCATCTGCCAAAAGGTAGCCTGATGGGCGAATAGTTGCCCGACGGAAGTCTTGCCACGGCGCTGCGCGCATCGCAGGAAAACACATACGCGTCGAACGACAGATCGCGGAAGAATACCGGAGAATTAACCAGTGCTTCACCGATGCGAATCTGCGTCTGTTCGATGCCGTCAAAAAAACTGGTTTTCACTGAAGCTCCTTTTGCACAGAGTACGGGGCCATTCTATAATAAATAAAAAGATTGTTTTATCCTCTAATGCTGGATAGGGGTTCGCTAAGCTGAACAAGTCGTCAACAAAACTATGGTTAACGATTTAGTTTTACACTACCCGCTCAACGCCGCCGTCAACGGGAATACCCGAACCGGTCGTTCTCGAAAAGACCGGGGAACACATTGTCACCGCCATACGCGCAACATCAGGGCTTGTCACTTCTATCTTAAGCAGGTTATTTTTCCTGTATGCTTCAGGTGTAAGATTGTAACTTTTCGCTCTGCTTTGGATAACTTCGGCGGACCAGATTCCCGTGTCGAAGACAGAATTGGGATGGATGCTGTTGATGCGTATGCCGTCCGACGCCCATTCGAGCACAGCGACGCGCATGAGCTGATTGACGGCGGCTTTCGAGACCGAGTAAGCGGAGACATTGGGCCCGGGCGCTGCGAGGTTTTTCGAACCAATCGCCACAACGCGCCCGCCCGCCGGCGATTTTTTCAGGAATACATGCGCCTGCCGCATGACCGTGACATTTGCGTTCAGATTGATATTCATCACGCGCGTCCAGTAATCCATGTCCATTTCCGCAATGCTTTTCCCCGGCGGAAAGACGCCTGCATTCAGGATCAGCATATCGACGCCGCCGAAAGCCAGGGCGGCCTTTACAAAAGCCTCGCGCACAGCCGTCTCGTCGGTAAGATCGCAGCAGATACCCAAATAATCCGGACGGGAGAAAATTTCGGTGATTTTATCGCTGCGGTCCAGGCCGACGACCGCGGCGCCGGAAGCAAGAAATTCCGCCACGCAGGCTTTGCCGATGCCTGAAGCGGCGCCGGTAACGAGCGCTATCTGGCCTTCAAAAATGGGCGGATTGCCCGGTTTAACGAGTTTAGCCTGCTCGAGGTCCCAGTATTCCATGTCGAAAAGATCCTGCTCGTCCAGCGGCTGATACTTGTCGAGTTTTTCGGCGCGCGATACGATGTCGATGGTGTGGTCGTAGATTTCTGCCGCTATCAGCGCGTCTTGCGCGCGTCTGCCGGCGCACAAGAGGCCCAGTTCCCGGTCGAGAATCAGCCGGGGTGCGGTATCGAGAATTTTCTTCGGTTGCTTCGCTCGTACGGAATTGTCTTCGAAATATTTCCTGTAAGCAGCAGAGAATGCCTGCAAATCGCGGTTCAATGCGGGATTTCTTTTGGTGCGGATGATATGGTCCGGCGTCGCGGGCCCCCTCTGCGTAACGGTCATATCCTTCTGGTTGGCAAAGGCCAGAGTTTTTTCAGTGCGGTGTGTGCTCAGGATGAGGTTCATGCCGGCAAGTGCACAGATATCCCGGCGCAAATCGAGTATCGGCGCGATGTCGCTCATCGGTGCCATGTCGAATGAAAAGACATTTTCAGACGCATTCTTCGTTTCCAGAAAATCTTCAGCCTCACCGACCAGCGCAATCATACGTTCGTACGATTCTTTTGCCGTAGCGCCGAATGAGAACACCCCATGCTTGAAAAGTATCATGCCCTGCGTTCCCGAATGCGCCTGGCGTGGGAATTCAGCCGCGACCAGCCGCGCGAGATCGAAGCCGGGCATCGCGTAAGGGATATACACTACACGGTCGCCATAGATCTCGCGGAGAAAATCCTCGCCCTTTTGCGTATCGGTGATCGATAAGATGGCATCGGCGTGCGTGTGGTCGACGTATTTGTATGGAATCACCGCGTGCATGATGGCTTCAACCGAAGGGGTGGGGGCGGCAGCTTCGAGCATGTGAGTTCTTAATTCATTGACCATCGCGGGATCACTGAGCGAGGGTAACGACGCGAGTCTGATTGCGTGGTTCAGAGAGACCGGAGAAAAGCCTTTTTCGCCGATGGTTTCGAGATCCCAACCGCTGCCCTTGACGTAAAGGATGTCTTCTTCCTGGCCGAAAATATCCTTGCGGATAACCTTGACCGAGGTGTTACCACCGCCATGCAGCACAAGGCGCTTCTCGCGGCCCAGAAGTCGGGAAGAATAAACCCTTAATCCCAAATCACCCGGAAATTCGTTTGCTTCTGCGTCTGTCCAAAGATTTCTCATCTTAATCCTGCGTAGGGCCCAACGGCCTTGAAAAGACCGCGGCGGCGCGGAACGGCAATAGCAGCTGCCATTACGGAAGGCAATCCACAATCAAGAAAACTATCCATATGACTATAGTTTTCTTGACGCTTCGTTCACTCATTGGTAAACTACTTTTCAATAAAAGATAAGTTGATCTAAATATTGAATATACGGTCAAGGAGTAAGTGATGGAGACAATAGTACTGGCAGACAAGACCTTACGGGAAATTTCGGAGCAAATTCCGCTCCTCGCCGGCGTGCTCAGCAAGCACGGGCTGGATTTCTGCTGCGGCGGGGGCAATACTCTAAAGGATGCATGCTCCACGGCCGGGATCAATCTCGCTGAGGTACTGGCAGAGCTGGAATCTGTTGCCGGACGGGGAAAAGCCGCGAACACCGCCGATGCACTGGAAACCCCCGGGCTTATCAGGCATATTCTCGATAACCATCATGCCTATCTCTACGAAGCCCTGCCAGTGGTGGAGCAGTTTGCCCTTAAAGTTGCCTCAGTGCATGGCGACGCACATCCGGAACTCATCGAAATCCGGAATTTTTGTGCGCAGTTGAAGGCGGAACTCGACCAGCACCTGATAAAAGAAGAGCAAATCCTTTTCCCTCTGATACTCGATATGCACGACAAAGTCCAGAATAAACAGCCCATGCAAAATATGCACTGCGGCTCGGTGAATAATCCCATTCGTGTCATGAATTATGAACATGATTCGGCGACAGACATGCTGGCGAAAATCCGAAAATTGTCAAAGGATTACTCGCTGCCTGAAGGCGCATGCAATTCATACAGGTTTCTTTTCGAAAAACTGAAAGAGCTTGAAGCCGATGTGACCGAACACATGAGAATCGAGACCGAGAACCTTTTTGTGCGGGCGGAGAATCTCGAGCGGCAGCTCGCTCCATAGCTTTCACCAAAGCAACACCATTATCGGGAGGATCTATCCAATGACAAAAGTAATCACGAGTCTGCCGGCCAGTTTTGTGCCGGGAAGCGCAGAACACGTTCAGGCCGGGCGAATGCAGCGGCATGCGATGAATGCGTATATTCTGCGCCGTATCAAGGCTATTGAACTCATCGGCGTCGTCATGCGCATTGTAAGCTTCTCTACCGTCAGCTGGATGGGGCCGGAAAGCCCGTTCATGCTCATCTGGATTTTTAATACGATAGATGCGGTTATGTTGTCATGGTGCGCGGTTGTCAGGCGAGATCTGGCCTATTCGCTGCTCAATATTTTCTGGATCGGCGTCGGCGTAGTGGGGATCATCCGCGCCATGCCCGCCGCGCACTAGCGTCCTAAAAAATGGCTTTACACCGGAGGAATAATGGGTTCAGCTCGGTCTAAGTAAAGAGAAGTTTCCGCAAATGAATGCGGAAGATGCGAAAAATAGCCTGGAGGGTCGTAGTGTGAACAAGCAGAATCGTTCGCTCTTTGCAGATATTCTACGCGGCTTTCTGGTCTTAACCCTACCCGTCTTTGCCACCGCTTGCGGGTCGCTGCTGAACGAAATTTAGCGCATCAAAGAGAAGTACGATGCCGGCTCGGGCGGCGTCGGTTGCGTGCCACCTGCCTTAGGCACAGTGACGGCCGTCTATTCTACCGCCCCAAACTGGATGGACTATGTCCGCAATGACGGTGCCTTTTTTTATACGGCCACAGGTGTGCTCTGCAACGGAACAGAAACAGGTCACTTCAATAGCTGCCTTCACGGCGGCGAATTGCGTCGGGTGCCCGTGAGAAACCGCAGCAGTTGCACTGGGCTTAACGCGACGGATATGCTTGGTGCTTTTAAATGGACATGCGCCATGATCGGCGGCGTACCTAACATGGTATCGGGCGGCCTCTCGGATGAAAAATTTCTCTCAGATCTGATCGACTTCGCAGGAGCCGGAGGCTGGAGGGCTAACTCGGTCACGGTCAGCGACAATTGCGGCTCGCAGACAACGCCCGGGGCGGTTTGGTATGGCAACACCGTCACCACGGCAGCCGTCGTAGTGACCCCCACGCTAACCTTGAGCGCCGCGAAGACAATTTACGTTTTTAACAGCGATCCCAACAAACCTATCGCTACCGCCCAAACGGTGGGCATCGTAACGAAACCCGGTCTTGCTCTGACCGGAACCGGAGTGTCTAACTACCTCCTCAGCAGCATAGCGAACTTTTCATGGCTTGAGGTAGCCCTCGATGCAAACGGCATGGCGGGCAGCGTCGACCTCAGGGGTTCGCGCTTCGTGACGATCCGCGGCGCCAAAATAGCGCGGGGAGAAATGCTGTTGGGCAATACGCGTTCCTGCCGCGTCGGTTATAGCCATTTTTTCGAATCGCAGATACGCGCCGACACGGGCGGCGCCTTGTCGAACTTTTATCACGATCTGACTCTTGCAAACGGCAGCCGCTTGTATTACGATGCCGGGCAGAGTACGAACAACATCCACCTGAACGTAGCTCTCTTCGCCGGCAGTTATGGAATAGCGACCGGTAACGGGATCAACCACCCCAACAATCTGGTGATAAACCACACCGGTGCCAATAACTCCGCAGAAGGCATCCGCAGCGAATTCGGCGACAGTACCTTCATCAATACCGTCTATGTGAATACGGCAAGCCAGGGATTTGTCAATTATCAGAATCGCGGCCAATTGATTCACTTTGTCGCCGCAAACCAGCCATACGGAGTTTCGCTGACCGGGAACAACAACTATTTCAGCGGCTTTCTCAAAATCGGTGTTACGATCAACCCCTGCGCAGGTTCGGCGAGCGCCGGCATCGATAATGCCTGCGCGGCCAATGGCGCGTCGGATTTCAGTTTCAGCAATACCGTCGATTTAAGTTCATCATTCGTGGGTAAAGTCGCCTCTGATGACACCGCCAATGCGAGCGACACCAGTGGCGCGGCAAGTTACGCTACCATCGGCGATTTCGCCAATTTCGAAAACCGATTCCGCGGCTGGGGAATCGATAACGCCGCTACACCATTTGCCGCGGCGCACCGGGGGGCGTGCACGAGCGGCACATGCCGCATCTGTGATTTTCGTCTGAGAGGTGGCGATGCACAGCTACGCGGCATTTTGCCGGTTCCGGGTGGGAACGACTTTTACGTTCACCGCTGGTTGGCCGCCAGCTCG